>JAEUKC010000036.1:0-10395 GCA_016794445.1 Myxococcales bacterium
GAGAGCGGGGGTGTGCCGCAGGGGCACAGTGTGACCGTCGTGCAGCAACAGTGAATTCTTCGTGCAATTCGTTTGGCAGTTCGGTGCCCAGCATGATAACGAGCCGCCCTTCAGGAGCTTCCATGACCGACCGTAGCCTCATCTCGCGCAGTGGTAAGTGCGCGAGAGCCATCATCCTCGCGGCTGGTCGAGGCTCCCGCCTCGTGATGGGAGAGACCCTCCCGAAGCCGCTGAAGGCCGTGGCCGGGGTTCCGCTGCTCGTCCGTATCCTGCGCACCCTGCAGTCCGAGGGCATCACCGAGGCCGTGGTCGTGGTCGGCTACCGCGGCGACCAGATCAAGCGCGCCCTCCTCGCCGAGCCCACGCTGGCCCTCAAGCTGATCTTCGTCGAGAACGACACCTGGGAGACCGGCGCCAACGGCGTCTCGCTCCTCAAGGCCCGCGCCTACCTCGACCAGGACTGCATCCTGTCGATGGCCGACCACCTCTACGCCCCCGAGATCGTCCGCCGCCTCCGCGAGGCCGACCTCCGCGGCGCCAACGCCCTCGCGGTCGACCGCGACATCGAGCGCTGCTTCGACCTCGACGACGCCACCAAGGTCAAGCTCGACGGCGTGAAGATCGCCAACATCGGCAAGGAAATCGAGTCCTACGACGCGATCGACACCGGCGTGTTCCGCATCAACGCCGCCCTCGGCGCCGAGCTCGCCAAGGTGTTCGCCCAGCGCGGCGACTGCTCCCTCTCCGACGGGGTCCGCGCCCTCTCGGCGAGCGGCAAGTTCGTCACCGTCGACGCCGGCGAGGCCCGCTGGATCGACGTCGACACGCCCGAGGCGCACGCCCGCGCCGAGGCCATGGTCCGCGTGTGGGGCGACGATCTCGGCGACGAGCCCACGGCTGGCGCGGTCATCGACCCCGAGGCCATCGAGCAGTTCGCCCCGAGCTGGGTGCGCGGCGCGGCCCCCTACAAGGAGGACCACCTCGAGCTCGCCTCCGCGATGGACGGCGTCGCCCGCATGATGTCGAACGAGTCGCCGTTCGGGCCCTCCGAGCGCGTGATCCAGGCCGTGGTCGACGCGGCCCGCCTCGGCAACCGCTACCCCACCTCGGCCCGTGCGCTCCGCGAGAAGCTCGCCGCCCGCAACGGCGTCCAGCCCGACGGCGTCATCCTCGGCGCCGGCGCGACCGAGATGATCGACCTCGTGATCCGCACCTTCGTCGCCCCCGGCGAAGAGGTGCTCATCAACGTGCCCACCTTCTCGATGTACGAGGCCCGCACCCGCGTGGTCGGCGGCATCCCCGTCCTCGTGCCGATGACGGCCGACGGGTTCGACGTGCCCGCCATCCTCCGCGCGGTCACCGAGCGCACCAAGGTGCTCTTCCTCTGCACGCCCAACAACCCGACCGGCAGCAACCTCGACGAGGCGACCATCCGCCGCCTCCTCGCCCTCGGCCTGCCCACGGTGCTCGACGAGGCCTACTACGAGTTCTCGGGCCAGGACCCGTACCACCGCGCCGAGACCCTCGCGCGTCTCTGCGCCGAGTTCCCCAACGCCATCGTGCTCCGCACGTTCTCGAAGGCGTTCGGCCTCGCCGGCTTCCGCCTCGGCTACTCGCTCAGCCACCCGGCCGTCGCCCGCCTGATGGCCCGCGCCAAGCTGCCGTGGAACGTCAGCATCATCACCCTCGCCGCCGCCCAGGCCGCGCTCGAGGACGAGGCGGAGCAGACGGAGCGCCTCGCCACGGTCCGCCGTGGTCGCGCCTGGCTCGAGCGCGAGCTCGGTCGCGTGGCCGGGGTCCGCGTGGTCCCGACCGACGGCAACTTCGTCCTCTGCGACGCGGCCGGCACCGGCTTCACCGGCGACGCCATCGTCAAGGGCATGCTCGCCGAGGGCGTGTTCGTCCGCACCCTCGCCACCCACCACCTCGGCACCGGGTACTTCCGCATCTCGGTCGGCTCGCCCGAGGAGAACACCCGCTGCATCAACGCCTTCCGCAAGGTCGTCGGGGCGCGCGTGTCCCACGCCGACCACGGCTCGTTCAGCCGGCTCTCGGCCGCCGCGGTCACGCCGGACGCGGAGTGAAGCGACGCGGAGTGACCTCCGCTCCGAGGTGACGGTGCTGGCGCCCTCTTCCTCACGGAAGAGGGCGTCTTGCATTCTGGTTATGCGCCGACCAGCTTCTTGTCGCTCGCGACGAAGTCGGCGGGCGGTGGGCGCACGAAGCGGAGCGGCGCCGCGGTGACCGGGTGGTCGAAGCCCAGCACCTCGGCGTGCAGCATCATGCGCGGCGCCTGGAGCAGCGTGCGGCCGGCCCGCAGGTGGTCGCGCGTGTAGACGCGATCGCCGACGAGCGGGTGGCCGCCCTCGGAGAGGTGGATGCGTATCTGGTGCGTGCGACCGGTCTCGAGCCGACACGCGACGCGACTCGCGACGTTGGAGCTCGCCTGCGGCTCGACGTGGGTGATGGCGCGCTGGGCGTTGCGCGGGATGCGGTCCTTCACGCTGCCGCGCAGGCCGTCGCCGCGGTCCTCGATCAGCATCGAGTCGAACGTGCAGGCGGTGCGGAGCTGGCCGTGGACGATGGCCAGGTAGCGCCGCTCGATGGTGTGCTCGCGGAAGGCGAACGAGAGCACCTTCTTCGCAGCGAACGTGCGCGCGAAGACGACGAGGCCGCTCGTCTCCTTGTCGATGCGGTGCACGACGCCGAGCGAGGCGTGGCGTGGGTGGCCGTGGCGCCGCACGAGGTACTGGCGCACGAGCTCCTCGAGCGTGCCGCGCTCGCCCTCGTCGAACGGGATGGTGGAGATGCCGGAGGGCTTGTCGACCACGACGAGGTGGGGGTCGACGAAGACGATGCGCTCCTCGGGGAAACGCGCCTCGTCGCGGCGCACGGCGTTGGGCTGGATGTTGACCTCACCGCCCTTCTTCACGCGGGTGATGGCGTCGAGGACGACCTTGCCGTCGACGGTGACCTTGCCGCGGCGGACGAGGTCGCGCGCGACGCTCCAGGGGACGTCGAGCGCCTCGCGCACGAGCCCGTCGACGGGGCGCGCGCGGTCGGCGGTGATGGTGGCCTCGTTGAGGTTCGGCGCGTGCGGATCGGTCACGGCGGGGGCCACGGCAGCGGGATCGTGATGATGTCGGTGCCGCTCGGCTTTGGCGTGGCCGAGGTGCTGGGGAACGTCGACGGGAAGGTCGACGGGAAGCCGGAGGGCAACGGGGGGATCTTGTTGCTCGCGCTGCCGCTCGCGGGCGGCTTGGGGGTGGACGAGGTCGGGGGCTTGGGCACGGTGGTCGCGGGAGGCTTCACGCTGCCCGTCGACGCGACCGGGGGTTCGGGCTCGTCCACGGTGGGCTTGGGCTTCTTCTTGGTGGGGGCCGGCTCCTCTTCGGTGGGCGCCGGCGGAGGAGCGGCGGTACCACGGCTCGGCTGGGCCACCCACACGATCACGAAGGCGACCGCCGCGACCACGCTGACGCCCGCCAGGATCGGCAGCCACGGCACCCGGCGGTTCGACCGGCTCTCGATGGCGTAGCCGTCGGTCGGCGTGGGGGGGACCGGCGGGAGGGCGCCGTGCGCGGTGCCGCTCGGGAACGTGGAGCCCAGCGGGGAGCCCAGGTCGCCGTAGGGAGGGGCATACGGCGAGGGCATGGCCGCCAGCGTGCCCGTGTGGTCGTCGTTCGGAGGCAACGCGGCCATCGCGGCCGTGCCGCGGTGCACCGGCACCGGGTCGAACGGCGAGCGCTGCGGCGGCTCGACGGCCGGGATCGGCGGCGGCGAGGAGACCAGCTGGACCGGTGGCGGCATCGGCGACATCACCGGCGCGACCTCTGGCGGCGACGGCACCCCCGGCACCGCGGGGGCACCGCCCATCGACGCGAGCGCGGGCAGCGCCACGGGCGGCGAGGCCGCGCCGTTGGTGGGCGGCAACGCGGCAGCGGCGACGCCCACGTGCCCGACGCCCAGCTGCTTGGGCAGCACGCCGCGCATCTTCGCGTCGTAGGCCGCCATCGCGGCGGGATCGCCGGGGCCGAGCATGGCCGGCGGCGCGAGGCCGAGGCCCGCGTGACCGAGGACGACGTCGGCCACGGGGAGGTTCGCGCGGGTGCGCGGCGCGGTGGCCGGCACCTCGAGGGTGACGTCGGACTCGCGGGCCGCGTGCACGAGCGCCTTGCGCATCGCCGCCGCGCTCGAGAAGCGGTCGGTCGGCTGCGCGGCGAGCGCGATGGCCACCACGTCGGCGATGGGCTGGGGCGTGCGCGGCGCGATCTTGTCGAGGCGCGGCGTCTGGCCCGACATGACCTGCGCGGCGATCGCGCGCGCGTCTTCGCCCGGGATCGGGCGCTGGCCGGCGAGCATCTCGAACAGCATGGCGCCGACCGCGTAGATGTCCGCGCGCGCGTCGACCGCGTCGGCCGCGAACACCTGCTCCGGCGCCATGTACTCGGGCGTGCCCATGACGACGCCAGGCCGCGTGAGCTGGGCCTTCACCTCGCCGAGCGTGCGCAGCTTGGCGATGCCGAAGTCGAGGATCTTCACGAGCAGGCCGTCGCTCGTCGCGCCCGCGACGTCGGGGGCGTCGGTGAGGAAGACGTTCTCCGGCTTCATGTCGCGGTGGACGACGCCGTGGTTGTGGGCGACCTCGAGCGCGAGCAGCACCTGCACGGTGATGGTGCAGGCGAGCGGCAGCGGCAGCGTGGGCTCGCGGGACAGGCGCGCGGCGAGCGGCTCGCCGTGCAGGAGCTCCATCACGAGGAACGCGAGGCCCTCGGGCGACTGGTCCACGTCGACCACCGAGACCACGTGGGGCGAGCGGATGTTGGCGCTGACCCGCGCCTCCTGGACGAACCGCGCGACGACGTTCGCCCGGCTCGAGAGCGCCGGGTGCAGGAACTTGAGCGCCATCTCGGTGCCCAGGAACTCGTGCCGGGCCTCGAAGATGGTGCCCATGCCCCCCTCGCCCAGCTTGCGGACCAGCCGGTACTTGCCGTTGACGAGGATGCCGGGGCCGAGACTCATGCGAGGTTCCAGACGTTCGACGACGCAGGGCGGGTTAGGATACATCGCCGTGAAGAGCTGGACACACCTGCCCGTCCAACGGGCAGAAACCCCCGAACCTTACGGTCGGCAAGCCGGCTGCATGCAAGGAACCGCCGCATGAAGGTCATCACCCCCCCGTCGGGCCCATCCGTGGGCTCTCCCCGTTCCACGTTTCCGGCCTCGTCCATGCCAGGAAGTGCCCGAAAGCGGGGCGATCGTTCACGAAAGGTGGGATGGGGTGCGCGGGGCGCCTTCGCCACCCTGCTCGCGCTGGCCGCTCTTTCGGGGACCGGCTGCGCCTCCTGCGAGCGCGCAGGCATGGCCGGCCTCTCGCTCATGAGCGGCACCATCAACGATCCGGCCAACAAATCCCTACGCCGCGGCATGATGTCCTTCGCGCTCGACCGAGCCTGCAAGGAGATGATGATGCGCACGACCGCGCTGCGCGAGGGTGGAGAGACGAGCGGCGCCGCGACCAACCCGACCAACGGGCGGTTCTTCCCGCGGTCGTGCACCCAGACCACCGCCCCCAACGGCGACCTGGTCATCAGCTTCAGCGGTGTCGGGTACACCTACGCGAGCGTCGTCCACAAGGTCACCTTCGAGGCGAGCGCCAGCATCCAGTACGACCAGGACTTCCTCATGTCGGGGGACGACCTCTACGCCTATTTCCGCACGAAGCAGCTCGTCCAGACCAACTTCCAGCTGAAGGTCATCGAGTCCACCCTCCCCGCGATGGCCAACCAGCTCACGGGCTTCGGCGACAAGTACGCGAAGCAGCTGATGAACGAGCGCCTGCGCGACGGCTTCACCGTGCGGCGCCGCCCCGACAGCGAGACCGATTTCCGCGCCGGCATCGTGCAGCTCGGCACCTGGCCCAAGGTCTCCTACCAGGTGAAGGGCGGCCTCGTGCTGGTCAACGATCGCACCGAGGTGCACGAGCAACAACGCGATTTCCTCGGGCCGTTCAGCATCGACGAGGCCGAACAGATCCTCACGGTCACCGGCAAGATCGACGGCGCCCCCGCGATGAACGTCCTCGTGATGGAGGACAGCGCGGTCAAGCCGTGGATCGAGAAGTACCTCACGGTCGGCGAGGTCACCCCGCCCCCGAGCAAGCCACTGCAGCAGGCCGTGGTGAAGCAGAACGAGCAGTTCCAGCTCGATGTCACCGGCAAGGGCGTCTACTGGATCGTCTTCGACAACACCGGCACGATCCCCGGTGGCGCCAAGCCCCCGGGCAACCTGCTCGACGACCGCGCCGCAGTGGCGAACTACTCGGTGGTGCTGCGCGAGAAGTGAGCGGAGCGAGGCGGGCGTAGGGAACCGCGGCCGCCTCCACGGGCGGCCGCAACAGCAAGAAGGACCGTGCTCCGCGTCGGAGAGACCCTCGAGCTGACGCTCGGCGCACGGACCCTCGCGGTGCCGGTCGAAGCCTTGCTGCCCTGAGGGGTGCGGGAACCTCACGGGGGCCCTGGTGTCGCTCTTTCCATGGGCGCAACGGCGGGGCTGCTGTACGGAGCGGGGATGGCGAAGGGGTCGGGGCTGACGGCGTGCCCGTTCTGCCGCGAGATGTTCGTGGCGGAGGAGACGCGGGTGTGCCCGGAGTGCGGCATCGCGGTCCGCGACATCGTCGACCTCCCGCCCTCCGACGAGGCCGATCGGCTCACCCACGAGGAGGCTGCGGCGATGCCCCTCGAGCGCCACCAGCCGATCGCCGACGCCGAGATGCTCTCGTGGAAGGACTTCTCGCGCGGTCGCGGCATCCTGCTCGTGCTCGCCCTCGCCGGGCTCGCCGCCTTCTACCTGCCATGGGCCATCCAGACGCTACCGTTCCCGCAGAAGTTCGACGCGCACGATCTCGCGCGCAAGCAGAGCTACTTCTGGGTGACGTTCACCTCGTGGCTCATCCTGTTCCCGGCCGTGCTCACGCGGCGGACGGTGCGCAAGATGCTCGGCGCGCGCGTGGCGCTCGTCACGCTCGCGTTCATGCCCGCCATGTGGTGCGGGTTCTTGCTCTCGCGGCCGACGCGCATCGTCGTCAAGGGGCTACCGTTCGAGTACCACTGGGGTCCCGGCTTCTACCTGACGATGACGCTGTCGATCGTGGCGACCTTGATCGCCTTCCGGTTCGGCCGCGGGAGCGAAGAGCACGAGCGCCGCTAGAACGCGCGAGGCGAGCCCTCTTGCAGGCTGACGTCGCGAACGAACGCGTCGAGCAAGAGCTTGAGCGAGGCCGCCGACTTGGGGTCGTGGCCGTTCGGGGAGGCGGACCACACGAGCTCGCCGTTGTCGTAGCGATAGACGTCGAGGAAGGCGTCGGCCTGCATGGCGTGCCGGTCGCGCGGGACGTCCTCGTAGTACTTGCTCAGGTCGGTGCCCTTCTGCGCGTGAACGAGCAGATCGCCTTCGGCGTCGACCCTGTAGGACCGGATCAGGATCTTGTTCATGGGACCCTCCTGACCCCCACCTAGCAACGCGAGGGCCACGCGCATCTGGGGCGGATTCGCCGGTTTCGCCGTCGGTTCCCATGCACGGCGTAGCGCCGGACGCAGCCGATGCGCCCCACCCGGGGCGTTCTGGTTGCTGGAGCGGCCGCCCGTGGAGGCGGCCGCCGTTCACTGCGCTCGCCTCCGGCTCGCTCCGTTCACTTGGATCGTTCGCGGCCTTCGGCCGTAGGCTTCGGCCATGGACGTGTCGCTGGTCCTCACCCACGACTGCAACCTCGGCTGCAGCTACTGCTACACGGGCGCCAAGTTCCGCAAGCGCATGCCGCGCGAGACCGCGGATCAGGCGCTCGACCTCGCGTTCGCGCACGGCCCGGCGGCGGTGCAACTCTCATACTTCGGCGGCGAGCCCACCCTCGAGCTGCCGCTGCTGCTCGAGGTGGCCACCGAGGCAAGACGCCGCGCCGAGGCGCAGGGCACCAAGCTCGTCCAGACGGTGACCACCAACGGCACGCTGCTCGACGCCGACGCCATCCGCCGCCTCTACGCGCTCGACTTCTACATCGCGCTCTCCATCGACGGGGTGCGCGCGGCGCACGAGGTCAACCGCCCGCAGATGGGCGGTGCTTCGAGCTTCGACGCCGTGGAGCGCTGTCTGCGCCTCCTGGTCGAGGCCGGCCAGCCGTTCGAGACGATCAGCGTGGTCACCCCGAAGAGCGCGCCGTTCCTCGGGGAGAGCGTCGAGTACCTGTTCGAGGCCGGCGTGCCCCGCGTGTCGCTCAACCCCTGCTACGAGGCCGCGTGGGACGACGAGGCGCTCGCGACGTGGGAATCGGGCCTCGAGCGCGCGGCAGACGCGATGGCCCGCTGGATGCGCGCCGGGCGGACGGTGAGCGTGTCGACGCTCGACAACAAGATCCTCGCCGCGCTCAAGGGTGGGCTCGGCCACGAGGACAAGTGCAAGCTCGGCGATGGGTTCGTGGCGGTGTCCCCCGACGGGCACCTCTACCCGTGCGAGCGGCTCGTCGCGGAGGACGATCGTCCGGACGATCGCGTCGGTCACGTGTCCACCGGGATCGAGCGGCCCAAGGTCGCGTGCCTGCGCCCCGACATCGGCGAGGACCGCCACGCGGTGAACGAGGAGTGCGCGACGTGCGCGGAGAAGTTCCGCTGCGCGGCCAGCTGCGCGTGCGCCAACCGCGCGGAGACGGGGAGCCTGCAGGTCGCGGGCGGTGTGCAGTGCTGGCACGAGAAGACCACCGCCCGCATCGCCGACCGCATGGCCGAGTCGCTGTTCGCGGACCTGGATCCGGTGTTCCTGCGCTGGTTCTACGGCCGCATGGGCATCGACGCCGACCTGCTCGCCGCGAAGATCCGGAGCGGCGAGCTGCAGGTGCCCGCGCTGCGCACGGACGCGAAGGCGATCGGCGCCATCGCGCGCCGCAAGGACGGCAAGCGCGCGCTGCGGGTGATCTGAGCCTCGATCGCCGGTCGAGAAAGGTCCTGCGCAATTCGCGCAACCGCGGATCTGCGCAAACAATCAAATCTGCACGTTTCCTCGGATGGCCCGTCCGTTGCGAAGGCGCCGCGCGGAGGTGTGCCTTGAGCGAACCGTTGATCCACCGCGCCCAGGAAGAGACCGACGACGTGACCCTGCGCCGCGAGGCCGAGCTGCACCTCGAGCAGCACGTCGGCCTGCAGGTCGTGGCCGAGCTCCTGGTCCACCTGCGCAAGCGCCAGCTCCCCTGGTGGTCGGCCGAGGACCTGCGGGCCGCGTTCGGGGCACGCGAGCGCCTCCAGTGGCTCAGGGATCGACCGGACCTGCGGGCGCACGTCGTGGCCACGCTCACGCAGCTGCCGCTCCGCGCGGCGCGCAAGAAGTCGCCGCAGCTCCAGGCCGAGCTCGTCGAGGCGTTTGTCGAGGACGGCGACGTCAGCGCGCGCCAGTTCGAGGAGGCCTTCGATCCGTTCGATCTGGTGGTGTACGGCCCCGCGACCGAGCTCTTCCGGCGTGCGCGTGAACGGATGCCCCTCGAGGACCCGGAGACCGCGGGCATCGTCGGGGCGCTGCTCGCGAGCGCGCTCGCCGATCGCAGCGCGCGCGGCCTCCGGCGCACGCCTCTCTTGTCGGCGTGGGAGGTGCGCGCGGCGATCCCGACCGCGGTCTGGCAGACGCGGATCCCGCTGGCCCTCCGCGCGGCGGTCGACGAGGCCCGCCTCGCGCGCGAGCGCGCCGGCGAGGTGTTCACGAGCAAGCAGGAGCTCGCCCTCGTGACCCCCGACGCGATCGTCCAGCACGTGCCGATGCCCGAGCTCCTCGGCGTGCTCGACCTCGTGCAGCGCGCGCTCGGCGCGGAGGCCAAGCCCCGGCGCGAGGCCTCGGCGGTGCGCGTGATCGAGCCGGCGATCGATCCCGACGCGTTGCTCGCGGCGATCGCGCGGCGGGCCTCGTCGGCTCCGCCCCCGCCGCCGCGGACGTCGACCCCGCCGCCGCCGCGGACGCGGAACGTCCCCCGGCACGACCCCGAGAAGACGCAGCCCCGCATCCAGCTGTTCCCGCGGCACTGAGGTCGAGGTCTGCCGAATCACCCGCGCGGGGCGAGCCGCAACGCGAGCAGGACGAACAGGGCGACGAGGGTGAACGACGCGGCGGCGCGGGGCGAGCCCGTGACCGACGTCGCGAGCGGTGCACCGAGCAACGCGAGGAGGCCGACGGCGACCCGAGAGAGCGTGTAAGCCCGCGTCCACCGCGCCGTTGTCCGGGCATGCGCCGCAAAGAGGTCCCCGCCCTGCCCCGTCCTGCCCGGCCGACGCCGCTCGCTCCGAGCGTCGCGATCGCTCCGCAGGGGTACGCCGCGTGGACCGTGGCCAAGCTCCGCGCGCTCGGCCTCGCGGCCGCGGTCGT
>JAEUKC010000040.1:0-31334 GCA_016794445.1 Myxococcales bacterium
TGCGCACCCACGGCCTCGTCCTCGCCCGCGGCTTCGCGGCGAGCCCGGAGGTGGCCGCGTGGTGGGCCACCCACGTGAAGTGATCAGACCTCCAGCACCTGATCCGGCGTGACGATCGCGCGGCGGAGGGGGGCCATCAGGCGCGCCTTCGGCCACGCCACCACCTCGTCGAGGAGGCCGTAGCCCCCCACCAGCGCCTCGTCGCCGAGCACCACGCGGCGCACGTCGATCCCCGGCGTCACCCGGGCGATCGGCGACACGTAGGGGCGCGCGAGGTTGGCGGCGAAGTAGCTCGCGAGGTCGCCGATGTCGTGCCACGACCCGCTCGTCACCACGGCCCGAACGTCGGCGCCAGCAGCGATCGCGGGGATCAAGAGATCACCCACCAGACACCCGCGCGTCGGCGCTCCTCGAACACCCTCCGGCGAGAGGCCCATCACCGCGGCGTAGTGCGCGCCTCGGGTTTCCACGCCGAACGACAGCTTGCGCAGCCGCACCACGCGCCCGTCGGCGTCGAGCCCGACGTTGCCGGTGCCGGCGGCGCCGACGTCGCGCACCGCGAGCCGCGCGAGCTCGGGACCCGCGGGGACCAGCGGCGCCGGATCGAGATCCGCGACGACGTCGCCGTTCCAGATCAACACCGGTCCACCACCGAGCGCACCGCGCGCGTGCGCGAGGCCACCCGCCGTGCCGAGCGGGCCATCCCTCTCGACCACCACCTCGATCCCGAGCCGCAGCCCCGCGGCGACGACCTGCTCCGGCAAGTGCGCGGCGTTGGCCACGATCGTGCGCGCACCCGCGTCCCAGAGGCGCGCGACGGCCGCGGCGAGCGGGGTCGTGTCCCCGACCGGCAAGAGCGGCTTGGGCACGCGCACGCTCAGCACGGAGATGCGGGTGCCGAGCCCGGCGGCGAGCACGAATCCGGCGACGGTCATGGCTTGCTCCGGGGGTCGATCCACACGGGGTTGGTGAAGGCGATGGCGCGCCGGAACCCGAAGAGGCCCACACCGTCGCCGACGACCTCCGTCTCGACGACCACCACCAGCGCGGTGCGCTTGTCGACCTCGGGCACCGGCACCTCGAGCGCGTAGCCACGCAGGGGATCGAGCGCGAGGGTCGCGTCGGCGATCACCTTCGGGCCGAGCCGCACCCACACCCGCGGCGCCGACTGCCAGCTGCTCGGGTGCACCACGACCCGCGCCTTCGACGGCGCCTTCACCGCGCCGCCGAGCCCCGCCTCGCCCACGTGCACGTCGACGATGGGGCCGCTGGTCACCCACGCCTTGCCGGCCTTGAGCGCGGCGACGATCGCGGCGATCGGCCGCCCGCTCGGGCGGAACTCGGGCCCCACCTCCACCATCGTCCGCGGGAACCCGGCCCAGGGCACGGTGAGCTTGTGCGAGTCGGAGGAGCCGGTGGCGGTGTGCACTTCGCCGCGATCGAGCATGGTGATCCACTCCTCGATCAGCGCGTGCACCGCCGCGGGCCGGTCGAGGTCGAAGCCGTTGAACAGCTCGATCGCGTCGTAGTCGCGCCGGAACCCCTTGGCGGGGGTCGTGCCCGTCTTCTTGTCGACCGCCTGCGCCTCGAAGTAGCCGATGGTGCTCCCGTCTTGCAGCAGCGCGCGCGGGTGGTTCACCTGGATCACGTGCTCGCCGGGGAGCGCGTGCATGGCGTCGAACAGCGTGGTCGGGAGCGTGGCCTTGGTCTTGGGGATCGGCGCGCCGTCGGGCCAGGGGTAGACGTTGAAGTGGCCGAACGCGGGGCTCAGCGTGGTGAGCTCCACGACCTTCATCGCGCGCAGATCGAGGCCGAGCGCGGCGGCCGCGGGGCCGTGGTCGCCGACCGCGTCGTGCTCGGTGGCCGCGGCGCACTCGATGCCTACCGCCACCAGCGAGCGCACGCGGTCCTCGTACGAGACGCGCTTGGCGTCGAAGCTCGGGCGCGCGTGCACGTGCAGGTCGCAGGCGACCGTGTGCTCGCGCACCGCCCCTTCGGGCATCAGATCGAGCGGCACTCGCAGCGCGTCGCCCTCCTTCACGTCGACGATCCGCTTGCCCACCCCGAACCCGGGGCCGCGCGTCGCGCGCAGGGTCCAGCGGCCCGGGGTCAGCGGCAGCACCATGCGCGGGGTCGTGAGGTCGACGATCGGCATGGTGGGCTCGGACTCGCGGATCGGATCGAGCACGATCGGCGGCGCGCCCGCGGGGCCCTCCGCGTAGAGGCGCGCGGCGAGGAACGCGGTCGTCGTCGGGTCCCGCGGCTCCATCGCGATCGCCGCCGAACTACGCGCGGGGACGCCCGCCAGCGCCGCCCCGCGCGCGAGCGCCGTACGCAGATCGGGCACCAGCGCGAGGCCCACCCAGAGGTCGATCGCGCGGTCGCCATCGACGCCCGTCGTCGCGACGATCTGCGAGGCGGCGGCCACGTCGAGCGCCGGTCGCCCCGCCGTGACGAGGTGGGAGCTGCCCCCGTCGAGGGCGAAATAGGCCGTCTTCGTGGATGGGACGAGCGGGCCCGGCGGCAGCGGCGCGCCGCGGTCGAGCGTGAGGTCGAAGCTGCGCGCGAGGCGGAGCGCCATCACCGCGCGCCGCCCCGAAGGCCCGACGAGCCGCAGGGCCGCCCCGTCGTCGGCCGCGAGGATCGTCAGGACCACGTCGCCGCGGAGCTTCTCGCGCAGCACGGCGACGCCGTTATCGACGTCGACCCGGCGCTCGATCACCGCGGCCTCGTCGCCGTCGACCCGCAGATCGACCACCACCGGCGCGGCGTGCACGGTGCCCTTGCGCACCTCGAGGCGCCCGCCGGCCTGCGCGCCCTCGCCGGCGCGGTAGACGACGGAGAGATCTCCGCGGGTGAGCTCGAGCACCTTGGCCTCGGGCGTGGTCGCCGCCTGGACGCCGCCCGCGTCGACGCGGTGCTTCTTGCACCCGGTCGCCAGCAACGCCGCGAGGAGCAGCCAGCGCTTCATCGGTGGATCGACTGGGCGATGGGGACGAAGAGCAGCACGAAGAGCACGAGCGTACCCATGGCGAGGACGCGACGCCGCGGAGAGAGCACGCTGCCGGGCTCGACCGGCGGGTGGTTGCCGCGGCGGGTCATCGCACGGAGCAGGAGCCACCAGATGATCCAGTTGATGCCGCCCGGGAGATCCTGGCTCAACGCCTCACCCCACGGCACGTGGGCCTGGCGCGCGCGGAAGACGAGGTAGGCGGGGACGAGCACCGCGAGCGGCAGGAGCGCGCGGTGCACGAGGCGCGCGATGCGATCCTGCCGCTCGCCGAACAGCGCGTAGGCCACGTGCCCGCCGTCGAGCTGCCCGATGGGGAGCAGGTTCAGCATGGTCATGTAGAGCCCCGCCCACCCGGCGAACGCGGTGGGGTGCAGGTACACGTCGTGGCCCGGCGGGAACTTGCCGAAGACGAGCCACTTGATGGCGAGGTAGAGGAGCGACTGCCCCTCGTCGATCCCACCGGGGCTCGAGGGCAACACGCGCGACAGCTTGAGCCCGACGACCAGCACCGGGATGGCCACGAGCAGCCCGGCGAGCGGGCCGGAGGCGCCGACGTCGAACAGCGCGTCGCGGGTGCGGATGCGCCCCCGCATGCCGATCACCGCGCCGAACGTGCCGAACCCGAGCGGGAACGGGATGAAGTGCGGCAGCGAGGTCGCGATGCGGTGGCGACGCGCGAGCACCCAGTGCCCGAGCTCGTGGGTCGTGAGGATCCCGAGGAACGGCACGGCGAACACCCACCCCCGCAGCGGGTGCGTGCCGTGCTCCACGAAGGCGTTACCGGCGTGGAACGTGGTGACGATGGTGGCGAGGAACAGGAGGAGCGGCAGCCCGATCCGCTGCTTCGACGGAGCCTCGTCGGCGGCCTCCACCGCGGCGTCATCCACCGCGGACCTCGCTCGCGAGGAGGGGCGCGAGCGACCGCAGGAGCGCCTCGATCTGCACGGTGAGCTCTATGCGCGCCTCGCCGCTTTCGGCGGAGACCAGGAGGGCGAGCGGGTCGATGGCAGGATCTGGCAGCAACTCGAAGACCGTGTCCCGACCCGGCAGCAAGGCCTCGAGGCGCGGCCGCAGCCGCCCCTCGGTCTCGGGGTGGACCCGCAAGAGCACGCGCCGCGCGCGCGAGAACACCGCGAGCGAGTGGCGGGCCCAGGCGAGCAGCGCGGCGTCGTCGGTGCGGATCGCGTCCCCGAGCAAGCGCTCGGCGACGACCCCCGCTGCCATGGTGACGAGCTCCGTCAACCGCGCGCCGCGACCGGCCTCTTCGGCCCGGAGGGAGAGCAGGAGCGCGGCCGCCTCGGCGCGCCCTTCGGCGAGACCCTGGGCCGCCGCCGCGGCGCGCGCCGCTTCGGCCGACGCCTGTGCGGCCTCGACGATCGCGCGCGCGCGCGCCTCGGCCTCGACCACCTCGGCGGGGATGCGCACGACGGTCGGCGTGACGGGGGGATCGATCCGACGCGCGTCGACGCTCCTCGCGGGCAGGATGCGGACGCTCATCCGAGGACGCCCGCCTCCACCGCGCGGCGCAGCGAGACCAGCGCCTCGGCGAGGGCGCGCGCCCGCGCCTCGCGGGTGTCGCCGACGAGGGGGGACACGCCGAGGCGAGCCCGCGCCGTCGCGAGCCCGCGCTCGAACGCGTCGCCCGGATCAGAGCTCGAAGGTGAGCTTCCGGGCGTCGGTCCAGATGCCGTCGAGGTCATAGTGACTGCGGGCCTCCTCCTGGAACACGTGCGCGACGAGATCGCCGTAGTCGAGCACGATCCAGGTCGACTGCGGGCGACCCTCGACCATGATCGGCTTGCGCTTCGGGGTCTGCTCGGAGAGCGCGGCCTCGATGGCGTCGGCGATGGCGGCGACGTGGCGGTCGCTGCGCCCACTCATGAGCAGCAGCACGTCGGCGTAGTCGACGCGGCCGGAGACGTCGTAGCCGCGCACGTCGACCGCTTTCTTGTCGGACGCCGCGCGCGCCGCGGTCTGCGCGATCGCGAGCACGTCGGCCGACGCGGTCTCGCCCGGCGCGCGGGGCGGACGCTGGACCTTGCGCGCGGGCTCGGGCAGCGGCGCCTTGGTGCGCAGGCCCTTGGGTTTCTTGGGCGCGCGCGCCGCGCTCGGCTTGTCGGCCGAAGGACGACCGGCCGCAGCACGACCCGCGGCGGGACGACCCGCACCCGGACGACCCGCGGGACGCTCGGCACCGGGGCGACCTGCGCCCGGACGACCGGCACCCGGGCGACCGGCCCCCGGACGATCCCCACCAGCACGACCCGCGCCAGGACGGGCCCCGGGGCGTGCGCCGCTCGGGCGGCTCGACTTCTTGGCCGAGGGACGCTCGTCGCGCTCCTCGTCGGTACGCCGCGTGCGCCCTGCGGCGCCGCCGGGGCGAGTCTTGGACGGCGCGCCGTCGCGGGCCGGGCGCTTGGCGCCGGTCTTCGGTCCGCCTCCGGCCGGCCGCTTGTGGCTCGACCCGATGGTGGGACGTCCCGATTTCTTCGCCGCGGGCTTCTTCTTCGTCGCCAAACTCAGCTCCTTGGCGCGGAGCCGCGCCGCTCTCCGTGTCCGTACACGATCCACTTCTGGGTGGTCAGCTCTTCGAGCCCCATCGGCCCGTAGGCGTGGAGCTTGGTCGTCGCGATGCCGAGCTCGGCGCCGAGGCCGAGCTCTCCGCCGTCGTTGAAGCGGGTGGAGGCGTTCACGAGCACGCACGAGGCGTCGACCTCGTGCAGGAAGCGGTCGGCGTTCGCGTAGGACGGGGTCACGATCGCCTCGGTGTGGTTGCTGCCGAAGCGCGCGATGTGGTCGAGCGCCTCGTCGAACGAGCGCACGACGCGAACCGCGAGGATCTTCGCCAGGAACTCGCGGCCGAAGTCGCCGTCGGTCGCCGCCACCGCGTGCGGCATGTGGGCCCGCGCGCGCTCGTCGGCCCGGATTTCGATGCCGAGCTCGGCGAGCCGCGCGTCGAGCGCCGGCAAGAGGCCCGCGGCCTCGCTCTCGTGCACGAGCAGGCACTCGAGCGCATTGCAGACGCCGGGCCGCGACTTGCCGTCGACCACGAGATCGGAGGCGTTCGCCGCGTCGCCGCCCTCGTCGACGTAGAGGTGACAGACGCCCTGGTAGTGCGCGATCACCGGCACGCGCGCGTGCTCCGCGACGAAGCGCACGAGGCCCTCGCCGCCGCGCGGGATCACCACGTCGAGGACGCCGACGAGGCCGAGCAGCGCCTTGGTGGTCTCGCGGTCGTGGGGGGGGACGGCGACGACGGCGTCGGCCGGGAGCCCCGCGTCGACGAGGCCGCCGTGCACGCACGCGAGGAGCGCCTCGTTGGAGCGCACCGCCTCCTTGCCGCCGCGGAGCACGGTGGCGTTGCCCGACTTGAGGCAGAGCGCGGCCGCGTCGACCGTGACGTTGGGGCGCGACTCGTAGATCATCCCGACGACGCCGAGGGGCACGCGCATGCGACCGACGACGATGCCGCTCGGGCGCTGGACGAGGCTGCTCACCGAGCCCACCGGGTCGGGCAGGACGGCGATCTCCTCGACCGCGCGGGCGATGCCCTGGATGCCGCCATCGGTCAGCGTGAGGCGATCGACCATGGCCTCGGAGAGGCCGGCGGCGCGCGCCGAGACGAGGTCTTCGGCGTTGGCCTCGCGGAGCGGCCCGACGCTGGCCCGCAGGCGCGCGGCGATCGCGTGCAGCGCACGGTTCTTGGTGGCCGACGAGGCGGTCCGCAGCGCGCGCGAGGCCACCTTCGCGCGGAGGGCGCGGGCGCGGACGTCGGCGGTGGGGTCGGTCACCGGCGGAGGCTAGTATGAATCCGGCCCAGCGTGGAAACGGCCTGGAACCGGCCCGTGTCCGTCATCGGGTGAAGGCGGCCGGGCGGAGCAGGTTGCGCAAGGTCTCGTCCACCCGCGCGGGGTTCTTGCGGGGATCCACGATGCCGGCGCCCACGAGCGCGCCGAACACGAGGTCGAGCCGGGCCAGCGAGGCGCGCTCGCCGTGGGAGCAGCCCTCGGTCACGGCGCAGATGCGGAGGGCGGTGCGCACCGTCTCGAGCGCCACCGGCGCGTTGCCCATCTCGAACTGCGCGCGCGCCCTCGCCGCCGAGACGGCCGCGGAGTTGCGCGCCTCGAGCGGGGCGCTCGCCTCGAGGGCCAGCGCGACCCCGGGGGCGCCGGCCGCGATCTGAGCCTCCATGCGCGTGGCGAGGTCTTCGCCCTTCTGCAGGCCGGGGGCCGTGGTGGAGGCGTGTCCGCCGTCCTTGCGGGGCGACGACAGGTCGACCACCAGGGCGAGGCCGATGCCCAGCCCCAGCGCGAGCACGGCGGCGGCGGTGCCTTCGTGGCGCATCGGAGGTGAGACAAGCGTACGGCCGGGAGGTTCCCGCGTCACGCGAGGGCGCTGCCCTCCGTCAGATCGGGCTTCCCCCGGGCTGAAGCCCGGGGCACCGACGGCGGCTGAAGCCCGGGGCATGAACCCCGGGCTCGACGTCGCGTGAAACGGGCGGAACTCCCCTCTGCACTGGGTCGGCAGCGATGGCGTCCAGCCAGCCATCGAGGGCGTGAAGCCCGGGGTTCCAGGCCCCGGGCTTGCGGTGCTGTCGGTGCCCCGGGCTTCAGCCCGGGGGAATCGCGAAGCGCACACCGTATGGTGTCTTCAGGCCCGGCTTTCCTTGTGGACGACCAGATCGTCGCGGTGGACCACGGCGTCGAGGGGGCGACCGATGGTGGCCTCGACCTCGGCCCCGCGCTTGCCAGCGACCCGCACCAGGTCCATGGCGCCGATCGCCGCGAGGCCCCGGCCGATCTCGTGGCCGGTCGGGTCGAGGACCTGCACCGCGTCGCCCGCGCCGAACGCGCCGCGCACGCCGAGCACGCCCACCGCGAGCAGGCTGCCCCCGCGCTCGATCAGCGCCCTGGCGGCGCCGGCGTCGACGATCAGCGCGCCGCGCGGCCGCAGGGTGAAGAGGATCCAGTGCTTGCGCGCGGCGAGCGGGTCGCGGTCGGGGGTGACCAGGGTGCCGACGTCGTGCCCGGCGAGCACCTGGGCCAGGCCGTCGGCGGAGCGCGCGTCCGCGATCACGACCGCCGCGCCGGCCATCGCCCCGCGCCGCGCCGCCTCGAGCTTGGACGCCATGCCCCCCGTGCCCACGCTCACGCGCCCCTGCTCGACGGGCGCGACCCCGACCAATGGCAGCGCCTCGCGCTCCACGTCGTGCACGACGGAGACCCGCTGGCCCCCGCGGTCGAGGAGCCCCGCGACGTCGGACAGGAGCACGAGCAGGTCGGCCCCGACCATCGCCGAGACCAGCGCGGCGAGCTGGTCGTTGTCGCCGAACTTGATCTCGTCGACGGCGACCGTGTCGTTCTCGTTGATGATCGGGATGGCACCGGCCTCGAGCAGCGCGTCGAGGGCGGCGCGCGCGTTGTTGGCGCGGGCGCGGTCGGCGAGATCGGCGTGGGTGAGCAGCACCTGCGCGACGGTGCGCTTCTGCTCGGAGAACGCCTGCTCCCAGCGGCGCATGAGCGCGCTCTGGCCGGCGGCGGCGGCGGCCTGCAGCTTGGCCATCTCCCGCGGCCGGGACTTCCAGCCGAGCACCTGCAGCCCGAGGGCGATCGCGCCCGAGCTCACGACGATCACCCCGCCCGGCGGCCGCGCGGCGATCACACGGGCGAGGCGCGCGTACACCTCGGGGTCGCTCGCGAGCGTGCGCGAGCCGATCTTGACGACGACGCGACGCGCGCGGGGGAACCCTTCGCGGTAGGCGAGCCCCGCGTCGGTCACCCGTGGCCCTCCACGGCGACCACGTCGTCCATCGCGGCGTCGAGCCGCGATCCGAACACCTCCGGCAGCCCGGCGGCGCCGAGCAGGGCGCCGTCGAGCGCGCGCTGCAGGCTCGAGCGGTAGTCCTCCGGAGGGTCGGCGGTCATCGCGTGGGTGCGCGCGAGCCCCGGCATGATGGCGCGCACGGCGGCGCGGTCGAGGAGCTTGCGCAGGCGGCGCGCCTCCTCGGCGTCGATGCGGACGATGCCCGCGTTCGGGCCCTGGCCGCGGTGCCGCTCGAGGTAGCGGTCGAGCAGCCGACCGAACGCCAGGGTCTCGAACGCCGTGCGCGCGGGCTGCACGACGGTGGCGTAGGGCGAGAGCCGCCGCACGAGCCGCCCCGCGAAGTACACGATGGCGTCGCGCGCGACGGCCGGGATCTCGCCCGGCGCCGAGGGGTCGGCGAGCACCTCGCGCGCGTCGGCGGTGAGCGCGAGGCCGTACTGCGCGCAGATGTCGTGCGCCATCGCGCCGCGCAGCGCGCCGACGATCTTGCGGGGCAGGACGGGGACGGGGACGACGCCAGCGACAGCGCCGGCGATGGCGAACACGGTGACGCGAGCCTGCGAGGACCGGGGCATGGACGGGATCTATCATCGCTCGCCGCGCGCCGCTGCCCGTTGTACGGCCTGCGCGATGACGCGGCCCGGCCCGACCCTGCGCTGGTTCCTCGGCCGTGCGCTCGACGGGTTCTCGGCCAAGCTCGCGCTGTTCGACGCGCTCGTCGCGACCACGCTCGCCATCGTCGCGGGCGTGTTCATGCGCATCGTCGGCGGGCCGCGGGCCGCCTACGAGCAGGTCGTGCCCATGCTCGGCACGGGCCTCCGCTGGTCGGTCGCGCTGCCGCTCGCCTTCGCCGGGCTCGCCGCGGTGGAGTCGGACCGCAAGGCTGGGCTCCTCGCGCTCGCCGAGCGCCGCGGCGTCTCGCTCACCTCGTGGGTCCGAGGCCGCGCGGTCGGGGTCGCGGTGATGATCGCGGTGACCGTCGGCGTGCCCATGATCCTCGTGTCGCTGGTGTTCGCGGGACTCGGCGGCGGCCTCGAGGGCGCGCTCGCGCGGCTGTCGCTCGTGCTGCCGAGCGTCGTCACCGGGGTCGCGAGCGGCGCGCTGCTCGGCTTCGGCGCGGTCGCGCTCGGGGCCCACGTCACCTCGCGCCCCCTCGCGCTGGCCGTGCTCGTCGGGTCGGCCGCGTTCGGCCTCGCGCTCGAGCGTGCGCTGCCGGGCGCTCCCGGCGCGGTCGCGCACGCCCTCGTCTCTCCGCTGCTCGCGCTCGAGCGGCTGCAGGCTACCCTCTTCGCGGAGCGGGGCGCGAGCTTCGCTGCGGGCGCCACCGGGGCGGCGGTGGTGCTGGTCGTGTCCTTCTTCGGGACCCGCGTCGCGAGCGCCGCGATCGACCAGGGCGGGGTGCGGTCGTGATCGCGCTCGGCGCCGTGCTCGTCCCCGGCGTGCTCGGCGGCCTGAGCCTCGAGGCCAGGAGCCCGCTCACGTTCCTGGTCGAGCCCGCGGGCGGGCGCGCCGCCCGCACGATCTTCCGCCTCGTCGCAGGGCTCCTGCGACCACGCAACGGCACGGTGCGCGTCGACGGCCGCGACCCGGCGCACGACCCGAGCCTCCGGCGCGAGATCGCGCTGCTCGGCGACCCGGCGCTGCTCGCCGACCTGTCGGAGGGAGAGGTGCGCGCCATGCTGCCCGAGCTCGCGGGGCTCCGCGGCGTCACGGTCCCCGCCCTGCAGCGCTCACGCCTCGCCGTGACCGATCACCTCGCGGCCCCGGCCACGGCGCGGGTGGTGCTGCTCGCCCACCCCGAGAGCTACACCGACGGCGCCCTCCGCGATGCTGCCATTGCTGCCACGCAGGCGGCGGTGGCCCGCGGCGCGCAGGCGATCGTCGCGACGCACCGCCTCGACACCCTGCTCGCCCTCGCCCACGGCGACCCGACCGCCCCCGCGCACTTGCTCGGCGGCGGTCGCGTGGCGCTGACCACGCCCGCCCAGTTCCTCCCCTGGTCGAGCCCGGCGCGGGGTGGCGTGACCCGCACCATCCACGTGGTCTGCGACGGCGCGCGCGAGCTCGCGGGCGAGCTCCTCGTGAGCACGCTGGTGGCCCCGCAGATCGCCTCGCTCGAGCCCATCTCGGCGCGCGAGCTGCGGGTGCACGCGCGCGACCCGCAGGCCGTCGTGCGCGCCATCGCCGCCGCGGCCCACGCCGGGCGCGCCATCGAGGCGCTCACCGTCCTCGGCGCGTCGGCCGAAGAGCTCCTCGGGGGCGCCGCGTGATCGCGCGCACCACGCTGCGGGTCTCGGTCGCCCGCGCCGGCCTCGCCTTCGTCGCGATCGCGCTCGCGCTCTCGACGCCCGGCCTCCTCGCGGCGCCCGCGCTCCGCGGGATCGACGAGGTCACGTTCGGGCGCGCGGTCACGCGGGCGCTGTCGGGGCTCACCTTCCCCGTGGCGAGCGCCGTGCTCGTGGTGCTGCTCCTCTCGCGTCAGAGCCGGCTCCGGCGTGGCGCCGATCGGCTGGTCGGCGCGGGGCTGCCGCCGGCGCGCGCGGCCCGCTTCCTCGTGCTCACCACCCTCGCGGCGGCCGTGTTCGTCGCGGCGCCGCTCGGGGCCGCGCTCGTCGCCGTCCTGCGGGGCGCGGCGCAGCTCGGACCCACCTCGCTCGCGGTGCGCGACGTGCTCGGGACCGCGTGGGCGGCGGCGCTGGGCGCCGCGGCGTGGACCGCGGTCGGCGCCGCGTTCATGGCGAGGAGCGGGCGACCGAGCCGCGCGCTGATGGTGCTCGCGATCGACCTCCCGACGCGGATGTTGCCGGGCGGGGCGGCCTGGCTCGCGCCGGGCGCGCACCTCGACAACGTGCTCGGGGCGCCGCCCCCGCACGGCCTCCTGCCCGTGCCGGTCCTCCCGCAGATCGCGAGCGTCGCGGCGCTGGTGGTGATGACCGTCCTCGGCGCGTGGATCGCGCTCGTGCGCTACGAGGCCGCGGACTAGGCCTCCTCGAGCGTCGACAGCTCTCCGTCCGCGCGCCGCAGCCGGAGCGCGAGGGCGCGGGCGAGGCCGTTGAACACCGACTGGCCGAGCCGGGGGTGGGCCCCGGCCACCGCGTCGAAGGCCTTTCGGGAGAGCACGAACAGCTCGGTGTCGCACTCGGCGAAGGCGTCGGCCGTGCGGCTCGCGCCGTCGAGGAAGGCGATTTCGCCGAAGAAGTCCCCGCGGCCGAAGCTCGCGATGTGCAGGCCCTTGCCCTCGATCGGCAGCGAGATGCGCACCGTGCCCGAGCGGATGAAGAAGATCTCGTCGCCGTGGTCGCCCTTGGCGAACACGCGCGCGTTGGCCGCCACGCGGCGCACCTCGACCGCAGCGCGGAGCTCGGCCACCGTCTCCTTCTTGCGCCCGGAGAACATCTCGAGGTCGACGATGTCGAGCTCCCCCTCGGCGGACGCCTCGCTCGAGCCCTTCTCGGCGAGGAGGCGGTCCTCGGCCCACGCGAGCGCGTCGGAGAGCTGGTCGAAGATGGCGTGCGGCTCGTCGGCGTCGATGACGCCCACCTCGCGCAGGTAGGCGGGCACGTCGGCGTAGCCGGCGAGGAAGCGCGGCAGGTTGCAGAACACGGCCTTCGCGCCGCGATCGTTGAGCTGGGTCTGCATCTGCTCGAGGATGTGCGCCGCGGTGAGGTCGAGGGCGTCGACGCGCCGGAGGTCGAAGATCACGGTGCGGCGGGTGCCGAGGTCTTCCTGCAGCTCGTTGCGCAGCTGGTCGGTGGTGCCGAAGAACAGCGAGCCCTGCAGCTCGACGACCACCGTCTCGCCGCCGTGCTCGGTGAGGATCGCCATGTCGGCCGGCAGGCGGCGGCGCTTGGAGAAGACCTGGTTGCCGTAGAGCTTGCGGCGGATGACCGGCGCCTTCGACTCGTTGCGGATGAAGAGCAGGATGGAGAGCGCGACGCCGACCGCCGACGCCGTGATGAGGTCGACGCCGACGGCCACGGTGATGACCGCGAGGACCACCGCGAAGTCGAACGCGGTGGAGGAGCGCTTCGCCCACGCAAAGGCCGCAAAGTCGAACATCTTGAACGCGACGACCACGAGGATGCCGGCGAGGGCCGCGAGCGGCGCCCAGGCCACCACCTTGGCGAGCGCGAGGTAGGCGAACAGCACCGCGCCGCCTTCGATGACCGCCGACCAGCGCGTCGTACCGCCGCTCGCCACGTTGACCAGCGTCGCGCCCGAGGTGCCTGCGCCCGGCATGCCGCCGATGGCCGCGGAGACGGCGTTGGCGACGCCCTGCCCGAACAGCTCGCGGTTCGAGTCGTGGCGCGACCCGGTGACCGCGTCGACGACGACGCACGTCTTGAGCGTGTCGAGCGAGAGCACGACGGCGAGCGTGGTGGCCGGACCCACGACCTGCACGAGGTCGACGAAGTGCAGCCCGCCGAACGACTTCAGGCGCGCCGCGAGGCCAGCGAAGAAGGATGCGCCCCCGCCCGCGAGCGGACCGATGACCAGCTGGTTGCCAGCGAGGACCCGCATCGAGGGGACGACGAAGGACAGCGCCACGTACGCCACGATGCCGCCGACCAGACCGATGATCGCCGGCGGGATCGCCTTGGTGAGCTTCGGCGCAGCCACCATCGCCCCGATCGTCGCGAAGCCGACCACGAGCGCGGGCTTGCTCCAGTGCTGGGGGTCGAACACGCCGTGCCCCAGCGTGACGCCCTTCTGGAGGCCGAGGAGCGCGGGGAGCTGCTTCAAGAAGATGACGACCCCGACGCCGCTCAGGTAGCCGGTGACGACGGGGTACGGGATGTACTTGATGATGGTGCCCGCGCGCGCGAGGCCGAGGGCGAGCTGCAGCGCGGCCGCGAGCAGGCCGACCATCGTCATCTGCAGGAGCAGGCGGGCCGGGTCGCCCGGGTAGCGGTGCGCGGCCTGGATCGCGAACGCGCTCATGACCGCGACGGCCGGCGCGCAGGGCGCCGAGACCAGGCGCGGCGTGCCACCGAGGATCGGCGCGATGGTGCCGAGGGCGACGGCGCCGAGGAGCCCGGCGAGCGCGCCGACACCGGGCCCGAGACCCACCGGGGTGAAGACCGCGATGCCGAAGGCGATCGAGGCGGGCAGCGCCACGAGGGTCGACGCCAGCCCGCCCCAGATGTCGCCGACGATGCCGCTGCGAGGCGCCTCACGGGGCGCGGCGTTCGATGTCATCCTCTCGCCTCCGACCCGAGGATCGAGCAAGACCCGGACCTCCGGTGACGACGGCGTGACGACGCAAGGAGGCCCGCGGGCTCATGCACCCCTTGCGCATCGTCAGCGGCGGGTGCGTCCTTGCGCCAGGCGGACCCAGTCACGGAGGGTCTCGCGGGGAACACCCGTCGCGCGCGCGGCGGCCGCCACGCTCCCGAGCGACGCCACCAGCGCGACGGCCTGGTCGGGGTCGCGACGGAGCGGAGGCGGAGGGGTGGAGGTGCGACCGAGCGCGCGAGAGACGTCGAGCTCCTCGACGACCCCCGACGAAAGCGCGGCCGCGCGGTAGAGGACGTTGCGGAGCTCGCGCACGTTGCCCGGCCACCGCTCGGCCGCGAGCCGCGAGCCGGCCGAGGGCGAGAGCGTCCGCGGGCCGAGCTCGTCGCGCCAGGCGAGCAGCAGGGCCTCGGCGATCTTCTGCACGTCGCCCGGGCGATCGCGGAGCGGCGGCACCTCGACGACGAGCACCGCGATGCGGTGGAACAGATCCTCGCGGAAGGTGCCCTCGCGAACGCGTTGCTCGAGGGGGGCCCAGGTCGCCGCGATCACGCGCACGTCGACGCGACGCGGCGTGCGCGCGCCGAGCCGCTGCACCTCGCCCGTCTCGAGCACGCGCAGGAGCTTGGCCTGCATGTCGAGCGGGAGCTCCCCGAGCTCGTCGAGGAGCAGCGTGCCCCCGTCGGCGATCTCGAAGCAGCCCGGACGCGCGGCGTGGGCGCCGGTGAACGCGCCGCGCTCGGCGCCGAACAGCTCGCCCTCCGCGAGCTCGCGCGGGAGCGCCCCCACGTTGATGGCGTGGAACAGGCCGCGCCGCCGCGAGAGGGTGTGGAGCGCCCGCGCGACCACCTCCTTGCCGCTCCCGCTCTCGCCGCGCACGAGCACGGGCGCGCGCAGCGGCGCGATGGCGTGCACGTGGCGCGCGAGCCGCGCCATGGGCGGGGAGTTGCCGATCGCGCCGGGCAGCGCGAGCGGCGGCCCCTCGTCGATCGGTCCTGTCTGCGCCTCGAGCGCGATGGCCGTGCGCCCGACGATCGCGCAGGCGCCGACGCCGAGGGTCGCCGCCTCGACCCGCGCCCCCCCCACCCACGTGCCGTTGCGGCTGCCGAGGTCGACGATGCGCGCGCGGCCGCGGCGCAGCTCGATCCGTGCGTGGCGAGCGCTGACCGTCGGGTCTCCGATGGCGACGCGCGCCGGGCCCTCGAGCCCCGCCCACTCGCCGCCGATCTCGAGCGCGCCGTCGTCGGGCAGCGGCACCCGCACCGGCTCGCCGCACGCGGAGTCGACGACCAGGACCAGCCCGCCACGATGGGGCGCGCGCTCGATCTCCGTGGTGCGCGGCCGTTCAGGGGTCTCGTAGGACTCGGGCGGCGGCGGCAGCAGCGTGCTCGACATGCCCCCAGGTCGACACTTCGGTCTCGAGAGTTGCGCCCTTCTCGCTGGAGCGTTGCGGCCAGCGCGCAGGTCGTGTTCGGTGCCCGTCATGAGCGGGGTCCTCTACGTGGTCGCGACGCCGATCGGCAACCTCGACGACCTGACGATCCGCGCGCAAAGAACCCTGGCGGCGTGCGACGCCGTGCTCGCCGAGGACACGCGGAGGACCCGCGGGCTGCTCGCGCACCTCGGGATCGACAAGCCCGTGCGCCGCTTCGACGCCCACGTCGAGGCCGACCACGTGGCGCGCGTGGTGGAGGAGCTCGTGGGCGGGGCCTCGCTCGCGCTGGTGAGCGACGCGGGCACCCCGCTGATCAGCGACCCCGGCGCGGGCCTCGTCTCCGCGGCAGCCAGAGAAGGCGTGACCGTGGTGGCGATCCCCGGCGCGAGCGCGGTGCTGTGCGCCCTCGCGGCCTCGGGGCTCGCGACGCACGGGTTCCGGTTCTTCGGCTTCCTGCCGCGCGGTGGGGGCGAGCGCGCCGACGTCCTCGCCCGGGTCGCCGACACCGAGGAGGCCGCGGTGCTCTACGAGGCCGGCAACCGCACGGTCGACACGCTGCAGGACCTCGCGGCGCGCCACCCCGACAGGCCGGCCTGCGTCGGGCGCGAGCTCACCAAGCTCCACGAGGAGCTGCTCCGCGGCACCGTGGCCGAGCTCGCCGCGGTCCTCGGAGCGCGGGAGGCGGTGCTCGGAGAGGTCACCCTGGTGCTCGGACCCCGCCCGAAAGCGGCCGAGACCACGGCCGACGCCGATGTCGACGCCCGCATCGACGCCGAGCTCGCCGCCGGAAGGCGGGCAAAAGAGGCCGCCGACATCGTCGCCGCGTGGTCCGGACGGCCCCGGCGCGAGGTCTATGCGCGCGTTGTTTCGCGCAGCAAGCGGGCGTGATAGTTCTCGGGGCTCGAATGGCGCCCCCCGATCCGCTCATCGGCCGTGAGCTCTTGAACGGTCAATTCAAGATCACTCGCAAGATCGGCAGTGGTGGCATGGGGGCCGTCTACGAGGCGCTCCAGCCCTCGGTGAACGGCAAGGTGGCGGTCAAGATCCTCCACGCCAAGCTCGCCAACCGCAAAGACCTCGTCTCGCGCTTCAACCGCGAGGCGGCCGCGATGAGCCACCTCACGCACCCGAACACCTGCAAGGTGATCGTGTACGGCGAGGACGAGAGCGACGGCCTGCTCTACATCGTGATGGAGTACCTCGAGGGCAAGAACCTCAACCAGACGGTGCGCTCCGAGGGCCCGATCCCGGCGCCGCGCGCGATCCCGCTGCTGGTGCAGGCCTGCCTCGCGCTGCAAGAGGCCCACGACAAGGGCATCGTCCACCGCGACCTCAAGCCCGAGAACATCTTCCTCTGCCACGTCGGCGGCATGAAGGACTACGTGAAGGTGCTCGATTTCGGCCTCGCCAAGGTGACCGAGCGCGAGATGCGCCCCGGCTCCATGGTGCTCACCCAGGAGGGCATGGTCTTCGGCACGCCGGAGTTCATGTCGCCCGAGCAGGCCCAGGGCAAGAAGCTCGACGCGCGCAGCGACATCTACTCCCTCGCCGTGATCCTCTACGAGGTGCTCACCGGCAAGCTGCCCTTCGACGCCAAGAGCCCGATGGAGTTCATCCAGCTCCACGTGCAGAAGACGCCGATCCCGCTCTCGCAGCGCGTGCCCGGCAAGCACTTCGGCCCCGAGCTCGACGCGGTGATCGCCAAGGCGCTCTCCAAGGACCGCGAGGAGCGCTACCAGACGGCCAAGGAGTTCGCCGACGCGCTGACCGCCGCCACGCCGAAGGAGAACGCGCCCTCGACGCCGGCGCCGGCCGCCAGTGCCCCCGCGCCGATCGTGGTGCAGGCGCCCGCGGCCAAGGGCGTCCCGCTCTCGTTCGTGATCCTCGCGTTCTTGCTGGGCCTCGGCGTGATGGCCGCCGTGTTCCTGCTGAAAAAATAGTGGCGCTGTTCTAGCGCTTGCTGCGGCCGCGCTTGCCCGGGAGCCGATCCCAGCGCGGGTCGCGCGAGGGCTTGGTGGCGGCGGCGATCGCCTCTTGCAGCGTGCTCGCGAGGTCGGCCACGCGCTGCTTGTGGAGGAGCGCGGCGGTCGCGGCGATGGCGTCGGTGACGTCCTCGTCGAGGCTCTTGGTGTGCTTGATCAGCACCTCGAGCACCGCGGTCGGGTGACGCTGCACGAGCACCGGGAGCGCCTCGTTCACCGCCGTGACCGCGCGCCGGAACGCCTCGTGCCGTCGCCCCGCGCGGTGCTCGCGGTCGATGCGGATGAGCATGCGGTCGGTGAGATCGGCCGCGGTCTCCGGGCCGAGCGCGCCCACGAACCCCGTGTCGAGCAGCGCGACCGCGACCGACCGCAGGAGCCACGGCTGGTCGTCCTCGATCCAGCGGACGAGGGTGTCCGAGAACTTGGGGTCGACGAGGCCCACGTTGATCAGCGCCACCGAGACGCCGCCGCGCACGCGCGAGCGCCGATCGCAGGCCATGTCCTCGAGCGCCTCGACGAGCTTCTTGCGCGCCTTCGGGTCGGCCACCGCACGCGCGCCGGTGCCGGCGACGCCGAGGATGGGGAAGATCTCGTCGACGTGCCCATAGGGCGCCGATTCCTCGTCGATGGCGCACATGGCCGCGAGCAGCGCGTCGATCGCCGGCCCCCGCCGCGCGGCCTCGACGGCGAACGCCGACACGAGCCCGTGGTTGACCCGCGGGCTCGGCAGCCCCGACGCGCGCCGCAGCCGGTCGTAGAGGGCCGCGCGCCCCGCGGGAGAGAGGGCCGCGTCGAGGGCGGGGCCCAGCGCGGAGTCACGGAAGCCGGTCGCTGCAGCGCTCACCGGGTCGTTGTAGCATCGACGCGACGTGAGCCACGAGCCCTCGACCTTCGCCCTCTTCCGCGGCCTCGCCGACACGGCCCTCGGCCGCACCCTGCGCGAGGGGCCGATCCGCTACTTCGACGCCACGATGGACCACGCCGACCGCCTCCCGACCACGGGCGGCGCCCTCCTCGTCGGCAACCACGCGATGACGGGCCTCGACGGCTTCGTGCTCGGCGCGCTGGTCGGCAAGGAGACGGGCCGCTACGTCCGCTTCCTCGGCGAGCGCAACCTCTGGCGCATCCCGCTGCTCGGCCCGGTGCTGGACGCGCTCGGCGCGGTGCCCGGCGAGCGCGAGGTCGCGGTGAAGATGCTGCAAGAAGGCGAGCTGGTCGGCGTCTACCCGGGCGGGATCGACGACTCTTGGAAGATCACGGACACGCACCGGTACCGCCTGCAGTGGGGCGATCGCCGCGGCTTCGCGAAGGTGGCGATGCTCGCGGGGGTACCGATCCTGCCGGTGGCGGCGCACGGGATCGACGGGATGTACGACGTGGTGGCCCGCGAGCGCTGGGTCGGGCGCCTCTTGCTCGGTTCGTCGCGGTACGACCTGCCGCTCGCCCTCGGCTGGAAGGGCACGCCCATCCCGAAGCCGGTGCGTCAGCGGTACGTGGTGCTGCCCGCGATCGACACGAGCGGCGACCCGGAGGACCCGGCGGCGGTGGAGCGGGTGCGCGCGGCCACGTTCGCGGCGCTGGACGAGGAGTTGCGGCCCTCGCAGGCCTGAGTAGCTTGGGGGGTGGAAGTGCGCGCGGGACTGGTGCCCGCCCCGGTCTTCAAAATCGGTGGGCTCGTCCTTCGCGGGGCGGCCGGTGGGTTCGATTCCCATGCGCTTCCGCCACTTTCGTCGAGGAATTCGAAGATTCCTCCGGAAATGTCTCCGGAAAACATTTGGTTTGTTCGAGTAGCGATGTCGGCAGCGTTGGGAACGTCTGCCCATACCCACGCCGGATGAGGGACGCGCGATCGATGTAGCCCTGCGTCTGCGCGAGCTGCCGATGGCCCGCACGCGCCATGATCTCGAAGGGCGGGCGCTGGCCCTGGACCGCCATCCAGGTGATGCCCGTGGTGCGGAGATCGTGCATGGTCATCCACTCGCGCGGCGGGTCGTTGCTCCCCTGGTGGAGTTCGCGGCGCGTGATGCCGGCGTCGAGCAGGTCACGGCGCAGAACGCCGGCGAGCTCGCGTTCGTCTCCCAAGCGGCCGACGACGTGGCCGCGGCCGCCCGCCTCGGCGTGCATGGCCTTCAGGAGCGGCAAGAGGGCGGGCTCGAGGTCGAAGGGGGCGCGGGCGCGGCCGGCCTTGGGCGCCTTCTCGACCTTGCGCTCGCGGTCGATGCCGCGGCGGATCTGGACGGTCTCGCGCTCAAGGTCCACGTCCTCCCACCGCAAGGCCTCGAGCTCGGCGGGTCGCAGGTAGATGTACACGCCGATCGCGTAGTACCGGCGGCGGAAGAGGGGCACGGCCGCGGACGACACGAGGGTCAGGAACTCCGACGGGTAGAGGTGCACCTTCTCGGTCTCGACGCCGCGGTCGGGGCCGCGGACCTCCTTCGCGGGGTTGTCGTCGCGCACGCGCAGCTCGAGTGTCTTGCCGCGATGGGCGTCGTCGAACGACTTGGTGACGGTGCCCCACACGTTGGAGGCCGACTTCCAGCGGAGCTTTCCCTCACAGACCTTGGCGTCGAGCTCCTGGACGATCTGCTCGAGGTCGCTCCGGGAGACCTCGGCCATTGGCTTGCCTCGGAGGATGGGCAAGATGTGGATCGTCAGGTGCGACTGCGGGGACTTGATGCGCTTGCCCTTCTCCCTCCGGAAGGCGAGCCAGCGGTCGTACCAATCCTCGACGAGCTCGCTGGCGCGGGCGCGCGTGTCGAAGGCTCCACGGGCCAGCTTGGCCAGCTCGTGGGCCTCCTGAAGGGCCTTGTCGCGATCGCTCGCGAGCAGGAGGGGAGGCTCGATCGGAACGAGGCGCTCTCGCCCATCGAGCGTGAGTCGGGCCTTCCATCGGCCCCCTTCGAATCGCACGGATCCTGTGGCTGGACGTCCTCGCGGCATGGTCGGACAACATGCTCCAGGGTGCCGGATGTTCTCAACTCAGACTCGACGACGCGCAAGCAGGATTCCGACGTTGGTCAGCGCTCGCGGGGCGGCGCCGGGTCCGGAGGCGTGATGCACGACACCCTCCCGGTGGTGAGCATCGGCTTCTCGGCGCTCATCGCGCTGCTGGTCGCGTTCTTCCGCTACACGATCATGCGCCAGGACGCCGAGCGCGACCGGCGCTTTCGGGAGCTCGAGACTGAGACGCAGGGGCTGATCAAGGCCGTGCACGGCTCGGAGGTCGCGCTCGTGCGCGCCGAGGGCCAGCTCGACGTGCTCCGCTCCGAGCACGCGTCCTCCCGTTCGACCCTTTCGGAGATCCGCTCCGACATGCTCGGGCGGCGCGAGTGGGAGGCTCGGATGTCTTCGTTCGAGGACTCGATCCGGAGCATCCGCGACGAGCTCGACACCGTCGTTCGGCTCATCCGCTCGAGCGACAAGCCGTCCTGAGACATCGGGCCGAGGCGGCTTCTCCATGCCGCCTCGGCCTCCTCGTCTCCTCAGCTCGAGGCCAGCCCGAAGAAGAGGAACCGTCCGTCCTCGAGCGCGATGCAGAGGGCAGGCCCCCACTTGTCGCAAGCCCGACGGTCGCCCTTCTCGATGAGGTCCTGCGCGAGCTCGAAGGCCTCCTTCTTAAGCATCTTGCGATCTGTGAGCATCACGAAGTCGTGCTTCTCGGCGATCGTGCCGGTGTAGCCCCCGTGGCCGTCCTCGTACGCCGCCTGCCTCGTCGCGGCGCCGAAGGCCTCCCGTGCGCTGTCGCCCTTGCTCGTGGTGAAGAATTCGTCGGCTCCCATGTTCGTGCTCCTTTCGAGGGGCCTTGTTGCGAACGTCGGTCCAACGCCTTGTCGAGTACATCACCGCAAGAACACGGCCTCGTTGGCGAGATGAGGGCACGTGCCCTCGGACATCCGCATCAGCCCGATGACCCTGGCTCGGCGATACGCGTCGTCATCTCGCGGAGTTGCGGAGGCTGATGCGCGCATCAGGGGTCCCACATCTCTGCGAGGTGCGAATCCCCCTGGAAAAGAGTCGATCCATCGCGCGAGAGGGACTTGCTATTGGCGCCGACGATGCGCTGTATGCCGACGCGCGAGGCCACGATCCGCCGCGCGAAAGGAGCACGCCTGTGAACGTTCGCGACCTGATCCAGAAGCTGTCGTTCTGCGATCCCGACGCCGTCGTCTACCTCATGAACCAGCCCAACTGGCCGCTCGAATACGCGGTCCACAACGTCGTGACCCGCCAAGCCATCGATGCAGAGAGCGACGAGGAACCCTCGCCCATCGCGGGCACATCCCCCACCGACGTGTTCGTCGTGGAAGGCACGATGGCGCGGTACGGCTCGAGACACGCCTGGTCCGCGCGGTAGAGCGCGCCCCTTCGTGCGCCTCGCCGAGCTTCTTCCAAGAAGCGCGGCTCGAGGTCGCAGGCGAGCAGGCACAGGAAGTGACAGCGCTCGTCGTCGAAAGAAGGGATCTCATGACCACCACCCCCCGACCGAAGACCAAGGCGCAGCTGGACGCGCTTCGACTGCCCGAGCTCCAGGCCCTGTTCGCCGAGGCGACGGGCGAAGCCACCCGCTGCCCGAACCGCACCTTCCTCGTCCGGAAGATCCTCGAGGCGCGGACCGCTCCACCGCGCCCGGCCGCAACCTCCACCATCACGACCGAGACGAGCGTTGCCCCCATCGTCCAGAGGATCGAGCCGATTGGCACGATGCGGATTCTCGGGCCCGACGAGCCCAGCCCCGTGACGACCGAGGCGAGCGACCCACCCACGCCTGGCGTCCAGACCTCCGAGGCGATCGCCCCGTTGTGGTTCATGGGACCCGAGCCCGGAGCGATGGATGGAAGCCCAGCTCCAGAGACGAAGGCCACCGAGGCGAGCGAAGCGAGGCCCGCCACCGCCCCTGGGCGTCGACGTCGCGCGCCGCGCGGCGCCTATCGGACGATGACCGTGCCCGAGCTCCGCGAGGCCTACGTCGCCATCGTGGGTCGTCCGACCGAGAGTACCGATCGAAACTACCTGATCTGGAAGATCCGCGAGGCGGAGAAGGGGCGTGTTCCGGTGGGCCCGCGCGAGGATCGCAAGCGCAAGAACGCGCGCGCCGACGACACGATGCAGATCCTCCCGCTCCGTGCCTCGAGCCAGCAGGTGCAAGCGCTCGACACGGCCTGGAAGTCCGCCGGGCTCAAGAGCCGGATGCACTTCCTCCGCGCCGCCATCAAGCGCGAGCTGAAGCGCTTGGGCGCGCCCGAGGCCGCGGAGCTGTTCGCCCAGTAGAGGTCAGCACCTTCTGCTGACCGACCGTGATGCACATGTCCGGCGAGTTCTTCGAACAACTCGCGCGAGTCTCGAAATCTCGGATGTTCGTATCAGGGCGGCCCGTGTGCGGCTCCGTAGATACGCGCGGTTACGGCGTCGCGCGCGCAGGACCGGAACACGCATGTACACCGGGCATGCACAACGCCGCCGACAAGACCCTCGCCACCATCCAGACCCTCCGCTTCGGCATCGAGCTGGAGACCATCGGCCTTCACCGCGCCGCCCTCGCCCGCGTCATCCACGGCGTCGTCGGCGGCGCGGTCTGCGAGGTCGGCGATCGCTACTCGATCACCGCCCCCGACGGGCGCCGCTGGCAGGTGGTGCCCGACGGCTCGCTCTCCGGCGGCTACCGAAGCGGCGAGATCGTCTCGCCCATCCTCGGCTACGCCGACCTCGAAGTTCTCCAGTCGATTGTTCGCGCGGTCCGCGCCGCAGGCGCGAAGACCGACCCTTCGACGGGCATCCACATCCACGTCGGCGCCGAGCAGTTCTCGGGCAAGCAGGTGGCGAGCCTGGTGAAGATGGTCCACAAGCAGGAGCGCCTGATCGAGCACGCGCTCGGGATCGCCCAGAACCGGCTCACCAGCTACTGCCGCCCCATCGAGCCGACCTTCCTCGAGCGGCTCGAAGCGGCTCGGCCGCGCGACCTCGCGGCCGTCTCGACCGCCTGGTACGGCCGGGTTGGCGCACTCCCCCAGCGCTACGACCAGAGCCGCTACCACGGGCTCAACCTCAACAGCCTCTTTTTCCGCGGCACGATCGAGTTCCGCTACTTCAACGGCACGCTCCACGCTGGGGAGATCAAGGCCTACGTCCAGTTCGTGCTCGCCCTCGCGGCGAAGGGGCTCAACGCCCGCAACACGATCAGCAAGCGCCGCGAGTTCAACGTCGCCACGGCGAAGTATGACTTCCGCGTGTTCCTGCTCGGCCTCGGCCTGATCGGGAACGAGTTCAAGACCGCGCGCCTCCACCTGACCAAGCACCTCGCGGGCTCGGCCGCCTGGAAGGGCGCGCGCCGCGACCGCCGCCCGAGCGGGGCCCCGGCCGCCACGAGCACCACGGGCTCGGGCGAGGAGCCGCACGGTGAAACCCAGCAAGTCTTGCAGACCGGGTGATGCACCCATCAGCCGGGCTTCTCCCCGAAATACCGGGGAGAGGCCTGGTTGCCCTGATGCGCGCGTCAGGGCTCGCCTCGAGCGCGCACGTGATGTCGGCGACATACGCACCGCAGAACGCTGGACCGATACCCGCATGGACACCTGCACATGAACGCGACCCCCACCGAGAACCCGCTCGCCCGCGAGGACCTCAACGTCCGCATCTTCCAAGGAGAGGCGCCCGACGGGCGCCCCGTGCCCGAGGCGCGGCTCCGCCTCCGAGAAGGCCGGCGCCCCGACATGGCGCGCCTGCTCAACCAGGCCGTCATCGCGGTGCGCGCCGCGATCCCGGAAGAGGAGCGTTTCTGCTGGCGTGTGCGGAGCGAGCTGCTCGGCGATGCCGAGGGGCGCGTGTACATCCGCCTCGAAGAGGGGACGCTCGCCGAGCACGCCGAAGGCGCGCTCGCCCTCCACAGGGCCTTCCGATGAGCGAGAGAGCTTGCCTAGCCGCGACGCGGATGCATGACTCACGTCGTCGCGCTCCACCCCGCCTCCTGCCGCGGCGGCTCCCGCCGACGGTGCTCACCATGACCCGCCTCTACTTCGCCTACGGCTCGAACCTCGATGAGGAGCAGATGCATGCCCGGTGCCCTGCAGCGGCTCGAGGGCCGCGCGCCACCCTGCACCACCACGCGCTGGCCTTTGGAGGCTTCAGCCCGCGCTGGCAGGGCGCCGTGGCCAGCGTGGTGCGCGAGAAGGGGCGCACCGTCGCCGGGCTCCTCTACCAGCTGACCGCTGGCGACGTCGACTCGCTCGACCGGCACGAGGGGGTTCCCTACGCCTACGAGAAGGTGGTCCGGTTCGTCGTCGACGAGCACGGCCGCCGGCGGCGGGTGTTCACGTACGTCCAGCCGGCGGAGACGTTCGAGCCCTGGACGCCGCCCGCGAAGTACTTCGTCCAAATCTGGCGCGCCTACCAGCGCCTGGGATTCGACCGCGCCGCGCTCGCAGCCGCCGCAGGGATCCAGCACCCATGACCACGACCAAGCACCATCGGATCTTCGTGTACGGCACGCTGCTCGCGGGCGAGCCCAACCATCGGCTGCTGACCAAGAGCGAACTCGTCGGGCCGGCGCGGACGAAGGGCGTCTTCGGGATGCTCGACCTCGGTGGGTACCCAGGGGCGGTCGTGGGCACCGAGACGAAGATCGTCGGCGAGGTGTACCTCGTGGACGACGACACGCTCTTCCAACTCGACCGGCTCGAGGGCCACCCCCGGCTCTACCGACGGACGCCCATCGAGCTCGAGGACGGAGGTGAAGCCGAGATGTACATCCTGAACGATCGAGACCGGCTACAGCGGACGATTCCTTCGGGGTCGTGGCGAGAGCACATCGCTGGGCGCAGAAAGGAGCGGTTCGGATGAAGCTCATCACGCAAGACGGGCGGGTCTTCTTCGGCACCGCTGCGCAGATCCTCCTCCAGATGCGGGACATCTCGTTCAGCGCGGCCGACCTGACGCTCGGGCAGTACGTCGACTGGGTCATCGAGAACACCCGCCGCTACGAGGGGGTCGAGCTCGTGGTCGCGGGCGAAACGGACGAGGCTCGGGCCAAGGCGCTGGTCGAAGAGCTCGTGCACAAGGGGCTCGCCCAGCGCGGCTGAGAACCAAGCGGCGCAGCTCGGAGAAAGTCCCCGACGAGGGACTTCACTTCACGAAAACCAAGCTCACGTATGTCGCCACGCCGCGACGGAGAGAACGCGCGGCCGGAGGAGACCCGCATGTCCGCCCGCCGTCGCACCGAATGTTCGAGCCCGATCCTCGAGACCACCTACGCAGGCGTGACCGCCCGTCTGCTGCGCGCGGAGGGCACGTACGGGACGCCGCGCCCCCGCATCCACCTGGAACTGCCCGCGGGCTCGAGCCACCGAATCACCGCCGCCAAGGCCTACACCCTCGCAGCCGCCGTCGAGCTCGCCTCGGACCGGCGCGGCGCCCAGTGGGTGGTGTGCGTCACCGCCGAGGAGACCGTCGCCTGGGTCGACCTCGAGCTCAGCGAAGGGTTGCCCAAGGAGGTCGAGGCCGGGCTCGACACGCTCCGCGTGGTGCTCACCCAGGCCAACGGCGCGTGATGGCCCCGCAGGTCCTCGAGAAGCGGTTCAGCGCGCTGGTCGCGGTCGTGGCGGAGCCGAAGGACGCCCAGGGAGCCCGTGGCCTCCGGCTCTGCCAGCACTCCTCGCTGATCGTCGGGCTCGACCGGAACGGCGACGTCGCCCTGGCCGCGCGGGGGGGGTTGCTCGACGTGTTGCCCCAGCTGCACGTGCGGCCCTGGGAGCGGCTCGTCGTCCTCACGAACCGCTACGTCGGGCTCACGCGCCCGGTTCTCGATGCCGCGTTGTTCGCCCTGTACGCCGCCCACAAGCGCGCCTGGCGCGTCAGCCCGCTGCCCATCGACTTCGCGCCTGGCGAGCGCGCACAGGCCGAAGCGCGGGAAGTGCTGGAAGCCCTGGCGTTCTTCCGCGCCCAGCTTGCCGGAAGGTAAGGGGACCGGGCGTTACCGAGCCCGGCGGACATTGCCTGGCCTTCGCGCCCGTGTGCAGCGGGCGAAGACTTTGGGCATGACGACGAACAAGCGCAGGGTGTCCATCCGCCGGCTGATGGACGAGTACGCGGCCATCAACCAGTTGCGCGTCGAGCTCGGCATCCAAGCCGCCGACCGCGCACGCCCGGTCGACGGGATGCTCGACGACCTCAAGCGGGCCGTGGCGGTGATCGGGCAGACCGCTCGGGGGCGACGCGTGGGCGTCCGGCTCGACGTTGCGGCGCTCGCGATTGGAGAGCGGGAGCGGCTCGAGCGGATCCGGAACGAGCGGGCTGAGCACGAGCGGGCGGCGTAGCGCTCAGGTGTAGCGGACCACTGCTCTCGGCTGCTGTGGCCACATGGGCGGCTCTACACGGTCTCAGCGTATTCGTGATAACAGGGACATGGGTCCATCGACATCGGCCGCTTGACTGCGAAGGTCTCAGTCCATGCCCAGCGCTCCGCCTGTCACTTTCGTCGCGAGTCGTTACCTCCGCGATGGAGCCGCACAACCCGTGCGGCCACTTGTCGTGCTCGAAGAGCGACCTGATTGGAATGACTACGGGTTCTACACACTCTTCAAAGTCCACCTCCTTACGGAACACAGCCGGATCCAGGTCGGCTCCGTGAAGATCATGGAGCGGGGGATGATCGAAGGCGATCGGCCCCACCTCCCAACGGGACCGTTCGAGCGGCTCGACGATCGATTCGCCTCCCTTGGCCAGGACGTTGACTACTACGAACGACTCGAGGAAGCGTTGCCAGACGCCTATGACATCGTCCTGAAGGCGTTACGTGACGTCGTGACTGGGCCCGAGACGGCAGTCCTCGTCGCGGACGAACCTGCGTTCCAGAAGTCACTGCTCCGGTTCGACGGAGCCGTTGAAGCCTATCGAACTAGACACGGCGCTCCGAATCGTGAACTTCTTGAGCATCAGCGAGACACCCGGCTAGTTGGTCGTCTACCTGACAGCGCGCCGCAACGGACGACCCTTGAGTTCACCACACGTCTCCCCGGTTTTGCCGCGGAACATTGCGTGCGCCTCCGTCTGATGCGCCACCAGCTCGGTCGTGTGGCCGCGATTGTTGGAAAGAACGGAACGGGCAAGACACTTCTCCTTGCCGAGCTTGCAAAGTGTCTTGTGGGATTTGTACCTGGTAAGGTAGAGACCTGGAAAGTCGGCTCGATCCTAGCAATTTCATTTAGCGCCTTCGATCGCTTCGATCGACCTACTCAAGCCATCGGCTTCGCTGAGTACCGGTACATTGGGCTGAGGCCGCGCGGTCGAAACGCCGTTGGCACAGCACGCGAGCTCAGGAGGATTCGCGAGGAAATGTGGGTTGAGCTTGAGGCAAGTGAGTCCGCCCGCGCCGACAGGGAGCTTTGGTTCAGCCGACTCGAGCTTTCCGATCCTCGTGCGGGCAGGCCGCCTAGTCGAGAAATTGAGGGCGTGTCGTCAGGCCACCAGGCGCTCGCTGCCATAATTGATGGCCTTGCGCTGTACCTTAAGAAGGACACCTTCGTTATCTTTGATGAGCCTGAGCTGCACCTTCATCCAAACGTGCTCTCTGCCTTTCTTCGAGTCCTTGTCGATGCCCTGGAGCAGCGAGATGCCTTTGCGATTATCGCAACGCACTCACCGATTCCTTTGCAGGAGCTGCCGCGCGAAGCAATCTCGATACTTGAGCGCGATGGAGACTCGCCTATCGCCTACGAGTATCCAGGTCAGTCCTTTGGAGACAACCTATCAGAGATTGTGCGCAAGGCGTTTCGGACTGACTACAACGACCTCAACTTTGCAACACTCATCAGAGAACTGGTAGAGCGATCTGGCGTAGAAGCTACCGAGAAGATGCTCGGAGACCTTTCACTGTCTGCCGATCTAATTCTGCGTTCCTTCCGTAGGAAGATGCCATGAGAAATCTCGCGCATCCCGCCTTTGATGAGCTGACAATACTCGATGATGCAATCCAATCACTTGAAGATCGTGACAGGCTGAAGCTCGCGGAGCTCAGGACTACGCTGAGCGGCGCCTACGCGAAGTACTCGACTCTCGCGCCACACCTTGAGAGACACAAGGCCATCCGACTAAGGAAGCGCCATGTTTCTACCGTTTCTCGATTGTGGAACGCTGTTGCTGGAACAGGAAGTGCGTTAAGAGCCACCCTCCTTAAACTGGGAAATGGGACATGTCCATACTGCAGTATGGGCCAAGCCGCGATTCATCTGGACCACTACCTTGGTCGCGCGGAATACCCTGAGTTCATTCTGCTCCCAGCCAATCTCGTACCAAGCTGTGCCAGGTGCAACTCGCCTCGCAAGTCGGTCAAACACGGACGGCGTCGCCTGCTGCACTTCTATTTTGATCCGGTAGACTCTATTCAACGCGTTCTCCGCGCGCGAATACACTTCGAGAGCAGTCGACCGATCATGACGTTCATCCTAAAGATGCCGCCCAAGCCGTCGGCGGTGACAAGCCTCTACGCAGAGCATTGCCGCACACTGAAGCTGCTCCACGCCTACAATATGCATTTCACAGACTACCGGCTGCCCACGATAGTTGACGATGTCAAGGCGTTTGGCAGATATGGCGCCGACGAGGTGGTCGCTGTTTTCAGGAAACGCGCGGCGGCTAGGGCGGCGCGGGACGGAGAGAACGACCCCGAAGTCGCCGCGTTCTACGCGGTTGCCGAGTCGAGACCCTTTGTTGAATGGGCCGTTGCCCAATGACGCGCCTGACTCCCGCCGACTTTGAAAGGCTCGACCACTACGAGATCTACAACGAAGAAGACCTCGTGCAGACTGCCGTGGTTTTGGACGCAATCGCGAGTCGCCTCGCCCTTGATGATGACTTCGGAGCGGCAGCCTCACCCGGCGACTCCCTGGACGCGATACTGCACGTTGCGGGCTTGCGGGACCTTGCCGCCTCAGCATTCCGCCTCTACCAGCTCAGTCGACTGTCGAACTACGATGCGCCGACCGACGAAGACTTGGAGGAAGCCGAAGAGCTGCGCGCAGGCCTCGTCGCCGCGCTCCATCAGTTGGTGAGCGAAGATGATCGCAAGCCTTGAACTCTTGCAGGATTGGGTTGAGCGTGAACTTCTCAGCTCCGCCGATGCCGTTATTGTCTTCGGCTCGCAGGCTGTCGGTTGTGCAGATGGGGCATCGGATCTCGACGTCCTTGTCGTTGCTGAGCAGCCTGTCACTCCACCACCTGGCGTGGACTGTGTGCGCGTGGCCCCACATCGCATCCGCAGCGAGGGTTGGAGAGGGTCGGAGCTAGCCGGACATGTGGCCCGGTTTGGTCGCTGGGTCTTCGGCCCCCGTTGGGTGGTGACAGACCATTGCGCGGCTCTTCGGCGGAAGGAACTTCTCCTTAGAGCCAAAGCAAAGGCCACTAGCTTGAACTGGCAGGCACTGTCCGAAACGCACAGGGAACGCCATTCCGTTGAGCTTAGACGCGAGGCTCAACGTCTCGGGTTGCTTCTGGCTCGGCTCGCCGTGGAACCCCGTCCACTACTTGATGGCGCGTGGAATCGCTTCGAGGGTGCTGAAGCGTGGGCCAGTCTCGCCCTCTCAGACCGAGCCGAGGAGTCGAACCTCATTCAACTCGCAACAGAGTTTGGGAGATGGCGAGGCCAGAGGTCTGCTTTGTGGTCCACTCACTTCACCGTTGGTGGCAACTGCCCCATCGCCAATAGCCGCTTTTCTCTCAAAGCGGCCATTCGACCCTGAGCGACTTCGCACGCATAGGCGACCTACTGAACGCCACGTCATGCGGACCCAAGAACCTCTGCTCAAGCGGACTTGAACGGGAGGCCCACGAACCGCTCCGCTAGATTGCGGCGAAGGGGAGGATGGTCATGCGGCTTGTCAGCTGGAACATCAACGGGGCCAAGCATGCGGGCAGCGCGTCCTACGCGCAGCAGGCGGGGTCGTGGGAGACGCTGCGGGAGATGAAGGCCGACGTCATCCTGCTGCAGGAGGTCGACCCCAAGGCAATCCCAGAGTGGGCGCGCACGCATTGGACCCTCCACGGACTCGAGAAGGCCTGGGGTTCGGTTGTGGGGGTCGTCCCGAGCGTGGGCAGCGAACCTGCGTCACGGGCCGACCCTTGGCTCGAGATCGTCAGCAACTACGTGACGCTCGCCACGCTCCACGCGAACGGGCAGAGCGTGCTGCTCGTGTCGGTACATGCGCCGGCGACGAAGGCCGACGAGTTCCTCCGCAGGTCGCTGGACAAGCCCGGCGCCATCGCGGCAGAAGAGCTGGCGAAGGTGGCGCGGCCGCAGTGTCCGCCGTACGCCCTCGACATCATCTTCGCCGCCCTCCAACGTCGTCCGTTGGGTGAGCGGTTCATTGTCGCGGGCGACATGAACGAGGCGCGCCTCTTCGACGAGACCATGCCCGAGACGCGTGGCGCCGCTCTCGAGTTCTTCCACCGTGCCAAGGCGAACGGCTGGGAGGAGTGCTGCTGCCCCGACGGAGTCGAGCAACGCACCTTCGTGAAGAAGGACTCGCGTGCCTATCAACTCGACCACGTCTTCTGTGACCGAACGACCCGTGCAGGCGTCCGCAGCTTCCGGGTTGTACCGGAGGACGAAGTACAGGGTCTCAGCGACCACGTGCCGCTCGTGGTCGAGTTCGACCTAGTCTGAGGTTTCCGCTTGCGCTGAGCCGGGCGTGCGGTGAAGGTTGACGCAACGACCACGGTCACTGGAGACGATCATCAAGAAGCGCGGCGTTCCGATCACGCGCTGCCTGGTCGATCGTGGCTCGCAGATCTTGGCCAGTCTCCCGACCTAGCGCCAGCCTAGCTCCAAAGAGCGACGGCCCGAGGTAGCAGCCTCGAGCCG
>JAEUKC010000047.1:0-13606 GCA_016794445.1 Myxococcales bacterium
GGACCCTTGTGGGGCGCGCCTCCCCGCTCGGACCTCTCGCCCTGCGTGGGACGTGCGCCACGCGGCGTCTCGTCACGCTGTGGACGCTGCTCGCGCTGTGCGCGACGTCCGCGCGGCGCTTCTTCGCGCGGTGCTCCGCGCGGCGCATCTCCACGCGGCGCACCACCACGCGGCGCACCACCTCGCGGCGCACCACCTCGCGGAGCCGGACCTCTCGGGGCGCCACCGCGCGGTGCGGGCGCCTCGCCGCGCGTCGGACGCCCGTACGAAGGCGCGTCGCCGCGCTCGCCGCGCTCGATCGGCGCCCGACCGTGGCGAGGCGCGCCCGGCTTGCCGTCGGCGCGTCGCGGCGCCTTGGTCTCGCCCTGGCTCACGCCCGGCTTGCTGCCACCGGGCTTGCGCGTGGAGCGATTGCGGGACTCGCCGTGCAGCGCGGCCTCCGACGCGAGCACGCGCCCGACGCCGGGACTGCGCGGCACGCCGTACTGCTTCTTGAGCTCGACGAGCTCCTCCACCGTCAGCGCGCGCAGCGCACCGGGCGCGATCCCCTCGAGCGAGATGCCCGCGAAGGCGATGCGCGCGAGGCGCATGACCGCGAAGCCCGTGGCCTCGCCCATGCGGCGGATCTGCTGGTTGCGGCCCTCGCGGATGGTGATCTCGAACCACGTGCGGCGCTCCTCGTGCCGGAGCAGGGAGATCTCGGCGGGCTGCGTGCGCCCGTCGTCGAGCTCGACGCCGTTGCGCCAGTGGTCGAGGTCTTCGGGGGACATCAGGCCGTTCACCTTCACGACGTAGGTCTTCGGGACCTTGTGGCGCGGGTGGAGGAGGCCGTCGGAGAACTCGCCGTCGTTGGTGACCAGGAGCAGCCCGCTCGTGTGGAAGTCGAGGCGCCCGATCGGGAACACGCGCGCGGTGATGCCGTGCGGCTTGAGCAGCTCGCGCATCGAGGGCCGGCCCTCTGGATCGCTCAGCGTGGTGACGAAGCCGCGCGGCTTGTGCACGGCGTAGTAGACCGGCGGCTCCTGGATGACGCGCTTGCCGTCGACCTCGATGCGGTCCTTGCGCGGGTCGGCCTTGACGCCGAGCTCGGTGACGATGCGTCCGTTGAGCCGCACGCGGCCCTCGGTGATGAGGCGCTCGGCGGCGCGGCGCGAGGCGAGCCCGCCACCGGCGAGGATCTTCTGGAGGCGTTCTTCGGCCATGGTTTACTCCGGGACGACGAGAGAGTTCAGCGCGGGAAATCGCCGCGCGTGAACACGGCCTCGACCTTCAAGCCCACGGCCTCGAGGTTCTGACGGCCACCCTCGTCGCGGTCGACCAGGGCGACCACGCCGGCGACCTCGTACCCCGCGGCGCGGAGCTTCTCGACGCACTTCTTGGTGGAGCCACCGGTGGTGATGACGTCTTCGAGGATGACGAGGCGCGCGCCCTTCGCGAGGCGGGTGTCGCCCTCGAGCAGGCGCTGCGAGCCGTGATCCTTGGCCTCCTTGCGCACGTAGACCGCGTCGAGCGGGGTGCCGCGCTGGAAGCTCACGAGGGCGACCGCGCTCGCGAGCGGGCAGCCGCCGAGCTCGACGCCCGCGACCGCGTCGACCTCGCCGAAGGCCGCGAGCGCATCGAGCATGCGCGCGCCGACGAGGGCGTGGCCCTCGGCGGAGAGCACCGTCTGCTTGCAGTCGATGAAGAAGTCGCTCTTCTTGCCGCTCGCGAGGGTGACCTCACGCTTGGCGTACGAGCGCTCGGTGAGCAAGGCGAGCAGCCGGTCGCCGCTCGTCGACCCGGCACCCGTGGCCGTCACTTGGCCTCGTGGGCCTTGCGCTTCGGCTGGGCCTTCTGGCCCTTCTTGATCGCGGGGACGACGGGCGACGGCGGCTCCTTGCGCGGTGCGTCGGCCTTCGGCTCGTCGGCCGCGGGCGCTTCTTCGGCCGCCGGCGCGGGCGCGACGGCGACGACCGGCGCGGGCTTGCGCGTGACGGCCACCGGCTTGGCGGGGGTGATGGGGCCCTTCTGGGCCATCGGACGCGCGGCCGGCGCCGACGCGCGATTCTCGACCGGGCGAGACACCGGCGCAGGCCGAGCGGCCGGGACGATGCGGGCCGTCTCGGCCTCGCTCATGTCGAGGTTGCCACGGATCTGCGCGCCCAGCGCGATGCTGATGCGCGGGGAGGTGAGGTCGCCGACCACGCGCGCGCTCGCCTCGAGGACGATGCTGTCGCCGGCGCGGACGTCGCCGAGCAGCGCGCCCCGCACGACGACGCGCGTCGCGCTCACGTTGGCGCGGACGGTCGCGCCCTCGGCGAGGGTGAGCTCGCCCTGTAGATCCACCTCGCCCTCGAGGTGACCGCGCACCTCGAGATCGCCGCTGCCGGCGACGCGCCCGGTGAGGGTGAGGCCCTCGGCCAGCACGGACGCCGCGGTCTGCCCACGGGAGATCGGAGCGGCCATCTCAGACGTCCATGTCCACGTGACCCTTGAACTGGGCCCCGTCCTGGATGGTGAAGCGCGCGGCCTTCACGTCGCCGATCAGGCGCGCGCCGGTCGCGATGACCACGCGGCCCTCGGCGGTGACGTTGCCGGTGAGGTTGCCGCCGACGGTGACCTCGCGGGCCGACACGTCGGCCTCGACCGTGGAGCCCTGCTCGACGGCGACGCTCTCCTTGGAGTCGATCTTGCCGCGAATGGTGCCGTGGATGACGAGGGCCTCGTCGCTCTCGACCTCGCCCTCGATGACGATCCCTGCGCCGATGACGGTGCTGGCCATGATTTCCTCTCTTGCCTCGCCTTATTGCCCGCCGAGCTCGGCCGGCAGCTCCACGTCCATGTCGATGCGCCCGGTGAAGCGCGCGCCGTCCTCGAGGGCGAAGCGCTGGGCGCGGATGCTGCCCTGCACGGCGCCCGAGGCGCGCAGCTGCACGGAGTCGCGGGCCTCGACGTCGCCCTCGATGGTGCCCTCGACGACGACCGACTCGACCGAGACCGGCGCCGCGACCAGGCCGCCCTGCGCCACGACGAGCCGACCACGAAGGCCGAGCTCGCCTTCGATGCGCCCCTCGACCGTCAAGTCGCCGTCACCGGTCACCCGGCCGACGATGCGCGTGCCCTTGCCGATGCGCTGACCAGCCTCCGGCCTCTCGACGAGTCGACCCCCGAGGTCCCTGCGGGTTTCCTGCTTCATGCGGCCGCGGACCTTAGCCTCATCCGGCGCCGCGGATCCACCCTCGTCTGGACCGCGGGCGATTTCGAACCAATCCGACCCTCCGGGGCATCTGTGTCAGGGGTGCCACCAAGGTGCGGGGCACGTGGGCCGTTCTTGCCACTATGGGGCCTGCGCTCCGTCACCAATGTGCCGCGATCACGCCGACCATCCGCTGACCGAACCGCGACTGCGAACAGGCACGACCCTTGTATCCCTGAAGAGAGACCCATGCCGCTGCCGTCCATCCACCCGAGTGCTGCGCAGCCTCCGCCCGACGCGGCGGAGAGCGACACGCTGCTCGTGTTGTCCGACGTGCACCTCGGCAGCGACCTCAACGACCTCACCACCGAGGGCGGGGTCAAGCGCACGCCCGAGATCGACGACGACCTCGCGCGCCTGCTCGACCACTACCGGGTGCGTCCGCCGGTCGGTCGCGACGGCAAGGTGGGCACCTACCGGCTCGTGATCGCCGGCGATTTCATCGATTTCATCGGGATCACCATGCGGCTGCCCAGCAACAGCGAGGGCGAGACCGAGTGGACCGACGAGGAGCGCGAGCACGGCCTCGGCAGCGCCGAAGACCACGCGAGCCACAAGCTGCGCCTCGTCGCGGAGCGTCACGCCAACGTGTTCGCCGCGCTCGCGCGGTTCGTCGACGCGGGGCACAAGCTCACGCTGGTGCTCGGAAACCACGATCTCGAGATGCACTGGGCCGGCGTGCAGCAGGAGTTCCGCGACGTGCTGCGTCGTCACGTGCCGCACCTCGACGAGGCGCGTGTCGGCTTCGAGCCGTGGTTCTTCTTCGTCGAGGGCCTGGTCTACGTCGAGCACGGTCACCAGTACGATCCGTACTGCGCGACCGAGCACGTGATGGCGCCCATGTCGCCGCTCGACCCACGGCGGCTCATGCGGGGGTTCAGCGAGATCATGCTCCGCTACGTCGTGCGCCCCACGCGTGGCTTGCGCGAACACGGGCACGAGAACACGGGCGTCTTCGACTACATCGCCCTCGGCCTGCGCCTCGGCGTGCGCGGGTGTCGCGATCTCGTCGTGCGGTTCGTGCGCTCCATCGTCGAGCTGCTCCGGCTGCGTCGGCAGCACTTCAACGAGGCCGCGCAGGTGCTCCGCGCCGAGCACGAGCGGCGCATGGGCCTGCTCGCCGAGGCCACGCGCATCGGGATCGACCGGCTCAAGGCGCTGGCCGCGCTCCAGGCGCCGCCGATCACCCGCTCGATCCACGGCATCCTCGCGAGCCTCTTGCTCGACCGCATCGCGCTCGGCCTGTTCTGCGGGCTGCTCGTGGTGGTCGCCGGGATCCTCGGCGCGATCCACACCAAGCACTGGCTCTGGCCGCTCGGCTCGGTGCTCGTCGCGTGGGGCGTGGCCCACCGCGCGCTCACCAAGATGCGCACCATCGATCCGCGCGAGGCGCTCGTCGATCGCGCGGGGCACCTCGCGCAGATCTTCCCCGTGGCGTTCGTGGTGATGGGCCACACCCACATCCCGTCGCGGTCGGCGATAGAGTCGCCCGCGGGGCAAGAGGCCACGTACATCAACGTCGGTTCCTGGGCGGAAGAAGAGGCCGACGACAGCGGCCACACCTACCGCGCGGCGCGCACGCACCTGGTCATCCGGCGCGGCGAGGCGGGCCCCGAGGCCCAGCTGCTCGCGTGGGACACGGCGAAGGGCGCGCCGAAGCTCTACGACAAGGACGCCTCGTAGGTCAGAGGGTCCAGCGCAGGGAGACGAGACCCCGGCGGCCGGGGATCGGGTAGCCCTGGAAATCCGAGATCGGATAGCGGCGCTCGGGCTGGCCCAGCTCGAAGGGGACCACGACCGTCCGCTGGTCGAAGAGGTTCGCGATCTCGGCCGCGAGCGTGAAGCCGCCGGGCAACGCGACGCGTCCACCGATGGAATGGAAGGCGCGCGTGGGCAGCGTGCGGAGGCCCGCGCGATCGAGGGTGGTCTCGGAGACGAGGTCGAAGCCCCAGCGCACCGTCCACGGGCCCTTCTGGAACGACAGGTCGACGACGAGATCGTGCGCGGGTCGACCTGGCAACGGTGCGCCCGCGCTCGCGGCCTGCTCGGTGCGGTCGCGCGTGAGGAGCGCGGTGTAGGTCGTCGAGAGGCGGAGCGGGCCCGCGCGCACGGCGACGGCGACCTCGCCGCCGAGCACGAGCGCCCGGCCGACGTTCTCGGCCCGCTGCGTCGCCAGGCCCTGCGCGACGAAGACGATGAGGCCGTCGACGAGGCTCGCGAAGCCCACGGCCTCGAACTCGAGGTGCTCGCCCTTGTGCCGCAGGCCGACGTCGCCGGTGTAGGCGCGCTCGCGACCGAGGCGGGGCGACGCGAGGTACGAGCCGCCGTCACCGAGCAGCTCGAGGAAGCTCGGCGGGCGCGCGAGCGTCCCGAGGTGAGCCGCGAGCAAGAGCGGCCCGGCGGGCACCTCGGCGCCGACGTGGATCACCGGGAGCGCCTCGCGTCGGGTGGTCGTGCCGCGATCGGCGCGCACGTCGAGGCGACCCGAGAGCGCGAGGGTCACCCCCTCGAGCGGCCACAGCAGATCGATCGCGCCGCCCAGGCGTGAGCGGTCGTAGCGCGCGTCGGCGTCGCCGTGGTCGCCGCGCGAGAGCTCGAGCGAGGGGTCGAAGGTGAAGGTGGCGGTGGGCTCGCCGGCGCCGCCGACGACGAAGCCCACGGAGGTGCCGAACGCCGCGACGCGATCGTGCGTGGTGCCCGCGGGGCCGAGGCCGAGCTCCCCGCGCGGGTCGGTGAGGGTGCGGCCCTCGGTGCGCGTCCACGCCGACACGGTGAGCGCGTGGCGGCGCAGCTGCGCGCCGAAGAGGAGGCGATCGCGGGAGAGGTGGGGCGAGAGGGTCTCGGCGTCGAAGGGGCCGGGCACACCGTCGCGCCGCGCGTTCGCGAGGAGGGTGAGCGTGGTGCGCCACTCGTCGCCGCGGTGACGCGCGGCCACGAACGCGCCGGCCTGCGCGTGGGCGGCGTTCTTTCGCGTGGTGTCGGCGTCGGTGCTGACGGAGCGGAAGGGGAAGTCGCTCTCGGCGCGCGAGGCGGAGAGGCCGGTGCCGATCGTCCAGCGCCCGCTCGTGTGCACGTCGGCGAGGCGAAGGCGATACGCGCCGAAGCTGCCCGCGGCGAGGTACTCCTCGGTGCGCGCGCGCAGCGGCCCGAGCGGGTCGATCGCGACCAGGCCCCCGAGGTGTCCGCCGCCGAGCCGCGCCGGCGCGAACGAGCGGTACACGCGCGCGATCGCCCCCGGGAACAGCGGCAGCGTCGAGAGATCGAGCGAGGGATCGGCCGCGCCCACGAGCGGGATGCCCGCCAGCACCACGCCCACCTGGTTGGACGCGGCGCCGCGGATGGAGAGCGTGGAGAAGCCGCCATCACCGCCGAGGCGACGCACGCGCAGGCCCGGGGTTCCCTCGAGGAGCGCCGCGGTGTCGGCGACGTCGCGCGGCTTGTCGGACTCCTTCACGTGGCTCGTGAAGCCGGTCGCCGTGGAGCCCTCCACCTGGAGCGTGACCGGCTCGTCGGCGCGCGCCCGCGCGGACGCGAGCAGGACGGCGAGAGCGAGCCAGCAACGCACGGCTGCGGGGTACCGGAGGCGGTCGCTGGTGTCGACCGTGGTCGCCGCGCGTGCGACGCTGGCCTCGTGGAGCGCCGCGTCTTCGGCGAGCGACTGGAGCGCGGCGCGTCGCGCGGTTCCGGGTGCTGCTCGACCAGTCCTACGACGGGCACGCCGGGCCGGAGGCGCGCTTGTTCCCCGAGGAGAACGGACGGACCGTGCACTGCGCAGACGCGGAGGCTGTCGTCGATCTGCTGTACCGCGACGGACGCGTTCCGGAGTGGGTCGATCTCACGGTGGTCGGCGAGGACGTCGCGACGACGATCGTCGAGGTGCGAGCCTGTGGTCGCTTCGTCGAGGACGACGCGCGCCTCTACTACACGTGGTGCCCGGACCAAGCGCCCTTCGGGCTCGAGGGACCGACGCTGCCGGTCGGCTGGGTGCAGGGCCAGCGCTTCAGCATCCATCACCGGAGCAGCTGCTGGTCGCGCGCGGACCTCGAGAATGCGTGCCGTCACGGCCGCGAGGTGTGGTCGCTCGAACTCCACGGGACGGCGTTCGACGACGTGCTCTCCGGACGCTTGCCCTTGCCCGCGCTGGAAATCCTGGAGCTCCACGGGGTCTCGCCCGTCTCGTTCGCGGGGCTCGCCGGGCTCTCGCGCCTCCGTGTCCTCCGGCTCGATCTCGGGGGGAGGGCGCTGGATCTCGCGTCGCTGCCGCGTCTCCCGGCGCTGTCCATGCTCTCCCTGGATGGCCTGCCGTCGCGGATCGAGGGGGTCGCTCGACTCGCGAGCTCGGTGCCGGCTCTGCGCGAACTGACGCTGTCGGCGAAGGCGTGCGCCGAGAGCGACGCTCGCCTTGCGCTTCCGGTGAGAGGGTTGACGCTGAGGATGCCGACGCTGCCGGAGTGGGTGGCGCCGTCGCCCTCCCTGCGCAAGCTCTCCCTCGATGCATCGCAGATCACGAACGCCGACGTGTGCGCGTGGCTGGCTGCGTGTCCCCGGGAGCTCGAGGATCTCTCGCTGCGGGGGGCGCTGGTGTCCGACGAGATCCTGGCGGACCTCCGACAGTTTCGCGCGCTCCAGTTCCTCACCGTGATCGACACGGCGGTCACGCTGGAGGCGCTGGAGCGCTTCGCGAAGGGCCGCCGGAACTTCCGCCACCTGCCGCGTCGGTAGTGAGCCGCCGCGGTCGGGTCGTGGACCGACGCTGGACCGGTAGCGGTGCCATCGGTCGAGGCGACTCCAGCGGGAGTCGCGGCAACCGGGCCGTGCGAAGGCCTCCTCCTTGCCGCAACTGCTACCCGTGTCGTTTCCCCATGTCGTTGGACAGAAGGACGGGCCGTCACCCATGTGCCGCACGAACCGTCACCCATGTCCTTACACCGGACCCAGTGTGCAACCCAGGCTTGACGCCCACTGTCCGCTAACTATGCTCAATCGAGATGGCGAGGCGCAAGGTCCAGCTCGAGCTCCCGCTCACCTCCGGGTGGGGCGGTCGGCGTCGCGGGGCGGGTCGCAAGCGCCTGGCGGCGCGGCCGCTCGTTCCCCACCGGCCGCGGCCTCCGCACCGCGCGTCGTACCCCGAGCACCTCACGTGGCGCTGTTTGGCGGGCCTCGGCTCTCTCCGGAGCGCCGCCGTGTTCCCGGCCGTCGTCGCGGCGCTCGCGGCCCACCGTGAGGCCACCGCGCGCTTTCGCGTCGTGCACTTCTCGGTGCAGGACAACCACCTCCACCTCATCGTCGAGGCCGCCGACGCGCGCGCCCTCCGCGTGGGGGCGCAGGGGCTCGGCGTGCGGCTGGCCCGCGCCGTCAACCGCGCGCTCGGTCGGCGCGGGCGGGTGTTCGACGATCGCTTCCATACCCGCGCCCTGCGGTCGCCGCGCGAGGTGCGGTTCGCGCTCGCGTACGTGCTGCAGAACTTCAAGAAGCACCAGGTGCGGGTCTCCACGCGGCTCGACCCTTGCTCCTCGGCGCCGTGGTTCGACGGGTTCCGCGAGCTCACGCCACCCGACCCGGCGGAGGCCGCGCAGGCTCCCGTCCACGCCGCCCGCACGTGGCTCGCGCGCGTCGGCTGGCGTCGAGCTGGACTGGTCTCGGTCCGCGAAGCGCCCGCCCAACCCCTGGGCGGCTCGTCGCCGTAGCCCTACCTCCCCGACATGCGGTCGCCGATCGACCTGCGGATGCACGACGGGTCGCGGCACTTCGGCGGGCTGCCCGAGCGCCACGACGGCGGGCGGCCCGAGTGGCACCGGCTGCGGGCCGGGATCGTCGCCTGGAGGGAGGCCGAGCTCACCGGCTTCGTGACCGACGAGGTCACCGAGGCCTGGATCGACTTCCGGTACGCGGGCCACACGTTCGCGATCAACGACCAGTATGGCGAGTGGTGGTTCTTCGTCGACGACCCCACGTGCCCGGACGAAGTGCTCGCCGCCGTGCTGGACCACTTCGAGGGCGTGCTCGCGCGCTGAAACGGCCCGCGCGCTCCGCGGCCGTGGCAACTCGCGGCACGCACGGCTAGAGCCGCGCGGATGTCCTCGCTCGTCGATCGCACCACGGCCGCGCTGGCCGAACGAGGGCCGATCGCGCGGGGGCTCGCGTCGCTCGGCCTGCGGCCGGAGGTGCGGCAGGGGCAGCTCGCGATGGCGCGCGCGGTGGCGAGCACCATCGAGCAGGAGCGCGTGCTGCTCTGCGAGGCGGGCACCGGCACCGGCAAGACCCTCGCGTACCTCGTGCCCGCGATCCTCTCGGGGCGGCGCGTCGTGGTGTCCACCGCGACCAAGGCGCTGCAAGAGCAGATCTACACCAAGGACGTGCCGCTCCTCGCCGACCACCTCGGCGTCCCGGTGAGCGCCGCCCTCATGAAAGGGCTCTCCAACTACCTGTGCCGGCGACGGCTCGGCGAGGCGCTGCTCTCGCCCGACCTCTCGACCGACCGCGCGCGCACGCTCGCCAAGATCGAGCACTGGGCGCGCGAGAGCGCCACGGGCGACCGGGTGGAGCTCGCGTTCCTCCGCGACGACGATCCGGCGTGGCGCGACGTGCAGAGCGGGTCCGACACGCGCATCGGCCAGAACTGCCCGCACTTCTCGAGCTGCTTCGTCACGCAGATGCGCAAGGCGGCCGAGGAGGCGCGGCTGCTCGTCGTCAACCACCACCTCTACCTCGCCGACCTCGCGCTGCGGCGCGCCGGCGGAAACAGGGGATTTCGCGGCCCGGGCGTGATCCCCGAGCACGACGTGGTGATCTTCGACGAGGCGCACCAGCTCGAGGACATCGGCACCGAGTTCTTCGGCGCCCGGATCTCGAGCGCCACGATCGAGACCTTCGCGCGCGACGCCAAGCGCACGCTGCACGCCTCGAAGGGGGCGTGCGACGAGCGCGAGGGCGGTCGTCTGATCGAGGGAATCGTCGGCGCCTCGCAGGGGTTCTTCGCGACGATGCTGACCCACGCCGGCCCGGGGGAGGGGCGCGCGCCGCTCGCCCACTCGGCGTTCGACGACGAGGCCAAGGCGCGCCTCGGCAAGCTCGAGGCGGCGCTCGAGGCGCTCGGGTCGTTCGCGTTGCTCGCGGCCAAGGGCGCGAACGAGGACCTGCGCGAGCCCCTCGCGGTGATCGAGCGCCGCACCGGCGCCCTCCGCGACGCGCTCGCCCGCGTGCTCGACCCCGAGCGCGACGAGGTGGCCTGGATCGAGGTGCGCGCGCGGTCGTGCGCGATCGGCGTGTCACCGATCGAGGTGGCCGCGGTGTTCCGCAAGACGCTGTTCGGCGAGGAGCGCACCGTGCCGAGCGTCGTGCTCACGTCGGCCACGCTCGCGACGGGGCAGGGCGCGCTCGCCTTCGTGCACGCGCGGCGCCGCCTCGGCGTCACCGACGCGACCGAGGCCGTCGTGCCGTCGCCGTTCGACTACCGGAAGAACGCGGGCGCCTACGTGCCGCTCGATCTCCCGGAACCCTCCGACCCGTCGTTCCTCGCGGCGGCGGGGCCGCGCGTCGCCGAGCTCGTGCGGGCCTCGCGCGGCGGAGCGTTCGTGCTCTGCGCCTCCACCAAGAACATGCGCGCGCTCCACGCGTACCTGCGCGACGAGGCGCGGATCACCTACCCGCTGCTCTGCCAGGGCGAGCGGCCGAAGACGGTGCTGCTCGACGAGTTCCGCGCGGCGCGCCACGCGGTGCTCGTCGCGACGATGGGGTTCTGGGAGGGCGTCGACGTGCCCGGGCACGCGCTGCGCCTCGTCATCATCGACAAGCTGCCGTTCGCCGTGCCGACCGACCCGGTGGTCGCCGCGCGCTTCCGCGTGATCGAGGAGCAGGGGCGCAGCGCGTTCGCCGAGCTCTCGGTGCCCGAGGCCGCGATCGCGCTCAAGCAGGGGTTCGGGCGCCTCATCCGGACGACCGACGACCGCGGCGTGGTCGCGATCCTCGACAAGCGCCTGCGCACCAAGGGCTACGGGCGCGCGCTCCGCATGTCGCTGCCTTCGGCGTCGGGGCTGCACACGCTCGACGAGGTGCGGGTTTTCTTCGAGGTGGTGGTCGGCGTCGACGCGCTGCCACCGGCCGGTGCGGATGCGTGAGCTCGTGCTGGCGCTCGTCGCGGGCCTCCTGGTCGCGACGGGCGGGCCGCCGTTCCCGGTGGCCGGGGTCGTCACCGCCTTCGCCGGCGTGGTGATCTTCGCGGCGCTGGTGCAGGGCGCGCGCGCGCGCCGGGGCGCGCTGCTCGGCCTCCTGTTCGGGACCGGCACCAACCTCGTCGCGATGTCGTTCGTGCCGACGACGATCACGACCTTCACCGAGCTGCCGACGGTGGTCGCGGTGCTCGCGCTCGTGCTGCTCGCCCTCGGACAGTCGCTGCCCTGGGTGGTCACGGGGGCCCTCGCGCCGCTGTTTTCAAGGTGGATCGCGTTCCCCCTCGCGTTCGCGGCGGCCCTCGGGCTGGGCGCGTACGTGCCGGCGATCTTTCCTTGGACCATCGCCGCGCCGCTCGCGCGGGTGCCCGTGCTGCTGCAGGCCGCGGACGTGATCGGCGAGCGTGGGGTCGCGATGGTGCTCGCGGGGCTCGCGGCGCTCGCGGTCGCGCCGGCGCCGCGTCGTCGCTCGCTCGTGGTGGCGGGGGCGGTGTTCGCGAGCCTGCTCGGCTACGGGCTCGTCTCTCGCGCGCGCATCGATCGGCTGCGCGCCGCGGCGCCTTCGCCCCTGGTCGCGCTCGTGCAGCAGGCCGTGCCGCCGAAGGAGCGCTGGAAGCCCGAGAACGCCCCTGCGATCGCCCAGAAGCTGCGCGCGCTCACGCGGGTCGCCGAGCGCCAGGGCGCGACGCTCGCCATCTGGCCGGAGGCTGCGTGGCCGGTGACGATGCCGCACCAGCCCCAGCGCGACGACGCCCTCGGCTACCACGTGCGCCAGGGCTTCACGATCCCGGTGATCATGGGCCTGCTCACGGACGCACACCCGCCGGATGGCGCCGTCGGTCGCTGGTATCACAACGCGACCGCGCTCGTGCAGCGCGACGGATCGATCCCCCAGCCGTCGGCGAAGATGGCGCTGCTCGCGTTCGGGGAGAGCGTTCCCCTCGGCGATCTGTTCCCGGGGTTGCGCCGCGCGTTCGCCCGCGCGGGCGGGCTCGTTCCCGGCGAAGAAGTCGTGTTGCTGAACGTCGACGGCGAGCCGCGGATCCGCGCCGGCGTGCTCAACTGCTACGAGGACACGCTGCCGGCGATGGGTCGCAAGACCGCGCTCGCGGGGCCCAACGTGCTCGTGAACGTCACCAACGACGCCTGGTTCGGGACGACCGCCGAGCCCGAGCTGCACCTCCTCGAGGCGATCCCGCGGGCCATCGAGACGCGGCGCGACTTGTTGCGCGCGGTCAATACGGGGGTCACCGCGCACGTCGACGCCACCGGCCGCGTGGTCGCTCGCGCCGAGCGGGAGATCGCGACTTCGCTGCTGGTGCGGCCCGCTCTGCTCGACCTTCCGCCCACGCTCTACGCGCGCTTCGGCGACGCGATCGCCTGGGGCATCCTGGCGCTCCTCGCGACTGCAACGTTCTTCCTCGCACGGACGAGCATGCGGCGGCCGGTCGACGCCTTGGCCGACGCACCGCCGAAGGACTAGACCTCCGGCATGCAACCACGGCCGCCGGGTCACCCCGACGAGACCATCTTCGCGCCGCTCGTGGCGGCGCGGATCCCGACGGACGACGACGTGACGCTGGAGCTCGCCACCCGCCGGCTCCGCTCGATGACCCCGGCGTCCGCCGAGCGCGTGCTCGCGCTGCAGCGCATGCAGACCCCAGGGCCGATGACGGTCGATGCTTCGCTCGAGCTGTCGCTCGAGGCGCTCGACGACGCGGCCGAGACGCTGGTGATGCCGGACGCTGCCGAGCGCCTGGCCCTGCTGCGCGCGGCGCGGGTGCGTCGGCGCGCGGCGTTCGCGCTGACCGGGGTGCTCGCGCTCTGCGTCGGCATGTCGGCCGCGGCGCTGGTGGATCGCGCGCTGGTCGACCAGGGCGGTGCGTCGACGGCGGGCTCGCTGTCGGACCTGGTGGAGTCGGTGACGACGGCGGCCACGACCGTGCAGTAGCTTCACCAGCCGCACGTCCCACGGGCGCCTCGCCCCTGCGGTACGCTGGATCGTGTGCGCTGTTGGGTCCTCCTCGTCGCGCTCGCCGGCTGTGAGCGGAAGATCGGGCCGCCGGTCGAACCGCCCATGGAGGCTCCGTCCGCGAGCGCCGCGAAGCCGGCAGAAGCGATCTGCCGCGCGCAGCCACCCACGACGCTCGGCGGCACGCCCGGCTCGCTGTCCCTCGTCGTGGCTGCGGACCGTGCCTTGGTC
>JAEUKC010000048.1:0-4918 GCA_016794445.1 Myxococcales bacterium
GACGCTCTCCAGAAACCACGCAATCAGACAGACTCGGCCGCGTGCTTGCCTGGAGCAGCGGCCCAGGGTCGGCGACCCTGCCCACCTCGGCCGTAGCCCTGCCCACTTTCCTGCCCACTCCCCCGTGACGGCTGGAACGCCTGGGTCACGCCGGGAACGATATTCGTGGGAAAATCAGCCACTCCGTAACGGCTGGTCCCCTCCTTTGGGACCTTCACACGGTTGAAGTCGGGGGTTCAAGTCCCTCTGCGCCCACCACCGCAACCCGACACCCGAGCTAGCCTCGGTGGGTGTCGGGGTACGTTGACAAGGCGCTGGTCGCCATCGCCCCCCGAGATCGAGCGGGCTCAGGCCGCCGACTCGTCCACTTCGACGCGGTCCGCGAGGACGAACGGACGCGCACCGAGCGCCCGGTACAGCCTCCCGGTCACCCGGGCGCGCACACCCACCTCGCGATGTCGTCGAGCACCTCCGAGCGCACGTCGTGCTTCGTGTTTGCCGAGAACGAGCAGCCCGCGGTCGAGGTCGATCGCCCGGATCTCATCCGCCTCGTCGAAGGCCTCCTCCTTCGCCTGCGAGCCGATGACCTCGACGAAGCGCGCTTCGTGGCTGGCGCGGAACTCGAGGTGGGCGGCAAGCTCGTCTCGCGTTCCAGGCAACGGCCCGGATGCCTCGTCGCGGAAGCAGTCGCAATGCCTGCACGGCGGTGCGTGTCCGCAGCTCGATGTCGGCCAGAGGGAGCTCCGCGAGAGCGCCCCCTCCGCCGGCCCACTCGCCGAGCGTGAGGATGGTCGAGAGTGCGTCGCGAACGCGCTCGTTGGCCTCCCAGTTCATCTGCCCGACGCCTGCCCCCAGCCGCAGCAGCACCTCACCGGCCGCACCGTTGGGGGGCGAGACGACGGCATCTTCCAGGGTGAAGTCAGTGGCGCTCTCGATGTCCTTCTTCGGACGCCCGGTGGCCCGTACGCCTGTCCTGACGGCTGCGCGTGCGGTGCGTCGAAACTCCTCGTAGTAACCCGTGAACGCCGACGTCGACGGGTGCTGTCCCACGTCGAATGTCAGCCGGATGACGAGCTCGCTCTGCTCGAACGGATTCTCGAGGAGGGTCGCGCGCGCCAGCTCTTCGCGAAAGTCCCTGAGGACCGCGCCGAAGGCCTCGTCGTCCGCCTGCGCCAGGACCGAAAAGAGCGGCTCCGCGGGTTGCTCCGGGTAGTGCTGCTGGAGGTACTGGAGGTACATGTCGAGCACCCGGCGAGGGTTCGCGAGCTCCGGTCCTGGTCGCAGCGCCAGCGCCCGGATCTCCAGCAACTGGAGCACCTGCATCTCGACGGCCTCACGCGAGCCCCACATCCTCGGCGCCACGAGCACCTCGTCGATGCGGCGGTTCGTCCAGGCAGCGATGATCTGGCCGAGGTTGCTCATGCGTCCTCGATGCCAGGATTCTAACAGTCCGACGGCGAGCCAATCCTGGGTCCTTCCCCCGTCACGCAGGGCCGTTGACCTGCACCCGCCGCGTCGTGGAGAGTGCTCGTGTGGCCGCTGCTCTGACGCTCGTCTCCGAGGTGTCCGGGGTCTCGTGGGCCCGCGGTCTCGACGGCGCGGAGTGTGTGTGGATCGGCCGTGGCGCCAACCGCGCCGTGCTCCACGAGAGGGCGACGGAGACCTACCTCCTCCACGTGCGCGCTCCGGAGCCGACGCGCCTCCGGCTCGAGTCGTGGTTCGGCGGCCGACGCAGCGCGGATTGGGGCACCTTGGCGATCGCGTGGGGCGAGGGTGTCTGCGGCGGCGCGAACGGCACCCACCTCTTCGTCGAGACCGAGGAGGGCTGGGTCCTGCGAGAGGCGGGGACGCCCTTCGTCGAAGGCCCGCTGCCCGAACAGTTCGTCCCGCTCTCGGGCTCGCGACCATGTGGCCTCTGGAAGGAGCGCACCGGTCACCGCGTGGGCGCTCTGAACGGCTCCGTCGTCGCCATCGGTCGGACGCAGCCCCTCGTGATCGGTCGCGGCGCCGGCATCGCGCTGCTCGAGTGGAGCGACGAATGCCTCGTGGTCCGCCTGGGCGCGGAGACCACCGTGACGAGCATCGGCACGCTGGAGCCCGAGGCCGAGGTGGCGGGGCTGCACGTGGACACCGGTGTGCTCCTCTCCACCGAGGGTGGACTGGTCCTCCGGTCGTTCGAGGGCGAGATCCTCGACCAGGTCGCCGACAATCCAGAGGGCGCCGCGTTCGTCGGCCGAGGTTGCTTCGGGTGGGCCTCGGGGGGGCGCGTGTTCCTCCGTCGCGTCGGAGCCGCCGAGACGATCGAGCTCGCGATCGCCGGCCCTGGAGCCGCGAGGCGGTGCTGGACGTCCGGCGACCGGCTGTTCGTCGAGGGCGGTCTCGAGAACACCGGCTGGATGCGCGAGTACGCACTCGACAGCACGCGGGTCGAGGACGCGAACGAGCTTGGGCAATGAGCGCGAAGATCGAGGCACTCCCCGAACGCACCCGTCCGGCGGTACCCTGCGGCATGCGATGAAGGGTTCTCGCAAGGACGGGACTCACGCTGGCCTCGTGCATCGGAGCGCTGCGCGTCGAGACGGTGTCGCCGAAGAGTGGGTGCTGATCTGATGTCACTCACGGACTACGGACGCCAGGCGCCCCTCTACGACCGTGGGCGAGCGCTGCCTGCGAAGGGGCTCGGGCCTTGGGTCGCCGCCGTGCAGCCCTTCGTGGCCCACGCGAAGACTCTGGTCGACGTCGGCGCCGGGACTGGCATCTTCGCCCACGCCTTCGCCGAAGCCTTCCCGGCGCTGACGGTGCTCGCCGTCGAGCCGAGCGTTCCGATGCTGGAGCGAGCGCGCGTCGAGCGTTCACACCCACGCGTTCGCTACCTCGAGGGCACCGCCGAGGCCCTTCCTCTCGACGAGCCCGTCGACGTCGCTTGGCTCTCCACCGTCGTCCACCACGTCGACCGTGCGCGCGCGGCGGCATCGCTCGCGCAGCGCGTGCGGCCCGGTGGCCACGTCCTCTTGCGTGGCGTCTGGCCGGGGCGGACGGCGGGGATCACCCTGTTCCACTGGTTCCCCGAGGCTGCAGCGGTGATCGAATCCGCGTATCCGACGTTCGAGGAGGTACGAGCGGTCTTCCACGACGCCGGTCTCGAGTTCGCCGCGCGCCTCGACGTCCAACAGGAGACCGCCGGCTCGCTCCAAGAGTACTTCGACAAGGTCGAAACGCGCGCAGACACCGCCATGGCGCGCATCGAGGACCGCGCGTTCCACGAGGGGCTGGAGCGACTCCGCCATGCCGTCGACACCGCGACACCGACGGCTGTCGTCGACACCCTCGAGCTGACGGTGTTCGTGGTTCGCTGACCGAACCCCGCCGGCCCAGTTCTGGCTCTCACCCCCACCATGAACCACGCGACCCTCGAGCGACACCTCACCCTCGGCTTCGACGCCGCCCTGGCCAAGCTCCCCGAGGCGCTGGCGTCCCAGGGCTTCGGCGTGCTCACCGAGATCGACATCGCCGCCACCCTCAAGAAGAAGATCGGCGTCGACTTCCGCCGCTACAAGATCCTCGGCGCGTGCAACCCGACCCTGGCCCACCAGGCGCTCTCCGCCGTCCTGGAGGTGGGCGTCATGCTCCCCTGCAACGTCGTCGTCTACGAGGCCGACGACGGGCACGCCGTCGTCCACGCCATCGATCCCACGCGCACCATCGCCTCCGCCGAGCCCGCGCTCGAAGAGCTCGCCAGGACCGTCCGCGACAAGCTCTCCGCCGCGCTCGCGCAGCTCTGACGACCGAGGCAGTTTGGCGGCGCCGTGGCAGAAGGCCACGCTCTCGTGCGCCGACGTCCGCGTTTGCGGCCCAACGCGAGACGGCACGCCTCCTGCTCGGGCTGGCCGCGTCATGCGTACCTCTCTCCTCCCTCTCGTCCTCGGCTCGCTGATCGCGGGCTGCGGGACCACGCCTCCACCCGCCGCGGCCGAGGCCATCGGCACCACCACCCCCAAGCCCGCGCCGAAGGCCGAGCCGGCGCCGAGCCCGGACGCGCCGAGCTCCAGCATCGTCGCCATCGACCCCGCCATCCAGACCGCGTGCAAGCTGCCGGCGAAGGAGACCTTCTTCGCGTTCGACTCCTCGATCCTGCAGCCCAAGGGGCAGAAGCTGCTCGACGCCGTCGTCGAGTGCTTCGTCAAGGGCGCGCTCAAGGGCCGCAGCCTCCGCCTCGTGGGCCGCGCCGATCCGCGCGGCGAGTCCGAGTACAACCTCGTGCTCGGGCAGTCGCGCGCCGACTCCGTCGCGCACTACCTCGTGACCAACGGGCTCGATTCGGCGCAGCAGTCCACCACCACGCGCGGCGCCATGGACTCGACCGGCTTCGACGAGCTGACCTGGGCCAAGGACCGCCGCGTCGATCTCCTCCTCAACCCATGAGCGCCGATCCCCTGGGCCTCGCCCTCGACCCCGTCTCGCTCATCCTCCACGCGTCGCTGCCGGTGAAGGCCACCGTCGCCGTGCTGGCGTTCGCGTCGACCCTCGTGTGGACCCTCGCGGTCGTGAAGCTCACCCAGCTCCTCCGCCTGCGCCACCGCCAGCGCGCGCTCGAGGAGGCCGCGCTCGGATCGACCGGCGCGGACGACCTCGTCCAGACCCTCCGTCGCAACCGCGACGCGCCGGGGAGCAACGTGCTCTCGGCCGTGCTCGCCGTCCCGACCGCCGGGATCGAGCGCCTGCATGCCGTCGCGGACCGGGCCATCGTCGCCGAGCGCCTGCGCGCGACCGCGTTCAACTCGCCGCTCGGCACCGTCGCGGCCTCGGCGCCGTTCATCGGCCTGTTCGGGACCGTCTACGGGATCATGGACGCGTTCCTGCGCATCGGCGTCGAGAAGAGCGCGTCGCTGCCGACGGTGGCGCCCGCCATCGGCGAGGC
>JAEUKC010000083.1:0-4625 GCA_016794445.1 Myxococcales bacterium
TGTCGAGGTAGTCCGGCGTACCGTCGCCGTCGCTGTCGATCGGCGTCGCCGCGCAGCGGCCCTCGACGCTGTCCGGGATCCCGTCGCCGTCGCTGTCGACGCTGCACGCCGTGGCGCCGCACGGATCGGGCCCGGTGTCCGTCCCCGTGTCGATCGGGCCCGTGTCCGAGGGACCCGTGTCGGCCGCGCCCGTGTCCGCGCTGCCGGTGTCGGCGGCGCCCGAGTCCGTGGCACCGTCATCACCAGCGTCGGTGCCGCCATCGCCACCACCACCGTCGGTCGCGCCATCGTCGGCATCGCTGCCACCACCCGTGTCGGCGCCACCACCGGTGTCGTCGCCCACGCCGGTGTCGCCGCCACCCGTGTCGTCACCCGCGCCGGTGTCGATCGTCGCGGTCTCGTCACCGACCTCCGCGGTCGTGCCGGTGTCCTCGGTGGGGCCGGGTTCTTCGCTGCCTGCTCCGCCACCGCAACCGACGGTGCATGCGCCGACCAGGCACAGGAGCGCGAGGGCCGACGTGAACCGTGTGGAAGCGATCGCCTGATGGCGGAACACGCGCATGAATCCTCCTCCTGTAGAAACTTACGAGAAGGACAGTCTACGGAGGTCCGTGTGCTCGCGCAGTGGCGTTGTTGGGCCCACAGGCGCCCACAGCGGGGGCGTCAGGGCGGGGTCGGCCCACCCATCGTCGGCGGATCGGCCGTGTCGACGGTGACCGCGCCGACGACCCGCGACGCGAAGAGCTCGAGCCGATCGGCCAGGATGTTGGCCTCGGCGTCGCCGTTCACGCGCGCGACGACGTGGACGACGAGGCACGATCGAGCTCGGCCGGTGACCAGGAACACGTGTCCGACGAGCCCGCCTGGGGCCGGCTCGAACGCGACCCACCGGCGACCGTCCCAGCCCTTGGGGCGGTGGAGCGACTCGTCGCTCAAGGTCTCGAAGCCGCGCTTCTCGACCTCGACCGCGTTCGGGAGCTCCCCCGCGACGATCGCGCGCTGCTCGCACTCCTTGCGACCGACGACGGGCGCGACCTCGTCGAAGCGACGCGCGCGCACCACGGTGTGCGTGGGCCCGTGCGTGGCCACGAGCCACCCGCCCTGCTGCGCCTCGAGGTCGACGATCTGCCACGCCGCGCGATCGGGCAGCGGGATCGTGAGACCGAGGCGCGCGCTGTGGTGCGGGGTGACGCTCGTGCCCGCGAAGCCCGAGCGGTCGCCGTCGACGGCGGGCTTCTTCACGGGCGCCGGCTCGGCGACCCTGGGCTCCTTGGCGGTGCCCCCGCAGCCGGACGCCAGCGCCACGCCGAGCAGCGCGAAGAGGGCCGCCGCCGCGCGCATGGTCACTGCCGGAACAGCTCGACGCGCTGGAGCACGACGTCTTCGACAGGGCGATCGCCCTGGCCGCGGGGCGTGTTGGCGATCTTCTTGATCAGCTCGACGCCTTCGACGACGACGCCGAACACCGAGTGCTTGTCGTCGAGGTGAGGCGTCGGGACCTCCGTGACGAAGAACTGCGAGCCGTTGGTGGCGCGGCCGCTGTTGGCCATCGAAAGGATGCCCGGGCGGTCGTGGCGCAGGCTCGGGTGGAACTCGTCCTCGAACGTGTAGCCCGGCTTGCCCGTGCCCCAGCGGTTCTCCATGGAGTACGGCTGACGGCTCCGCAGGTCGCCGCACTGGATCATGAACCCGGGGATCACGCGGTGGAAGCGCACGCCGTCGTAGGCGGGCCCTGCACCGGGCGCGTTGGTGGTGGGGTCGACCCACTTCACGGCGCCGGTCGCGAGCCCCACGAAGTTGGCGACGGTCTTGGGCGCCTCCTTCTCGAAGAGGCGCACGGTGAGCGTGCCGAGGCTGGTGACGAGGCGGGCGTGCAGCGCGCCCTCGCCGGCGACCTGGATCGGGGGGAAGTCCATGCGCTCGGGACTACCCTGCTTGTCCGCGGCCGTCACGCCGTGATCGACGCGGCTTCGGGCGCGCGCGTGGCGGCGATGGCCTCGCGCGCGAACCGACCGCCCTCCTCGGACGAGGCGATCACGCGCCGCGCGAGCCGGTTGCCCGCCTTGGTGGCGACGAGCGTGCGGGTCGCCGTCGTCCACGTGAACGGCGGCGCGAGGCGACCCGCGAACGCGAGATCGGTGAGCGGCGAGGCGGCGAAGAACGCGGCGAGCGCGCGCGCGAACGGCTCGGCGAGCGCGTTCGAGACGCGGGCGTCGAACAGCTCGGGCAGCCGGAGCGCGGGCACCTTGCGCTCGGCCCGCACGACCTTGCGCACCTCGGGCCACGCGAGCAGCCGCGCGGGGGGCTCTTGCCCGTAGAACGTGTCGCGTCCGGTCCACCACGACACGTCGACGCGCGAGAGGGTGAAGCGGGGCAGCGTGCCGAGCCAGGCATGGCGGAGCAGCGCCTCGCGCACGGTCGACGGAGGCGGCATGGCGACCATCGCCTCGATCGCGAGCTCGATCACCTCGGTGCGCGCCGAGCCGCGGAACAGCCCCGCGAGGTCGGGGTGGAACGCCGCCATCGCGTCGTGCAGGTGCGCGGCGAGCGCGATGGTGGGGCCGTCGAGCCCGCTGCCGAGCGCCCCCGCGTCCATCGGCGAGAAGCGACGCACCCGCTCGACCAGCGCCTGCTCGATCCCTTCGCCGATCTCGCGCGCGAGCGCGATCGACTCGGCGGAGCTCTCTCCGAAGGCCTCGGCGGCGAGCCGCGCGCGACGCGGACCGAAGGGGCGCCCGAGGACGACGGGGCCCGACGCGACGGCGGGCGCCAGCACGCGACGCACGATCTCGCCGTAGATCTGGGCCGCGGTCTTCACGAGCGGATCAGAGCACGAATCCGGGTGCTCGGCCCTGTCCCCGGCGAGACGCTTCAGTCCCGGCGCGAGACGGGCATGCCGGCGTCGTCCCAGGCGAGCATGCCGCCCGCGAGGGTGAGGACCCGCTGGAAGCCGAGCCCGCGGAGCTCCTGCGCGAGACGCGGCGCGCGGAGGCCGTTGCGGCAGACGAGGACGATCGGCTGGCTCTTGTCCCACTCGACCGCGGCCGCGAGCACGAGCGGCGACGGCACGCTCTTGGCTCCGTCGACGTGGCCGAGCTCGCCGTTGAACTCGGACGGCGCGCGGATGTCGACGACCCGCACGTCGCCACCGAGCAGCAGACGCCGCAGCGCCTCGGCGGTGATGGTGGTGTCGTCCACCGTGCCATCGGAGGGGGTCATGATCCCAGGAGTGCAGCAATCGACGTGCCACGCACTGCGTCGGGAAAAAGTGGTCAAGCGGTGGGGCGACCTTGCAGCGATGAAAGGTATGAGCCCGTCCTCCGACATCTCTGCACGACGGGGAGGCTACGGAAGGGACGTTCCTTCACCCGAGGAGCAGCCGGTAGCGCGCGCGGACGTCGGCGCTCACGGTGGCCATGTCGGTCATGACTGCGCCCCGCAGTGCACCGTTTGCGATGGACTTGGTGGGATCGGGGAGGCGGCGCGAGAGCGCGGCGATGGTGCTCTTCGCGCGATCGACGTTGGCCTTCATCACGGCGACCACCTGCTCGACGGTGACGTCGTCGTGGGTCTCGTGCCAGCAGTCGTAGTCGGTGGCGAGCGCGAGCGTGGCGAACGGCAGCTCGGCCTCGCGCGCCAGCTTGGCCTCGGTCGCGCTGGTCATGCCGATCACCGACACGCCCCACGAGCGATAGACGAGCGACTCCGCGCGCGTCGAGAACTGCGGCCCCTCGATGCACACGTAGGTGCCCCCGCGGTGCACGACCGAGCCGGTCTCGACGGCGGCCTCGTGCACGGCGGCGGCCAGCAGCGGACACACCGGGTCGGCGTACATGACGTGCGCGACCGGCGCGCCGAGATCGCTCGCGCCGTCGTACGAGAAGAACGTGGGCGTGCGGCGGCGCGTGAGGTCGATGTACTGGTCGACGACGACCAGGTGCCCCGGGGCGATCTCCTCCTTCATGCTGCCGACGGCGCTGACGGCGAGCACGTGGGTCGCGCCGAGCTGCTTGAGCGCCGCGAGGTTGGCGCGGTAGTTCACGCCGCTCGGCGACACGCGGTGGCCACGGCCGTGGCGCGGCAGGAACAGGAGCTCCACGTCGCCGAGTCGGCCGCGCACGATCGCGTCCGAAGGAGCGCCCCAGGGGGTCTCGACTTGCTCCTCGCGGACGTCGACGAGACCGTCGAGAGAATAGAGCCCCGAACCACCGATGACGCCGAGCACGTGTCCCATGGGTCGTTGCTCGCACGAGGCGCCGGCCTCCGCAAGGTCTCACTTCGCGCTGGCGGAGAGCGCGATCGGGGGGACGTCGTGGAACGGCTTCTTGCCGGTCTCGATCCGCAGCAGCTGCGGGGTCTCGGCGGCGACCTCCCCCGCGAACACGTTCTTGGCCCCGCCGCTCACGGTCTTGGAGAGCGCGGGCGCGCGCAGCACCGGCGTGAGCAGGTAGAGCCCCGGGACGTCGAAGGTGTGCGGCGGACACAGACCGGCGAGCGGCACGGTGGCCGACCAGGTCTGCCCTGCGCCGATCGTGCTCACGAAGTCGGCGATCGGCGCGGGCTGCACGATGGGGCCGTTGCAGGTCACGGGGAACCCGCGCGGGCCGAGGACACGCACGTCGACG
>JAEUKC010000097.1:0-30503 GCA_016794445.1 Myxococcales bacterium
GCCGGCGAAGCAGTTCAGGAAGTTGGTGTTGACGGTGATGGAGTCGCCGACCTTGGCGAAGACGTCGGGTCGGTGGGTCGGGGCGCCCTCGATCGCCTTCTTGGCGCGGGCGATCACCGCGGCGCTCATCGGCGACTGGAGCGGGCCGAACGGGTAGCGGGTCGGGCCGCTCGGGGGTGGAGGGGGAGTGTCGGTCGGCGCGTCCGTCCGCGCGTCCTTGGCGGCATCGGGCGCGTCGGGGGCCGCGTCGGCGCCGGTCTCGCCGGGGTCGACCTCGCTCGTACCCGTGTCCTCGAGGGGCGGCTCGGAGCCGGTCTCGCCTCCGCAGCCCACGAGCGCGGAAGCGACCAGCAGCGACCCGAGGAGACGTTGCACCACTTCGAGCTTATCCGGAACCCGACCCCGCGCCAGAAACGGACAGGTGCGACCGTTGGGGCTGGAACCAGGACTACCGCGCCGCCATCCAGCTGCCGCGCTGGACGGCGCGGGCCTCGGCCACGGTGCTGTAGAGCGAGGTGCGGATGTCGACGGTGGGCTTGTACCCGAAGGCGCGGCGGAAGTTGGCGTCGCCGATGACGCAGGGCCACTTGTAGAAGTTGAGCAGGTAGTGCGGGAAGCCGGCGAGGCGCCCGTAGATCGAGGCGAGCGCGGGCAGGAGCGCGAGGGCGCGCGCGTCGACGAGCTCGATCGCGGTGCGCCACGGTATCGCCGTCGGGCCGGCGACGTTGAACACCCCCCTGCCCTCGTGGCCGCCGCGCGGGCCGTCGAGCGCGAGGACGATCGCGGCGGCGAGGTCGCGCTCGTGCACGAACTGGGTCATCGGGTTGTACCCGAGGAGGTGCGGGATGACGGGCAAGCGGAGGAACTTGCTCATCGTGTTGTTGACCGTGGGGCCGACGACGTTGGTGGGGCGCAGCACCACCGTGCGCACGTCGCGGTAACGGAAGGCCCAGAGCGCGGCCATCGAGTCGAGCTGGATCGCGTCGGCGATCTCGGGGAACTCCGTGCCGGCGCGGAGCGGGTCGTCCTCGCCGATGGGCGTGTGGTTGCGCGCATCGGCGCCATAGACGTGGAACGTGGACAGCACCACCATCGCGCGCACGCGGTAGCGGAGGGCGAGCTCGAGGAGCTTCTGCGAGCCGGTCACGTTGAGGTCGAAACGCTTGCCCATCTCCTCGCGGAGGTTGCCCACGCGGCCGAGGTGGAGGACCGCGTCGATGCCGGCGCCCGAGTAGGCGCGGAACACGTCCTCGATCGCGGTCTTGTCGTACTTCGCGCGGTGAATCTCGACGCGCGAGAGCAGGCCACCGAGCTTGCCCACCGGGCGGTAATCGACGCCGACCACCTTCTGGCCGCGCTCGACGAGCACCTCGGCGACGCGCTGGGCGAGGCCGCCGGCGATGCCGGTGATCAGGATGTGGCCCACTCTAGAACCAGCCCTTCCGGCGCGCGCGGAGGTCGTCGACCATCTCCTGCACCGCGTTCTGGACCACGGCGACCTTCTCCTCGATCACCGCGTCGTCGGCGTCGTGCTCGCCCTCGAAGCGGAGCGGCGGGCCGAAGCGCAGGTGGAACTTCACCGGCAGCGGCAGGTACGCGAGCGGCCCGAGCAGCGGCAGCAGCGGATGGATGGGGAAATACGGGGCGCGCAGCAGCTTCGAGAGGATCTTGCTCGAATGCACGCTGATGATCGACTCCTCGCTGCCGACCACCGCGCAGGGCACGATGGGGGTGTTGGTCTGCAGCGCGAGGCGCATGAACCCGCGGCCGAACTTCTCGAGGCGGTAGCGGTCGCGCCACACCTTGCCGGAGCCACGCGCGCCCTCGGGGAACACCAGGATCGCCTGCTCGTCCTCGAGCAGGTTGCGGCAGTTGATCGGCGCGCCGAGCACCGCGCCGCCGCGGAGCAGGACGTCGTCGACGAACGGGAGCCGCGGGAGCCAGCGCTCGATCATCGCGCGCACGGTGCGCGGCGGGTTCGCCTGCAGGAGGCACGCGACCGCGACCACGATGCCGTCGAACGGCAGCTGGCCGGCGTGGTTCGGCACGATGAGCACGCGCCCCGCGGGGATGTGCTCGGCGCCCTCCACCTCGGGGCGGAAGTAGTCGTGGATCTTGCGCGCGAGGGAGTAGAGGAGCCGCGCCCGCTCGGGGGAGAACCCCCACGCGTCGAAGCCGAGCTCGTTGACCGAGCTGGGGACGCGGGCGAGCTGGGACTGGACCTCGGGATCGACGAGCCCGGACAGGATCACGCACGCATCCTACGCCGGGAGACGGCCGCGGCGGCCGGCAGAGTTGCCCGACGCGCTTGCCGCGGCGCGGCATGAGTCCTACGAAGGGTGGATGTGGACGCGCGGGTGGCGTGACGAGCTCCTGGGCCGCCTCGATCGCCCGAGCGAAGGGACCGACGAGTGGGACGCGATCATCGTCGGCGGTGGCATCACCGGCGCCGGCTTGCTCGCCGAGTGCGCACGAATGGGCAAGAGCGCGGTGCTCTTCGAGGCGCGCGACTTCGCCTCGGGCACCTCGAGCCGGTCGACCAAGCTCGTCCACGGCGGCCTGCGCTACCTGCGGCAGGGGCAGCTGCGGGTCACCCGCGAGTCGGTGGTGGAGCGCGAGCGCCTGCTGCGCGAGGCCAAGGGCCTGGTCACGCCGCTCGGCTTCTACCTGGCCACGTTCGCCGGCGACAAGATGCCGAGCTGGATGTACGGCGTGGGGCTCGCCGTGTACGACGTCATCGCGCGCAAGTGGGCGCACGAGAAGTACACCGCCGAGGAGCTGCTCGCGCAGATCCCGGTGCTGTCCGGCGCGGCGGTGCGCGGCGGGTATCACTACTTCGACGCGCAGACGGACGACGCGCGCCTCACCCTCCGGGTCATCCGCGAGGCGGTGCGCCGCGGCGGGAGCGCGCTCAACTACGCGCCGGTGAAGCAGCTCCTGCGCGACCAGGACGGCAAGGTCCGCGGCGTGGTGGTGACCGACGCGGTGACCGGGCGCACCTTCGAGGTGAAGAGCCGTCGCGTGGTGAACGCCACCGGCGTGTGGGTCGACGGGCTGCGCAAGGAGGTCGGCGCGCCGGCCCGCATGCGCGCGATCCGCGGCAGCCACCTCGTGTTCGCGCGCGAGAAGCTGCCGGTCTCGGAGGCGGTCACCCTGCTGCACCCGGCCGACGGGCGCGCGGTGTTCGCGGTGCCCTGGGAGGGCGTGACGATCCTCGGCACGACCGACGTGGACCACGCGCACGGCCTCGACGAGGAGCCTGCCACGGCGAACGACGAGGCGAGCTACCTGATGGACCTCGCGACGCACGCGTTCCCGGACGTGGGGCTCTCGTCGAGCGACATCCGCGCCTCGTGGTCAGGGGTGCGCGGCGTCATCGACAGCGGGCAGAAGAACCCGAGCAAGGAGTCGCGCGACCACGCCCTCTGGAACGAGGACGGCCTCGTGACGGTGACCGGCGGCAAGCTGACGACGTTCCGCCTGATGGCGCTCGAGACGCTGCGCGCGATCGGGCTCTACGGCGAGCGCGGGCCGATCCTGGACGAGCCCACGGAGGTGGAGCTGCCGGAGTCGCTCGGCGTCGCGGCGCGGGCGCGGCTGCTCGGTCGGTACGGGGTGGAGGCGCCGGCGGTGCTCGCGGCCCACGACGACACGAGCCCGATCGACGACACGCCGGCGCTGTGGTGCGAGCTGCGGTACGCGGCGCGCGACGAGGCGGTGGTGCACCTCGAGGACCTGCTGCTGCGGCGGGTGCGGCTCGGGCTGCTCGCGGCGAACGGCGGGCTTCATCTGCTCGAGCGGATCCGGGCGCTCGTGCAGCCGGAGCTCGGGTGGGACGACGCGCGGTGGAAGCAGGAAGCGGAGAGCTACGAGCAGCTGTGGCACCGCGCGTACGGGAGCGAGTTCGCGTAGCTCGGCCCGGTCACGGTGCGTCCAGCGCCCTCGGAATCGGGGACACCCACGTCAGCGAGCCCCTGAAGCGCGCTCAGACTTGCGACGCCCAAGGGGAAGGCGCCTCCGGCTCCCCAGACGAGGCAATGCGTCGCCTCCAGGCCCAGTCCCGTCAGTCTCTGCCGAGGCGGCGAAGGAGCGCGGCACGGAGGTCGGCTGGAAGCGTGTCGACGATCTGTTCGATGGCGGCGAGACGCTCGGCCGGGCCGAGGCCGGCGACGACTGCCAGCCGCTCCTCTGGGCTCAACGACTCCACGAGCTTGCGCCGCATCTCCTCGTACCCGTCGAGCTCTCGGATGTCGGTGGGGTTGGCTGCCATGACGTGCTCCTGCCACCAGCGGTGGGATTCTCGGGTCTCCATTGTGTGATGCCCGAACGCTCCGAGCAAGTCGTCGTGCTCGGCCCGCGCGACCGCGTCGATGTCCACCACCACGAGCGGATAGGGACAGCCCACGACCCGTGCGTAACCGTCGCCGATCGGCGCGATGTGCCAGCCGAGGCGCGCGAGATCCGACGCGAGGCGGTCGACGGGACGCGAGAGGACGAGCACGAGGGTGAGCGAGTCTCGCGCCGTGAGACGGTCGACCTCGCCGACGTGGTACTGCGCGCCGTACCCGAGGAGCCGGACGAGATCGCCACGGCGGAACGGCCGGGTGACGCTCTTGAACTCGACGAGCGCGTCGGTCGTGAACAGCGGCCACAACCCACCGAGGACGGCACCTGGCTGGTGCCCACCGCCGGTCTTGCGCAGGAGCAGCAGGTCCACTCGTTGCGGCTCGGCGCCGAGCTGCACCTCGGCGCGCACCTCGACGTCAGGAGGAGCGCGCTCCTTCACCAGGGCGGCGAAGACCACGTGCCAGGCGGTGCGTCCGGTGCTCATCACCGAGGCGTAGTCACGCGCGGGTTCGGCGCCAGGGCGCGGCGGACAGCCAATGTCCGCGCGGTCTTGCTACGCTCGCTCGCGATGAGCGTGACCTCCACCGCGTACGCCGTGCCCCCCGCCCTCCTCAAGAAGCTGCGCGCCGACAACGAGCGGTTCGCGGCGCTGTTCGGCGAGGACGAGAACGCGGGCCCTGAGTGGAAGGTGCAGAAGCTCGAGTTCGTCGACTTCGAGGACACCCACCGCCTCCTGAGGTGCGCGGGCTATCCGACGCTGCGCAAGGTGCTCGATTTCGAGAACGGCAACGACGAGGCCTTCGAGTACGAGGGCTACGACATCCAGGTCGCGACGCCTGCCAAGGTGAAGAAGATCGCCGGCGAGCTCGCCGAGGTCACGCTGGAGCAGGTGCGCACGAAGGGTCTCGAGGCGGAGTTCAGCACCGACCGACGCGGCACCGTCCTCACGGCCGCCGACTACGACGAGCAGTTCCGCGAGATCGAGGCCACCCGCGACTTCTTCGCCGCCGCCGCCGCGGCGGGCCACGCGGTGGTCGCCGCCGCGATTTGAGCCGGGGAGCGAGCGACAGGCGGAGCTATCGACACTGGTAGCCGTTGCAGATGCCCTTGCTGCAGGACTCGCCATTCCTGTCCGTGACGCGCGGCGCGCCACCGGTGGGGGAGTAGAGGCACTGTCGCACCGTGCACTCCGCGTTCATCCCTGGCCCGAGTGGAGGCAGGTCGAAGTCGTCGCCGACCGTGATCGGCTTCGTGCCGTTGCAGACGACCTTGCTGCAGTCTCCATCGACCTGGATGGGCGGCCCGGCAACCTCGAGACAGACGTTGGAGCGGCACTTGTGGAGCAGGCACGAGCTGGGCTCTCCGCAGTCGCCATCGAAGCTGCACTCCTTCGACGTCGAGCCGAGGAAGCAACCGGACAGGAGGCCCAGCAGCACCACCCACTGCCCGCGGGCCAGCGACGCCATCGTGCGTGCAGCGTGCCACGCCGCAGAGCTCGTCGCCACGATCGCGGCGCTACGGCGTCCCGAACAGCGCGCCGACGATCTTCCCCTCGATCCCCTCGAAGGCGGCCTTGCGGATCGCGGAGTAGATGTCCTCCTCCATCTCGCCCGGCTTCGGGTACGGCTTGTTCGCCCACCCGAGGATCTGCTTCATCGACGGCGTCCCCGTGAACTCGAGCGCCGTCCTCCACGAGGTCGAAGGCGGCACGTGGAAGGTGACCGACCACTTCACCAGCACGCCGCAGACGATGCCGCGCGGCTTGTCGCTCGAGTACGCCGTCGTGTTCCACTCCGTGTGGTACTCGACCAGCAGCGTGGGCACCGTGACCTTGGGAGGCGGCTCGCCCTCGGCGATCGCGGCGCCGACCTTCGCCGTCAGGATCTCCTTGCTGAACACCTCGGAGAGCGAGGCCACCACCGTCTTGCCGAGCGCCTCCTCGTGGGCGGCCATGTGCGTCGCGTCGAAGTAGCGCGAGGTGTACGACGTCTCGCCGTTGAACTTCGGCATCTTGGTGACGAACTTGTCGGCGTTGCCGAGCGTGGCCGAGGGCAGCCGGCGGAAGCGGATCTCCACCGTCGCGCCCTTGTTCTTCTGGGAGAACCCGACCAGCGCCGCCATCGCGGTCACCGCCTCGGGCGCCGTGCCCTTGCGCGCCTTCCACTTGCCGAGCGCCGCCACGTACACCGCGTCGCGCGCCTTCTGCAGATCGGCGTCGAGGCCGTGACCCTTGCGCTTGCCGTCGAACGCGTCGAGCGCCGCGAGCGTGCCCTCCTTGGCCGCCGCAGCGAGTTCGCGGGTCAGAGCGTCGGTCAGCGCCGCCTTCACCTCGGCCTCGATCTTCCCGGGGTGGGTCTTCTCGTAGTCGAGGATGGCGTCGACGCTCGCCTTCTTCACCGCGAGCCGCAGCTCGGCGCGCGGCAGGAGGCTCTGCTTCACCATCTCGGCGTGGCGGAGGCCCGATTGCAGGTAGGCGTTCCACCCCTCGACCGTGTCAGCCCGTTTCGCCGCGTCGAAGGCGCGGTCGTCGCTCGCCTTGTTGCGCACCGTGTAGAGGCCGAAGCCCGCCGCCCCGCCGATCGCGAGCGCCAGGAGGAGGCGCAGGCGCGCCCAGCGCGGGACGTGGCGCTCGAACGGATCGGTCGGCGCGAGCGGGCTCGGCATGAGCGGCTCGCCGAGCGGGTTCTTCGGGTTCTCGTGCTTGTCGTCACCGACCGGCTCGGCGAGCGCGGCTTCGATGGCACCCAGCGCGCCGGCCTCGCCGGGGAAGTCGAACGACGTGCTGCCGCGGAGGTGGAGGTCGCGCCCGGAGGCCGAGGGCTTCAGCTCGGAGAGCGGGACCACCTCGAGCACGTCGCTCCGCGCGTCGACCACCACGCGCGAGAACACGTAGACGCCGGGCGCGTACGGCAGCACGCGCACCGCGCGCTTGCGGGCGATCGCGTCGAGGAGCCCGAACACCGCGAGCGCGCCGAGCGCGACGTAGCCGGCGGTGAACGGCTTCGGCTGCACCGCCTCGCCCGTCGTCGCGCCGAAGCCGACGACGGCGATCCCGACCAATCCGGCGAGGCCGGCCACGCAGGCGAGCAACCCGGGCAGGTGGCGCGCGGGGGCGCCGAGGCGCCTGGCGAGCGGCGTCGGCGGGTCGGTCCCGGCCAGCGCTCCGCGCAGCCGATCCTGCGCAGCGCGGCTCTGGGCGTGGAAGTCGACCGTGGCCATCCGCGCCGATGGTACGGGTGTCTTCGCGGCCGCGGCAAAATCGGAGCGAGCACCCCCTCCGTGCATTGTATCGCTCTGTGATATTATGGTCCCTCGATCGTTCTTCTGGCGCGCGCGGCGGGGAGACCGCACGTTGAGGACATCCTTAGAGGAGGTCCCCGATGACGATGCTCTCTCCCGACGAAGTCCAGCGCCGCGCCCTCCGCGCGGCGGCCAAGGTCGCCCTCGCGTTCTCCACCGCCTCGGTGTTCGGCGCGTGCGGCGGTCAAGTCGCGCAGGTCCCGGGCGGCAAGGACGACGCCGAGGCCGACGCCGCCACGACGACCGACGCCGCGGTCGACGACACCTTCGTGGTGGCCGACGCGATCGTCGACGCCACCTCGTGCGGCACGATCGCCGACGCCGCCACGCCGACCCAGCTCGCCTGCTGCGCGGCCAAGGTGCGCGCGGCGTTTCCCGTCGACGTCGCCGAGCCGGCCGACGCGGGCGAGGCGGGGTCGCCCGATCCGGCGCTGCAGGCCTGCTGCGGCGAGCTGATCAAGGTGTACGACGGCACCCCCGAGCACGACTACGGCCTCAGCTGGGCGAAGGCCCTCGCCTGCTGCTACGCGCTACCTGGACAGTGCTTCAGTCACGCGGGCCTCGCGTGCACGCCCTGGGGCCCGCCGATGCCGCCCCCCATGCCGGGCGCGGAGGGCGTGTCGTGATCGTCGACCTTCGCGCGCCGGCGCGGGCCGCCATGCCTGCCGCCGTGCCCGACCTCCCCGAGCTGCGCGACAGCGCGATCGGCACCTGGTCGCAGCGCATGATCAACGAGTGGTCCTCGTCGCGCGTGTTCGCCGCGCTCGCCGCGCAGCTCGACGAGGCCGGAATCGACGGTGGCGACACGTGTCGCGGCTTCGCCGACGAGGAGCGCCGCCACGGCGAGCTCTGTGGCGCGGTCGTCGAGCGGCTCGGGGGCGAGGCGCGCTTCGTCCTCCCCGAGGCCCCTCCCCTCCCCGTGCACGCCGACACCACGCTGCGCGTCGCCGCCCTGCGCAACCTGCTCAGCGTCGGCTGCATGAGCGAGACGGTGGCCGTCGCGCTGATCGCCGCCGAGCGCCTCGAGATGGCCGACGGCCCGCTGCGCGAGCTCCTCACGCGGATCTGGGCCGACGAGATCGGCCACGCGCGGTTCGGGTGGACCACCCTCGAGCGCGAGCTCCCGAAGCTGACCGACGCCGAGCGCGAGGCGTTCCTCGCCTACGTGCCCGTCGCCCTCGAGCACCTCGTGCAGCACGAGCTCGCGCACCTGCCGCTCGCGAGCCGCCCGCCCGCCGAGGGCGCCGCGCTCGGCCTCTGCAGCGGGGAGAAGGCGCGCGCGCTGTTCTTCTCCACCGTCGAGACCGTCATCCGGCCCGGCCTGCGCCGCATCTGCCCGCCGCGCCCCAGGGCGGCGTAGTCACCGATCGACGCCGTCGTCCGGGTCGGTCTCCACCTGCGTCGGCGCCTCGGGCTGGGCCTCGAGCACCGCGGGCCGGCCGATGTCGAGCGCGGGGCCGGCTGCGCGGTCGCCGCGCAGGGCCTGCTCGACCACCTCGGCGAACCGCTCGGTGGTGGAGGCGTCGCGCAGCACGAACTTCACCCGGGAGAGCCCGGTGCCGCCGAGCATGAGGTGCCAGCGCAGCGTGGTCGCGATCGCGTTCGCGCAGGTCTCCACCGAGACGCGCGCCGCCCCCGTGCCGAGCGCCGGGATCGCGAGCGACCGCAGGCCGAGCTCGTCGGCGAGGAGCAGCGTGCGGTGGGCGGCGCGCGCCACGCACGAGATCTCGTTCCACGCGCTCACCGCGTGCAGCACCTTGCGCGCGCGGAGCTTGCCGGCCGACGTGGCGACGCACGCGCCGAGCGCCTGCTGGCCGTGGGCGAGCGCCTCCTCCTCGACCCCCATGCCGCCGACCGCGCGCAGCGCCGCGCCACACCCGCCGTCCATGCGGAGGTGGTCGTGCGCCGAGTTGACGATGCCGTCGACCTCCTGCTGGGCGAGGTCTCCGGTCTCGATCTCCACGCGGCACGTGCCCACCTGGAACGCGTGCCGCCCCGGCGCCTTGCTCTGGCGGAGGAACGCGACGCGGCGGTGCGGCCGGAGCGCCTGGTCGATGCTGCGGAAGTGGCGCGCGAGGTCGTGGGTGTCCTTCGGGCGCTTGCCCGGCACCTTCTCGAGCATGTGGCCGACGACGTGCTGGAAGTACGCCTCGTGCGGGCCCTCGGGCTCGGGGAACGGCGGGTCGTTGCGCAGATCGAGCACCTCGTCGATGGTGAGGAACGGCGGGCTCCCGTAGCGGAGGTCGAACGCGGTGGCCCCCGCAGCGTAGATGTCGGCGGCGCGGTCGAGCGGCTCGCCGCGCATCTGCTCCGGCGGCATGAAGCGGAACGTGCCCGAGATGTCGCGCATCGACTCGACGTCGAGGTGCGGCACGGCGATGCCGAAATCGCCGAGGCGGATCCCCGTCTCGGCGCCGCCGAACACGTTGGACGGCTTCACGTCGCGGTGGAGGATCCCGGTCTGGTGCGAGGCGTGGAGCGCGAGGCAGACCTGGCCCATCACGTGCGCGCAGAACCACAGCGGCAGCCCGACCCCGAGCGAGGCGCGGCGGCGCGCGTCGAGCTCGGCCAGATCGAGGCCGTCGACGTACTCGAGCACCACGTAGGGCGTGCCCTCGTGCACGCCGGCGTCGAGCGCGCGCACCACCTTGGAGCTCGTGATGCGCACCATGACGCGCGCCTCGTTGAGCAACCGCGCGACCCCGGTGGAGTCGAGGCCGGCGGAGTCACGGCGCAGGGTCTTGATGACGACGGGCAGGTTGAGGACGGTCTGCTTGGCGAGCCACAGCTCGCTCATGCCGCCCTGCCCGAGCCGGCCCCACACCTCGTAGTCGCGGATCCGCGCACCGGCGAGCGACATGGCCGGCAGTGTACTCGAAGCGATGGCTAGGGGGTCGCGGCGAATGCTCCCTGCGCGAGGGCTTCGAGCCCCGTCCGGGGCATGGTCGAGAACCCGTCGAGCACGTGGGACGCCGAGAATCGCTGCGGATCGAGGACGACCTGGACGCCGGCACGTGACGCCACGTCGATGATCAGCGGGGCGAGCATGTTGGCCATGAGGGTGGGTGGTGCGCGCCGCGCGACCACCACGACCAGGACCGCGAGGTCACCCGTCGAGAGGCCCGCGCTGCGCGCGAGGTCGGCGGGCGAGGGGTCCGGGTAGCCCGCGCCGAAGCTCGCCGCGTCCATCACCGGGAAGGCGAGGTCGGGGCGCTCGATCGATTGCAGCCAGGCGATGTGCTGCACCCTCTCCTGCTCGTGGAGCACGTAGCGCTCGAGCTCTTGGAACCCGAGCAATCCTCCACGCAGGACGATGACCTTGTCGTCGTCGAACTCGATCCTGCCGAAGCGCGTGCCTTCCACCAACATGAAGCCTCCTACCGGCCGCGGGGAGAGAGCTCGGCGAGGAGGTCGGCGTCGAGCGTGGCGGCTTGCGCGTTGGCGGCGACGATGTCGTCGTACACCTCTCCCCGCAAGACCTGGAGGCTGTGCGGTGCCGCGACGCCGATGCGCGCGCCACCGCGGGAGACCTCCATGAGCACGACTTCGACGCCGGCACCCACGACGATGCGCTGTCCGACGCGGCGTTGGATGATGAGCATGGTCCGCTTCGAGGTGTTGCAGACGCCGTGCCGTCGCTACCGCGCGAGGCTCGAGAGCGAGAGGATCTGCTTGGTCACCGTGAGGCTCCGGTCGTAGGCGTCGCTCGCGTTCTTCAGCTCGGTGAAGGCCGGGGCCGCGTCGGCCTCGAGCTCGCCGGCGCGGGCCTTGTCGAGCCGCAGCGCGAGGTTGCCGAGCACCTCGCTGGCCGACCGCGCGCGCTCGAGCGTCAACCCAGCGTCGCTGCGCACGTCGGAAAGCTGACGCCGCCCGGCCTCGCTGGCGTCGATGGCAGCGGTGATGCCCGCGACCGCGTTGGTGCGCAGGGCGGTCGCGAGGGCCCCGAGATCGGCGAACGGGTCGCGCCCACCGGCGGTGGTGAACGCCCGCGCGCCGCTCAGGTTGGTGACGAGGGTGGTGCCGGGGGCGATCTCGGCCGCGCGCGTACCGGTGTTGCCGACGAACGCGTAACCGGGGGTGAACGGGGGCACGTCGGTCTTGGTGCCGCCGAACACGTAGCCCGCGGCGCCCTGGGTGTTGGCGAGGCCGAGGAGCTGGTCGCGGAGCGCGTCGACCTCGATCGCCGCGTTCTTGCGGGTGGCCGCGTCCATGCTGCCGTTCGCCATCTGGGTCGCGATCGCGCGCGCGCGGGCCATGACGTCGACGGCGGAGGCGAGCGCGCCCTCGGCGACCTCGAGGTCGGAAGCCGCGCGTTCGAGGACCTTGCCGCGCGCCTTGGCGGCGGCGCTGCGGCCCGCGTGCGTCTGGCCGGTGGCCCACGCGCTCGGGTCGTCGCTGGCCTTGCCCACGCGGGCCCCGCTCGACGCGACCTCGGTCGCGCGCTGGACGCGCTCGGCCATGCGTTGCTGGGTCGCAACGGCGCTCGAAACCCGCATGTTCTCCGTGATCCGCATCGGCCTCACCTCTTGGACTGGATCAGTTGATCGAGGAGCTCGTCGGCGGTGCGGAGCACCTTGATCGAGGCCTCGAACGCCCGCTGGAACCGGGTCAGATCGACCATCTCCTCCTCGACCGAGACCCCGCTCTGCGACTCGCGCAGGGAGTCCACCTGACCGAGGGTGCCCTGGCGGAGCTCGATCTCGGCGCTCGCCGAGGACAGGCGGGTGCCGATGTCGGCGCCGAGGGCGGCGAACGTGTCGCGCGGTGGCAGCCCGGAGGTCGGCAGGTTCGCGTCGAAGGTCTTGACGATGGAGAGCGCGGCGCCGTTGCCACCGGGCACGTCGAGCGCGGTGGCCGAAGCGGCGAGCCTCCCGGGGCGCCCGGCCACGGCCGGATCGAGGGCCATCGCGTAGGCGGCACCGGTCGCGGTGGCGCTCGTGGCGAACAGGGGTCGGCCCGAGACGCCGTCGAGGCCGAAGCCCGCGGAGTGCGCCGCGTTGATCGAGGTGGCGAAGTCGAAGGCGAGCGCGTCGAGCTTGGTCTGTGCAGACACGAGGTCGGTGTCGCGCGCCTCGCGCAGGCCCCCGAGCGAGCCCTCGACGACCTTGCTGGTCATGTCGATCAGCGCTCCACCAGGGCGGCGCGCCTGGATCTGCAGGCTGCCGGTCGGATCGAGGCCCACGTCGACCGAGGAGACGCGCTCGGCGTCCACGAGGACGGTGCCGCCGCCGAACAGCGTCCACGCACCCGTCGAGGGATCCTCCACGACGCGCGCGCCGATCCGCTGGCCCACCTCGCGCACGAGCTGGTCGCGCTGGTCACGGAGGCCCGCGCCGCCGTCCGGCGCGTCCTTGGCCTGCGCGATCTTCGCGTTGAGATCGCCGATCGCGACGAGGCGCTGGTTGAGATCGCTCGCCACCCCCTGCGCGCTGCGGAACAGGTCGTCGCGCTGGCCGAGGAGGCTCGCGGCGGAGTCGTGGAACGTCTGCGCGACCGACTCCGCCTTCGAGAGCACGTTGCCGCGCACCGCGAGGTCGCCGGGGAAGCCCACGAGCTGCTGGAACGCGACGGCGAGCGCCTCGAGCTGGTCGCCGACCGACCCCGTCTCGGGCGCGACGATGCCCTGGATCTGCGCGAGCGCGCCCTCGCGCGACTGACCAGCCGAGAGCTTGCCCTGCTCGTCGAGGACGCGACGGGTCACGAACCCATCGAAAGCGCGGGTGGTGCGGGTCACCTCGACGCCGCCGGGGCCGTTCGGGAAGCCAGAGCGCGCGCTCATGACGACGGCGCGGCGCACGTAGCCGGGGGTGCTGGCGTTCGCGATGTTCTCGCCGGTGGTCTGGAGGGCGGCCTGCTGCGCGACGGCCCCGTCCCTGGCAATGCCGAGAAGTGCGGTCAACGAGCTGGCCATGACAACCTCCTAGAGCGCGGCGCGCAGACGGACGCCGGGGCGCGTGACGGGACGATCGTGAGAATCCGTGGAGAGAGGGCGTTCGGACCGGGCGGCGATCGCGTCGCGCAAGCAGTCCCGGGCGTGCGCCAGCAAGACGCCGTTCTGGCGGAGGGCCGCGATGACGCGGGTGAGCGTGGCGCCCTCGGCGCGCAGCTCTGGCTGGGAGAATCCTTGGACGAGCCGGACCAAGGTGAGCTTGCGCACCGCCGCGTGGTCCACGGCGAGCCCGTCGAGCTCGCGGATGGCCCGCCGCTCCTCGATCAGGAGCGCGTCGAGCGCTGCGAGGACCGAGCGGAGATCGGCGGCCTCGGCCACGTCAATCCTCGACGATCTTCTGCGCGATCGCCTGGGCGTCGATCTTGAAGTCGCCGCGGTCGATGGAGGCGCGCAGGCGCTCGACCTTGGCCTGGTCGAAGTCGCTGTCGGCCTCGGACGTGGCGGCGAGCTCGCGGGCCTTGGCCGAGAGGGTCACCTTCACGGAGTCGGTCGACGCGGCGACCTGCTTGACCTCACCGGGTGCACCGCCTTGCGACGGGGTCCCCTGCGCGCGTCGGAGCGCGACCGGGTCGGCGAGCTTGGGGTGGGGGGTGGGGTCGGTCTTGATCCTCATGGTGTTCTCCGAAGGGATGCTGGCTCGTCCGGTGGAACGGACAGAATCCGAAATGCTTTAGCCCCCGGCGTCGATGTCGGTGGTGGTGGCGTCGGTGGATGCGTCCGGGGCGGTCTCGCTCGCGTCGAGCGAGGTGGAATCTGCGGCGGATCCGTCGGTCTCGCTCGCGTCGAGCGGCGCCGAGTCCGCGGTGTCGCTCGCGTCGAGCGTGCCCGCGTCGAGGGTGTCGAGCCCACTGTCGGTGGCCGCGGCAGTGTCCGTGACGGTCTCGCCGGCCTCGTCACCGTCGGTCGCGCCGTCCGTCGGGGAGCCCGTGTCTTCCTCGCCGTCGCGCGACCCGAACACGCAGGCGCCCTGCGCGCACTTCTGCTCGTCCGGGCAGTCGGAGTGGCGGAGGCACGGGTCGCCCTGGGTGCAGGCCTCGGCGCCGAGGACCGCGAGGCCGACGAGCCCGAGCGCGGCGACGACAGCCCTAGAACGCCACATGGATGCCTCCCCGCAGGAGGCCCTGGAGCAGCGGGGTCTTGGTGGGCAGGTCCGACCCGAGGAAGAACGCGCGGAGCTCGGGGCCGACGGCGATCGAGACGGAACTGCCGAGCGGGATGCGGTAGGTGAGCGCGGTGCCGACCCCGAACATCGTCTCGGGGAACACGAAGCCCACGACGAGCCCCTCCACCACGAAGTGCCCGAGGCGACGCCCGTAGCGCAGATCGAGGCCCACCGCGCTGTGCGGCGCGACCTCGAACAGGAGGCTGCCGCCGAAGATCTCGCTCGGGCGCTCGTCGACGGCGAGATCGAGCCCTGCGCGCAAGGTGACGCGGCTCGTGCGGGTGCCGAACGCGCCGCGCTCGATGCCGTCCGACAGCTCGAGCCGGCCCACAGGGACCCACTCCTGCGCGGAGGCGGGCGAGGTGACGGCGAGCGCGGAGGACACGAGGAGGCCAGCCTGCAGGAACCGCGCCGCGGCGTTCATGACTGGGGATCCGAGACCGAGATGACGAGGTCGACGCGACGGTTCTTCGACCGGCCGTCCTCGGTGTCGTTGCTGGCGATGGGCTGGTGCTGGCCGTAGCCCGCCGCCGACATGCGGGGAGGTGCGATGCCCGAGTCGAGCATGAAGAACACGACGGCCGTCGAGCGCGCGGTGGAGAGCTCCCAGTTGGAGCTCCACCGCGAGCTGCGGATCGGGACGCTGTCGGTGTGACCCTCGACGCGCACCGAGACCTTCACCGTCTTGAGGATGTCGACGACGGGGCGCAGCACCTTGCGCGCAGGCTCCTGCAGCACCGCGTAGCCGCTCTCGAAGAGGACGTTGTCGGCCAGGCGCAGCACGAGCTCGTTCTTGCGCACGAGGACCTGGAGCTTCGCGAGCTCCTCCTTCTTCTCCGCCTTGAGGATGTTGAGCTCCGTGCGCAGGCTCTCGAGCTCGCCGGGCAGGCCGTTGCCGCCCTTGCCATCGGCCTTCGGCGGCGCGGGTTCGCTTTGCATGTTCGGATCGCCGGCGAGCAGACCCTTGCCCGAAGAAGGGAGGATCTCGATGCCGACGGCCTGCTGGAAGCTCTGGGTGAAGCGGCCGAGCTTCTTGGTGTCGACCTGCGAGACCGCGAACATGACGACGAAGAAGGCGAAGAGGAGCGTGATGAAGTCGGCGTAGCTGACCAGCCACCGCTCGTGGTTCACGTGCTCCGGGTGCTTCTTCTTGCGGGCCATCGCTCAGGCCTTCTTCCCCGGGGCGGCGAGGCGCAGGAGCTCGTGCTCGAGATTCTTGGCGAGCCCGAGGCCACCGGCGCGGGTGATGGAGCTCGCGAGGGCATCGAGCGCCATCGCGCCGTACCCCTGCTTGGCGTTCGGGACCACGTTGGCAGAGGAGAGCAATTGCTTGACCAGGAGCTCCTCGAAGCCGAGCGCCGTGTCGTGGACGTCCTTGGCCTTCTTCTCGGCCGCGGCGGCCGCCGCTGCGCTCGCGCCGGGCGCCGGCACCTTGACGATCGGCGTCATTGGACCACCACCTCGGCTTCCAGCGCCCCTGCGGTGCGGATCGCCTGGAGCACGCTCGCCATCTCCCGCGGACTCAGCGCGAGCGCGCCGAGCGCGCTGGCGAAGTCGGACAAGGTGGGCGCCGCGGGCAGGTACTTCATCGACTTCGGGTCGTCCTTGGCCTGCACGTCGGTCTTGGGGACGACGACGGTGGTCCCCCCGGTGCCGCCGAGGAGGCCCGGGGTCGGCTGCGAGACCACCGGCTCCTCCTTGATCACGATCGTCAGCGCGCCGTGCACGACGGCGATCGGGGAGAGGCGCACGTCGCCCGAGGCGACGATGGTGCCGGTCTTCTCGTTGATGACGACGCGGGCCTTGTGCACCGACTTCACCTCGAGCTCCTCGAGGGCGGCGATGAAGGCGATCGGCTTGCCCTCGAAGGCGCTCGGGAGCTTCACGACGATGGCGCCCGGGTCGGGCGCGCTCGCGGTGTTGGCGCCGAACTTGGCGTCGATGACCTCCATCATCTTGTTGGCGGTGCCGAAACCCGGCGTGCGCAGCTCGAGCTTGAGCTTGCCGCCGGTGACGATCTCGGCCGCCACCTCCTTCTCGACGATGGCCCCCTCCGGGATGCGGCCGACCGTCGTGGTGCCGGATTTCACCGAGGACCCAGTGCCTCCCTTGGCGTCGAACCCGCCGAGCAGGAGGTTGCCCTGGGCGACCGCGTAGGTCTTGCCGTCGGCGGCCTTGAGGGTGGTCTGCACGAGCATGCCACCGGTGAGCGACTTGGCGTTGCCCATCGAGGCGACGGTCACGTCGATCTTCGAACCGGCCTTGATGAACGCAGGCAGCGTCGCGGTGACGAGCACCGCCGCCACGTTGCGCAGCTTGAGCTGCTTCGGGTCGACCTTGACGCCGAGCTTGGTGAGCAGCGACTGCATGGACTGCGCGGCCACCGGCGCGGTGATGTCGTCGCCCGTGCCGGCGAGGCCCACCACGACGCCGTAGCCGAGCAGCTGGTTCTCGCGCGCCCCGCTCACGTCGGCGAGGTCGCGGATCTTCTCGGCCGCGGCCGGGCCGGAGGCGACGGCGAAGGCGGCGAGCAGGGCGAGGGCGAAGGGTTTCTGCACGGGATCTCCAGGCTCAGAAGGGGTTGAGCGCGTCGACGAGCCGGCGGAGCCAGCCCTTGCGCTGCTGGTCGGCGACGTCGCCGCGACCGGTGAACTCGATCTGCGCGTCGGCGATGCGCGACGAGGAGACGCTGTTGTCCTGGGTGATGTCCGCCGGGCGGATGAGCCCCGACAGGTAGAGGTGGGCCTCTTCGTTGTTGATCATGACGACCTTGGTGCCCTCGATGAAGAGGTCGCCGTTGGGCATCTCGTCGACGACGCGCACGGAGATCGAGCCGTGGAGCTCGCCCTTGCGGCTCGTACCGCCCTCGCCCGCGAAGTTCTCCTTGCTCGCGACCTCGAACAGCTTGGCCGGATCGAGGTTCGGGTAGGCCTTCTTGAGGGCGGGCATGATGCCGAGGATGGCCGTCGCGCCGGCGGAGGCGCTGCCCTCCTTCTTGAGCTTGGTGTCGGCCTGCCCGGTGGCGTCGGCCACCTCGTCGATCTTCACGAGCACGATGTCGCCCACGCGGCCGGCGCGCGGATCCTCGAGCATGCCGCCGCTGGCGTCGCTCCACAGCGAGCCGTTGGTCGGCTTGCCCTTGGCGCCGGCCTGCGCGTAGTTGCCCTTCTTGTAGACCCGCTGGCGCGCAGTGAACGGCGAGACGTGCGCCGGGCCGCACGCCGGCGCGGCGGTCGCGAGGAGCAGGACGACGACGAGGGAGCGCAGCTTCATGGGACCTCCACGAGGTGGGCGCGATCCTTGGCGTCGAGCTTCACCGAGAGCACCTTGTTGGTGTTGGCGACGACGACCGGGATCGTGTCGCCGACGTCGCCCTCGCCGGCGGCGGTGGCCTTGGTGCGCACCTCGACCGCGCCCTTCTGCACGAGCAGCACGAGCGACGACTTCATCGGCACCTCGGGCAGCGCGGCCTCCTTGGGCAGCTCGATGTCGATGGGCACCTGCAGCGTCAGGAGCACCTCGGGGCCGCGCTTGAAGAGCAGCGACGCGCTGGTCGTGTGCACGCCGGCCTTGCGCGGGGGCTTCGGCACGTCGACGAGGACGGTGTCCCAGCCGTCGGCGATCTCGACCGACTTCGGCGGGCGCGCGACCTTGAGCTGGCCGCCGCGGCCGATCGGATTCTGGAGCAGGCCGGCGCGCAGGCTCTTCTCGAGGTCCGGCGCCGCGACCTTCTTCATCTTGCGGACGACGCGCACCGCGTCGGGGAGCGCGATCTTCTTGCCCGCGACGCCCTCGAGCTCGGCGCGGGTGACGGTGCGCGCGCCGTTCGGCGGCGGCACGGGCCCGAGGTCCTTGTCGGCGAGCTCCTTCGGCGCGGTCGGCACCACGTCGGAGAGGTGGATGCGCGGGCCGATCAGCGCGACCTCCGCGATGGCCGGCTTGGCGGTGGCGTCGGTGACCATCGCCAGGGCGACGAACCCGGAGGCGAACAGACCGAGGGCGAGGGTGTGCTGCTTCATGGGCTCACCGCATCGTCGTCGCGTTGCGGAGCATCTCGTCCGCCGCCGCGATGACCTTGGAGTTGATCTCGTACGCGCGCTGGGTGCGGATGAGCGCGATCATCTCCTCGACGACCTCGACGTTCGATCCCTCGAGCGCGCCCTGCATGATCGAGCCGCGACCGGCTGCGCCGGGGGGCCCGACCTGCGGGTCGCCGGCGGCCGCGGTCTGGCCGAAGAGGTTGTGGCCGAGCGCCGAGAGACCGCCGGGGTTGGCGAAGGTGGCGAGCTGGATGGTGCCCACCTGGTTCGGCGTGTTGCTACCCGGTTGCAGGACGCTGACGGTGCCGTCCGCGCCGACGGTGACGCTGGTCGCGTCGGTCGGGATGGTGATGGGCGGCTCGATGGGGAGCCCCTCGCTCGTCACGAGCTTGCCCTGCGCGTCGAGCTTGAGCGAGCCCGCGCGGCTGAAGGCCACCTCGCCGTTCGGCCGCGTGACCTGGAAGAAGCCCGGGCCCTCGATGGCGAGGTCGAGCTGGTTGCCGGTCTGCTGGATGGGCCCCTGCGCGAACGACCGCGAGGTCGCCACGATGCGGGTGCCGGTGCCGATCTGCACGCCCGCGGGGGCGATGCCTCCTCCGGCGACGGGTCCGGGGGCCTTCTGCGTCTGGTAGAGCAGATCCTCGAACTCGGCGTCCTGCTTCTTGTAGCCGGTGGTGCTCGCGTTCGCGACGTTGTTGGCGACCGCGTCGAGCTTGGTTTCCTGCGCCGTCATACCGGTCGCGGCGATGTGCAGACTGCGGAACATGCCGACCACCTTGCGAGGGGAGTGCCAACCCCGAGAGTCTTCCCCCGGGCTGTCGTGACAGCTCAGGGAACGCCGGAAGCCCGCTCGAGGCGGGCTTCTTCGGGGGGCTCGGGGCCCGGTCAGTCAGGGCGCTGGCGTGGGCCGTCAGCCGGCCGTCGCGGGGGCGCCGGCGGCGGCGCCGCCCTTCTCGGCGTGCGGGCTGTGCACGTAGGACATCAGGCGCTCGCGGACCAGCTTCGGATTGAGGCCCTCCTGGATGGCGAGCACGCCGGTGAGCATCATGGTCTTGAGGTGCACCTCGTCGCGCACCATCATCTTGATCCGGCCCGCGAACGGCAGGAACACGATGTTGGCCGCGGCCACGCCGTAGATCGTGGCGACGAACGCGGCCGCGATGCCGGAGCCGACGGCGTTGATGTCGGAGAGGTTGCTCATGACGTGGATGAGGCCGAGCACGGCGCCGATGATGCCGACGGTCGGGCTGTAGCCGCCGGCGGCCTCGAACACCTTCGCGCTGTCCTCGCCGCCCTCCTCGAGCTGCGAGAGGCCGATCTCCATGGTCTCGCGGAGGCTCGCCGAGTCGGCGCCATCGACGGCCATCATGAGCGCCTTGGCGAGGAATGGATCCGACGCCGCGGGCGCCACCTTCTCGAGCGCCAGGATGCCGTCGCGGCGAGCGCGGTTGGCGTAGTCCACGATCTCGTCGACGATCTTCGCGTGGTCGTGCGACTGCTTCTTGAACAGCGCGCCGGCCGCGCCGAGCGAGGCCTTCACGGTGGGCAGCGGGAACTGCACGAGCACGGCGCCGATGGTGCCGCCGATGACGATCATGAACGCGGGGCCGCCGACGAGCGAGCTCATGTGCCCGCCCTCGAGCATGTTTCCGAGCAGCACCATGATCAGCGCGACGATGATTCCGAGGAGGGGTCCCATCTCAGTGCTCCTTCGGGTGGGCGTGGATCGGCAGGTGCGGGAGGTCTCCGCTGTCCACCGAGACGCGGGTGGCGCGGCGGAACTCGATGACCGCCGCGATCAGCTCCTCGAGCGACTCGCGGACCAGGAGCTTGTCGCCGCCGAACAAGAACAGCGTCGTGTCGGGGTTGGCCTCCACGAGCGCGATGTGGTCGGGGTTGACCCCTACGACCGAGTGGTTGAGGCGGGTGAGCTTGATCATCGCCGGCCATCCACAGCAAGCGGCACGCCACGCTCGTCGAGGCAGCAGTCGGGGGGCCCCCGGGCTGAAGCCCGGGGCACCGACAGCGGCTGAAGCCCGGGGCATGCCCCCGGGCTAGAGGTCGCGTGAGTCTGGCGAAACTGACCTTCTGGTCCACCGAGGCGGCGCAGCGCCAGCCAGTGATTCGCGACGTGAAGCCCGGGGTTCATGCCCCGGGCTTGCGGTGCAGTCGGTGCCCCGGGCTTCAGCCCGGGGGAGGGCAGAGCCCAGGAGAGTCGCAGCTCGAGCAGACAGACAGGCGAGGAAGGGGGTTGGCACGCCGGGTGAAGAGGCGAAGGCTCATGCGCATCTTCGCCGGGGTCGACCGACTGCAAGGGGGGCTCGACTACCACCTGGCCCGACACAACCTGCTCGTGTCGAACCTGTCCCACGTGGACACGCCCGGATACAAGCCGCTCGACCTCGAGCGCGTGGAGTTCGGCGAGGTGATGGCCAACCTCGAAGCCACCCACCCGGACCACTTCGGCGCGCAGCCGATGCAAGCGGGGGGCGTCGGCACCAAGGTGATCACCGACCCGGCGGCGCAGGCCGGGCCGGACGGCAACGCGGTCAGCCTGGACCGCGAGGCGGTGAAGATCGCCAGCAACCAGGTCCGTTACGACGTGGTCGCGCAGCTGGTCGCGGGCGAGCTCGCCGGGCTCGGCTGGGCCGCCAACGACGGGAGAGGTGGCTGATGATTCGCCCTGCCTTCACGGTCCCCGGGGTGTTCTCCGCGCTCGAGGTCGCCGCGAGCGGCCTCAGCGCCGAGCGCGGCCGGATGAACGCCATCGCCGGCAACCTCGCCAACGCGCGGACCACCCGCACCGAGGCCGGCGGCCCCTACAAGCGCCTCGACCCGGTGTTCGTGTCGAAGCCGCTCCTGGGAAACGCCTTCGATCCCGTGCTCCGGCAGGTCGCCAAGGTGGAGATCGGCAGCATGGCGACCGACACCAAGCCCGGCCAGCTCGAGTACGACCCGGGCCACCCGGACGCGAACGCCGAGGGTTACGTCGAGTATCCGAACGTCAACGTCGTGACGGAGATGGTCAACCTCATGACCGCCTCGCGCGCCTACGAGGCCGGCGTCACTTCGATCGAGTCGATCAAGGCGATGGCCAAGGCCGCGCTGAAGATCGGGACCTGACCATGAAGATCCAGCCCCTGCCGCCCGCGGAGCTGCGCCCGCTCGAGATCACCGGCGAAGACCTGGGGATCAAGCCGTCCACCACGACCGGCACGGGCGCGACCTCCTTCGCCGACGTGCTCGGTGGGTTCGTCGCCGACACCGCCGCCACCCAGCAGATCGCGGTCGACAAGGTGCAGGGCCTCGTGAGCGGCATGCACGACGATCTGCACGGCACGATGATCGCAGCGAAGGAGGCCGAGATCTCCGTGAAGCTGCTGTCCAACGTCCGCAACAAGCTGCTCGATGCCTTCCACGAGCTCTGGCGAACCAATGTCTGAACAAGAGAACTCGAGCCTGCCCCCCGCCGTCCGCGCCCTCTTCGTGAAGGTGCAGGCGCGCCTCCTCGCCCTGTCGAAGGCCGCGCGCATCGGCCTCGTCGTGGGCATCGTCGTGTTCGGCACCCTCGCCGCGCTGCTCTTCGTGCGGGTGGGCCGCGAGACCTACGCGCCGCTGTTCACGCAGCTCGACCGCGACGACGCCGCCGCCCTCGTCGCCAAGCTCAAGGAGATGAAGGTCCCCTACCGCCTCATCGGCGACGGGACCGGCGTCGAGGTGCCCGAGGCGCGCGTCCACGAGCTGCGTCTGGACCTCGCCGCGGCGGGTCTGCCGCGCGGCGGCGGCGTCGGCTTCGAGAGCTTCGACAAGATGAAGCTCGGCGCGACCGAGTTCGAGCAGCGCGTCCTCTACCGCCGCGCGCTCGAGGGCGAGCTCGCCCGCACCGTCGGGAGCCTCTCGGCCGTGCAGAGCGCCCGCGTGCACCTCGTCCTGCCCGAGCGCTCGGTGTTCGTCTCCAAGAACGAGCCCGCCTCGGCCTCCGTCGTCGTGAAGATGCGCCCCGGTCGCGCCCTGTCTGCGGGGGAGATCGCCGGCGTCGTGCACCTGTGCGCCGCCGCGGTGCCGGGGCTCGCCGCCGACCGCGTCGCGCTCGTCACGACCGAGGGCACCATGCTCCACCGCCCGCGCGCCGAGGGCGCCGAGGGTGGCACCGGCCTGGGCGACACCGACCAGCTCACCGCGGCCCGCGCGCTCGAGGCCACCCTCGAGGACCGCGCCCGCGCCATGCTGGAGAAGCTCGTCGGGCCGGGGCACGTCGACGTGCGGGTGAGCGCCGAGCTCGACCTGTCGCGGCTCGAGCGCCTGCAGGACCAGTTCGACCAGGCCAAGGTGGCCCTGCGCAGCGAGACCAAGACCATCGAGCAGAACGGCGGCGTCGTCGACACCGTGGCCGGGATCCCCGGCGCCGAGAGCAACCTGCCGGGCGGCGCGGGCTCCGCCTCCGCCGGCCCCGCGGCCTCGGGCGCTCCCGGGCGCCTCTCGCTCACCCGCAACTGGGAGGTCTCGCGCATCACCGAGAAGCGCATCGTCACCGGCGGCGTGCTCAAGCGCCTCACCGTCGCGGTGGTGGTCGACGGCGCGAAGCACGGCGACCTCGCGCGCACCCCCGAGGAGCTGGCCAAGCTGACGGCCCTCGTGCGCGGCGCCATCGGCCTCGACGACAAGCGCGGCGACGTCCTCACCGTGGAATCGGTGCCGTTCCTCCCGGTCGAGGTGGCCCCGAACAACGAGAGCGGCATCCCGGCCAACAAGAGCGAGTGGCTGCTCGGCTGGTTCAAGAAGCTCCCCAAGAAGGTGCAGCTCGGCATCGGCGGCGGCGTGCTGCTCCTGGTCCTCACGGTCGTGTTCTTCGTGCTGCGCGGCGCGCGCCGCGTGTTCAAGAAGTCGACGGCGATGGTCCTCGACGCGGTCGCGGCGGGCAACGCCTCGTACGAGGAAGCCCACCCGACGCCCGCCAAGAAGACCGTGGTGGAGATCGTCGACTACCGCACCGCGGCCGTCGACCGCGCGGCCCGCGACCCCGCGACCGCCGCGCTCGTGCTGCGCGGGTGGCTCGGGACCCTCGAGCAGAAGAACCCGGTGCCGGCCCAGACCGCGTGAGACGTCCCGGGACGGGTCCCGGAGCGAGACCGAAGGCTGCCTTCCCCGGCAGCCTTCGGCCGTTGGACCCTTCGGAGGACCGGACGGGGACGGTCCGGGAGCGACGAAGCCAACGCGGGCGCGCGGGGCGGCACCGCACTTGCTCATGTACCAGCCGTGCTCACCGGCCCCGAAAAAGCGGTCCTGTTCCTCCTCGCGCTCGACGAAGACGTCGCGCGCCCCGTCGTCGCCGAGCTCGGTGAAGAGGAGCTCCGCCGCCTGCGCACCGTGGCGAGCACCATGCGCGACGTGCCCACCAAGGCGCTGGACGAGGCCTTCAAGGAGTTCGTCGAGCGCTCGGACGCCGCCGTCGCGGTGCCCCGCGGGGGCCTGCCGTACCTGCGCCGCCTGGCCACCGCGGCCCTCGGCGAGAAGCGCACGCGCATCGTGTTCGAGGACGGCGTCACGAGCCCCGTCTCTCGCCTGGAGCACGCGCCGCCCACCACGCTCGCCGCGATGCTCGAGAAGGAGCCGCCGCAGATCGTGGGCGTGATGCTCGCGAGCCTCGCGCCGGAGACCGCCGCGGCCGCGTTCGCCGCGATGCCGCCCGAGCGTCAGGTGGCCGTCGTCACCCACGTCAGCCGCATGACCGACGTGCCCGCCCACGTGCTCGAGGACGTGGCGACGGCGCTCGCCGACGAGCTGCCCTCCGCCGAGGTGGCCGCGAGCATCAGCGTCGACGGCCTCTCGCGCGCCGCCCAGCTGCTCAACGCCGCGGGTCGCCGCGTCAGCGACGAGGTGATCGCCACCCTCGAGGGCATCGACGACAACCTCGCGCGCCAGATCCGCGAGGCGATGTTCACCTTCGACGACCTGCGCCGGCTCTCCGCCCGCGGCATGCGCGATCTGCTCCGCGAGGTCCCGACCGAACGCCTCACGGTGGCGCTCAAGGGCGCGAGCGAGGAGGTCATGACGGCGATCCTCGGCGGGCTCTCGAGCCGCGCGGCCCAGATGATCAAGGACGATCTCGAGCTCATGTCCGGCGTGCGCAAGAGCGAGGTCGAGAAGGCGCGGGCAGAGATCGTGCAAGTCGCTCTGCGTCTCGAGGGCGAGGGCAAGCTCGACCTCGGGCGCGACGGAGAATGACCATGAGCGACCTCTGGCTGGACCAAGGAGCCGAACCGATGCGAGGACCCTTCGTGCCCTCCTGGCTGCCGCGTCGAGGCGCGACCCCGCCGCCGCCCCGCGAGACCAGCTTCTCGCAGCTCGCGGAGAAGCTCCCCCAGATCCCGAAGAGCCCGCCTCCGCCGGCGATCCCGTACGCCCCCGAGGGCTGGATCTCGCCCGACGAGGCCGACGCCCTGCACGCGCAGGTGGCCGCGGCCGAGACGCAGCTCGCCGAGGCGATCGGCGAGCTCGCGCGGGTCCGCCGCGAGGTGCTGGCCGCGAGCGAGCCCGAGGTGGTGCGGCTCGCGCTCGCGATCGCCGAGAAGGTGGTCGACAAGACGCTCGAGCTCGATCCCACCATGATCGCCGAGTGGGCCGCCGAGGGCATCGCCGCACTCTCCACCAAGGAGGACGTGGTCGTCGCCATCGGCTCCGGCCTCGCCGAGCACGTGTTCGAGGCCGTGCGCGCGACGGGCGCGACCCTGGTCGTCGATCCGACGCTCGACCGCTACGGCTGCGAGGTGCGCGGCCGGTTCGCGCGGGTGCGCACCTCCGCCACCGACCGCTTCGCGCTGGTGGCCGAATCGCTCCACACGGAGAACGAGCCGTGATCGACCTGCAGCACGTCATCCACCGCGTGCGGCACTCGAACCCGACCCGGGTCGAGGGGCGCGTCGAGAAGGTGGTCGGGTTGCTGGTCGAGGTCGCCGGGCTCGCGCCGCCGATCGGCACCGAGCTCGAGGTCCGCGTCCGCGATCGCGCGCTGCTGCTCGAGGTCGTCGGCTTCCGCGACGGGCGCGCGCTCGCCGCCCCGCTCGGCCCCATCGCCGGCATCGAGCCGGGCGCGTGGGTGTCGACGCGCGCCGAGGCCGGCGAGGTCGAGGTCTCCGAGGCGCTCCTCGGCCGCGTGCTCGACGCCTTCGGGCGACCCCTCGACGGCATGCCCGCCCCCAAGTGCCTGCACCGCGTGCCGCTGCACGCGCCCCCTCCCCCGCCCTTCGCGCGTCGCCCGATCGAGACCGCGCTCGAGACCGGCGTGCGCGCCCTCGACGCGCTCTTGCCGCTCGGCAAGGGCCAGCGCATCGGCCTGTTCGCGGGCACCGGCGTCGGAAAGAGCACGCTGCTCGGCATGCTGTGTCGCCACACCAAGGCCGACGTCATCGTCGTCGGGCTGGTCGGCGAGCGAGGCCGCGAGGTGCTCGACTTCGTGCGCGGCGCCCTCGGCGAAGAGGGGCTCGCGCGCTCGGTGGTGGTCGCGGCGACGAGCGACGCTGCGCCGCTCGTGCGCGTGCGCGGCGCGCTGCGAGCCACCGCGATCGCCGAGTACTTCCGGGATCGCGGCCACTCGGTGCTGCTGGTGATGGACTCGGTGACGCGATTCGCGATGGCGCTCCGCGAGGCGACCCTCGCCGCCGGCGAGCCGCCGCTCAGCAAGGGGTACACGCCCTCGGTGTTCGCCGCGCTGCCCTCGCTCCTCGAGCGCACCGGCAACGGCGTCGGCGAGGGATCGATCACGGCGGTGTACACGGTGCTCGTCGAGGGCGACGACCTGCAGGACCCGATCGCCGACGCGGTGCGCGGCATCCTCGACGGTCACGTGGTGCTCTCGCGCAAGCTCGCGGACCGCGGGCTGTTCCCGGCGATCGACGTGCTGCGCAGCGTCTCGCGCGTGGCGACGGAGATCTGCACGTCGCAGCACCTCCGCGCGACCTCCAACGTTCGCGACCGCCTCTCGGCCTACACCGAGGCGGCGGATCTCATCAGCATCGGCGCCTACGCCCCCGGCAGCGACCCCCGCGTGGACGCGGCGCGCGTCGCGGTGCCGCGGATCGAGGAGTTCATCCGCCAGGGTCTCACCGAGGTCACCGCGCGACAGGACAGCATCGCGCAGGCGACCGCGCTCGGAGAGCTGCGGTGACCCCGCGCCTCGCCCGCGTCAACCGATTGCTCGGCGTGCGGGCGCGGGCGTTCGACGTCTCGCGCGCCGCGCGCCTCCGGGCGGCACAGGCGCTGCAAGAGGCGGAAGAGGAGCGCGAGACGATCACGTCGACGCGCGCCGCCGTCGCGCAGGAGGACATCGTCGTGGAGTCGATCGAGGATCTCTCGTCTCATCGGATGCGCCTCATGGCGCTGCAGCGCGCGGCCGAGGCCGCGGCGCGGGTGGTGACGCGGCTCTCGAAGGTGCACGAGGAGGCCCGCGAGGCGGTGGTGGAGTCGCGCCGCGAGGTGCGCAAGCTCGAGCTGTTCCGCGACGCCGTGGAGCAGGGGTTCCGCGAGGACGAGGGGCGCGCGGAGCGCCGCGCGGAGGACGAGGCCTCGGCGCGCGTGGTCTCGAAGAAGGGGACCGGATGATCGCCTCGGTGCTGTTCGCGACGCCGATGGCGAGCGCCGGCCCCGAGGCCGCGGCGGGCGCGGACGGGTTCTCGGCGCTGATGGCGATGGCCACGGGTACGAAGACCGTCGCACCGGCGGCTTCTCTGCTGGAAGATGCGACTGTACCGCAGGAATACGTCACCGAAGACAATGCTCAGGATCCGGCATTGTTGGCGCTGGCGATGGCCCCCTGGTTGACGCCCCCGGTCGCGCCGCCGACGGCGCCCGTGGTGGAGGCGCCCGTCGTCGACGGTGGAGCCCACCCGCCGGTGCTCACGGGCGGGAAGGCGAAGCCGGCGCTGTTCCTCGGTGCCGCGACGACGTCGACGCTCTCGACGCCGGTCACGCTCGGGTCCACCCCGACCACGCTCGAAGGGCCGACCACGCCGGAGGCTTCTCTGACGCAGCCGGCGCCGATCGAGGGTGACGGTGCGGCGACCCCGACGCCCATCGGCACGCCGATCGCGCTGCCGAAGGCGCCCACGCCGGCAAACGACGTCGGGACGAAGCAGCTCCTCTCGAAGCTGCCGGCGAGCGCGCCCGCGAAGGCCGCCGAGCCGAGCACGGGAGTGCTGAAGACCGCACCGCGCATGGACACGCCGACGCTGCCCAAGGCTCCGGTGGTCGCGCCGCAGGCCAAGCCGGCGATGGGGGTCTCCAAGCCTGTCGCGCCGCAGGTGCAGGTGCCGGACGCGCCGACGGTGCCTGTCGCCAACACGCAGACCGTGACGCAGCCTGCCTCCACCGCGCAGGCCTCGGTGCGCCTCGCTTCGCAAGCGGCGACGGCCCTGGCTGCGCCGCAGGCCGCCGCGACGCCGAGCCCCACCGCGACGCGGCTCGCCCCGAAGCTCGCGCGCGTGGTCCCCCTCACCACGAAGACCGCGAACACCGCGACGCCGATCGAGCCGAACACCCCGCCGACGCTCGAGGCGCGCGTCGAGCCCAAAGACCTGGACGACTTCCGTCGCGCGTTCGCCGAGCCGAAGCCCGAGCCCACGATCACGGTCACCACGCTCCAGCAGGAGAAGCCCGTCGCGAAGGAGGCCGCCCCGCACGCGCCGGCGGCGACCGCGCCTCCGGCCGCGCGCTTCGAGGAGCTCGATCCGACGCGCCTCGTGCGCAACGAGGCCTTCGTCCGCGCGAGCTCGGTGATGAGCCTGCGCCGCGGCGCCACCGGCGAGGTCCGTTCGCCGGAGCTCGGGCTCGTGAGCGTCTCGGCGGTGCCCTACGCGCACGGCCGCATCGAGGTGCAGGTCGACGCGGCGCGCCCGACGACCGGCGCCCTCCTGGTCGAGCACCGCGCGGCCCTGGTCGAGACGGTGCGCGAGGTCGCGGGCGGCGCGAACGTGCACGTCGGCCAGCACGGCATGGGCGCCGGCGGCCAGAAACAGTCGTCGAAGCAGCCGTTCGATCAGACCGAGATGGAGCCACCGGTCAAGCTGGCGATCGGCGGTCGCCGCAGCCGCTTCGTGCTCTGAGCCAGTTTCAGGATTCGGCCTTCGCGCGGGCCAGCTCCCACTGTTCTTCGAGGCCCAGCCTGGCGATCCACGATTCCAGGCGGTCGCGATCCAGGAGCTCGGAGGAGACGCGGAGCATCGCCGCGATGTCGAGTAGATGCCTTTCGGAGCCCCCCTCCCGGATGTACTCCAGCTGCAGCGCCTCGAATCGCCCACGAAGTCGAGGAACAGGTCAGCCTCGGACATGCATGAAGATCTCCTTCACGTTCGCCTGGACCTGCTCCTCGGTCCAGTCCGGGTGGATCGAGCGCACGTGGGCCGCCTTGAGGCGACGAGCAGACCAGTAGAGGCGCTGCGCGGCCATCCACCGCTCCCCCGGCGTCATCCGCCGGAAGATCTCGGTGCGCACTTCCTCGGCGGATTTCATCGAGGTCGATGATAGTCGCAGTTCCCTCGTGGAGCACGGGTCACGGACAGGCCGGTGCTTCGATGCCGACGGCCGTCTCCTCTGTGCCGCTGCACTTGCGCCAGGGTGGGGGCAGGTCGCCGTCGAAGCAGATCGCGTTGAGCCAGTAGATCCGCCCCGTGTCGCTGCGGGCGATGCACAAGGCGGCGCCGAGGCAGGCGCCGGCGTCCCTCGGCATCGCGCAGCCGACGGTCACCGCCGGGCGCAGGCACTTGCCGGCGGCGTCGACCTCGCGGGGCTGCAGCGCGAGGCAGCCGGTGGGGCACGTCGTCCCGAGCGCGGGGCAGCCGCCGCCCTCGGCCGTGGCGTCGGGGAGCGTGTCCTTCGCGACGTCGGCGGGCGTGTCGACGAGAGCGTCCACGACCGCGTCCACGCCGGTGTCGGTCGAGACCGGCGCAGCTGGATCGGCGCTCGAACACGCGGCGAGCGAGACGAGCGGGACCAGGAACGAGACGACGGCGCGCACGCACCGAGTCTACGCCGATGTATGTCCGTCAGGCTCCTGACTCGCGAACGCCGGGGCCCTGACGCGCGCGCGATCTCGCGGGTTTCCGGCCGCGATTTCGGGCTTTTCGGCGGTGGCCTGCTTCCTGCTGAAGCCGTCGACATGTCGATCGGCGCCCTCACCTCCGTGACCTCCACCACCGAGAAAGACCCGACGACCGGCGCGCCCAAGAGCGCGCTCGACAAGGAAGCGTTCCTCAAGCTGCTCGTCGCGCAACTCTCGCACCAGGACCCGCTCAAGCCCATGGAGGGCACCGAGTTCGTCGCCCAGCTCGCCCAGTTCGCGAGCGTCGAGCAGTCGATGCAGCAGACGCAGGCGCTCGGCGATCTCGGCACCGCCGTCGCGGGCGTGTCACGTCAGCAAGCGACGGCGCTCATCGGTCGCACCGTCACCGCCAAGGGCGGCAAGGCGTCGTTCGACGGCACCGCGCCGGTCTCCCTGAGCGCGACCCTCGGCGGCGCCGCCAAGGACGTGAAGGTCAGCATCCTCGATGCGAGCGGCAAGCCCGTGCGCACCATCGACCTCGGGCCGCGCGGCGCGGGCAACGTCGCGATGAACTGGGACGGCCGCGACGACGCCGGCAACCTGCTCCCCGCCGGCAGCTACAGCGTGCAGGTCCACGCCGTCGACGAGGCGGGCAAGCCCGTCTCGGCCGAC
>JAEUKC010000105.1:0-88551 GCA_016794445.1 Myxococcales bacterium
CGCTCTGCCCGCGGAACTGGCCCTTCGAGACGTGCCGCGCCGCGAGGGCGCCGATGTCCTCGGTGGGCTTGAGCGCGAGGCAGCGCACCGGGCGGTACAGCTCCGCACCCCGGGCGCGGGCCGCGGCCGAGATGTCCTCCACGAAGGCGTCGCCGTAGGCCGCGACGCCATCCTCGAAGATGGAGTTGATGCGGGCGAGGACGTCGAGGTCGTTGACGACGTGGTCGAGGAGGAACGCGTTCAGCACCTTGCCGAGGAGCGCCGCGGCGCCGAGCGCCTTCTGGGGGTCGCCCGACTCGGGGGCGGTGAGGCCGGTGACCTCGCGCGAGAGGGCCACCGCGAAGACGTGGGTCGCCCCGAGCCGAAGCGCGGGCGCGATCGGGGTGTTGAGCCGCAGCCCGCCGTCGCAGTAGTACTCCGCGCCGATCCGCACCGGCGGGAAAAGGATGGGGATCGCGGCCGACGCGAGCGCGTGCACCGTGCCGATGCGATCCTCCACGATCATGGTGCGCGGAGGCGCCGCCCGCGGGAGCGGCACGTCGGGGCCCGTCTGCATGAAGATCACCGTGCGCCCGGTGCTCACCTCGGTGGTCGAGATCGAGAGCGCGCGTAGGTGGTCCTTGCGCAGGTTGCGCGTGACCGCGCGCCAGCCCACCTCGCGCTCGATCAGCTCGGCCATCGGGCGCACGTCGAACAGGCCGGTGGCGTCGCCGCCGCCGCCGAGGAGCAGCCGCGGGAGCGAGACCGCCTGCCGCATGCCGAACCCGAGCACGCGCGCGATCTCGAGGTCGTGCCACAGCGCGAGCAGGCGCTGGACGCCGAGCCGGAAGTCGTCGGCGTGCGCGGCGAGGTAGCAGGCGTTGATGGCCCCGACCGACGTGCCGCAGAGGATGTCGACGCGCGGGATCCGGCCGCCGCGGAGCTTGGGGAGCTCGTCGAGGACGTAGGCCAGGACCCCGACCTCGTACGCGCCCCGCGCGCCGCCGCCCGAGAGCACGAACGCGGTGCGGCGCGGCCCGAGGATGCGCGCCCGGTCGGGCTGGACGCGCAGAGAAGGCGGAGGCCCCGGCGCGATGGAGAGGCGCTGCGAGTCTCGCCGACCACTCACGAGGCCACGCCTCCCTCGACCGCGTCGCCCCCGAGCAGCTGGGCGACCTCGGGGCGGCGGAGGAAGAGCGAACGCAGGCGAGGGTCGCGGATGTTCTGCAGCACCCGACGAGCATACGCGCGGGCGCGGGCGTACGCCTCGGGGGCGAGCACGTCGGCGGAGCGCTCGAGCGCCCTGGCGCACAACGTGCGGATCTCGAGGGCGAACTCGGAGCCCTCGGTGGCCTCCACGAGGCCGATGGCCGTCTGGGCGAGCAAGGAGGCCTGGGCGATCTCGCCGATCTCGGCGCGGGCGTCGGCCTCGATGGCGGTGGCGAACAGGTGGAAGCTCGCGAGGCCGCGAGACTGCGCGGCCGGGCGGGCGTGACTCGCGAGCTCGGCGGCCTGGCGGGCGTCGCCGCGGGCGCGCAGCCACAGCGCGCGCGCCACCATCTCGTGGGTGGCGTCGTAGGCGTTGCCCGTGACCGTCACGAGGGCCCGCGCGTCGCCGAGGAACGTGGCCGCGCCGTCGAGGTCGCCCGAGGCGGTGAGGATCTCGGACGACACGAGGAGCGTGTCGGAGCGGCCGTCCTGGTCGCCGTAGCGCTCGTGGGCGTCGCGCGCGCGCTTGAGGTAGGCGAGCGCGCGCGGCAGGTCGCCGAGGCGCGCGTAGCACTGGCCGATGTTGGTGAGCGTCTTCGCGATCTGGAACCGACCTCCGATGGAGAGGTCGAGCGCCACCGAGCTCATCGCGAGGGCGATCGCGTCCTCGTACCGCGCGAGCACGAACATGGCGTAGGCCAGCGCGTTCTTGGTGCGCGCCTCGCTGCGCTTCGCGCCCACGCTGCGCAGGAGCGCGATCGAGTCGGCGTAGACCCCGACGGCCTCGTGGGTGCGCCCGAGGCGGCGCAGGAGGATGCCCTTGGCGCGCAGCACGTCGGCCTTGAGGCGGTGCGAGACCTGGGCCCCCTGGGCGATGACCAGCGCCTCGTTCGCGGCCCGCAGGGCGCCCTCGACGTCGCCGAGCTCGCGCAGGAACTCGATGACCAGCGCGTGCGACTCGACGAGCAGGTTCGGGTTGCGGGTGGTCTCCGCGATGGTGATGGCCTTCTGCGCGATCGGCAGACCCCGCGCGAGGTGCATCTCGTCGAGGTCGAGGCGCGCGGTGCGCAGCATGGCCACCGTGATCACCCGCGGCATCTTGGAGGTCTTGGCGAGCGCGCGCATCTCCTCGAGCTGCTTGCGGCGCTCCCGTCGGCGGCCGGTCATGCGGTAGACGGACTCGAGCGCCTCGTGGGCCCCGAAGCGCCGCAGATCGTGCTCGGGCAACAGCGAGAGGGCGCGGTGGAAGTAGCGCGTGGCGAGGGCCGTCTGGTAGCTGGCGCGCGCGGCGCTCGCGGCCTCCATGTACATCTCGGCGGCCGGTGCCGGCGCGTCGCCGCGGGCCAGGTGACGCGCCACGATGGCTGCCGAGAGGCCGCGCGCGAGGCCCGTCGTGCGCAGGCGCTCGCCGAGTTGCCGGTGCATCCCGCTGCGGGCGGCTGGCTCGATCGTCATGTACGCGACGTCCCGTGCCACGGGGTGGCGCAGGTCGATCGTGTCCCCCTTGCGGTCGCAGATGCCGCGCGCGCAGAGGCGTCCGATGGCCTCGTCGACCACGTCCGGCCCGCCGGCCTCCGCGCCGAGATCGCGCAGGACCGAGACCTCGAGCGGCCCGCCCGCCACGGCGACCCACTGGGCCACGAGCTTCTCGTCGGAGGGCAGCTCGTGCAGGCGCTCGGCGAGCAGCTGCTCCAGCGTCGAGGGCAAGGGCATCTGCCCCGCGCGGCGGATCAGCTCGCTGCTCCCGTCCTCGCGCTCCACCACCTCGAGCGCTCCCCGTTCGAGCAAGGCGTCGACGATCTCGAGCAGGAAGAACGGGTTGCCTCCCACGCGGGCCGCGAGCTCGTTGGACACCGCGGCCACGCCCTCGCGCGCGTTCAAGCGCGTCTCGAGCAACCGGAGCTGCTCGTCGGTGGTCAGCCCGCGCAGCTCGGTGCGCACGATGCCGGCGAGCAAGGGCGCCACCCGCTCGTCGGTGCGGGCGACGAGGAGGCAGAGCGCCGGGATCGGGTACGAGCCGCGCAGGAGGTCGGCCATCAGCTCGAGGCTCTGCTTGTCGGCCCACTGCACGCCCTCGACGACGATGACCAGCGGGCCGCGCGTGGCGAGCGCGGCGAGCAGGCGACGCACGCCCGAGACGAGCATCTTGCGGCGGAAGCTCGCGTCTTCTTCGCCACCGCCCTCGGCCTGTCGACCCGTGGCGACCTCGGCGAGGCGCTCGACCGCGCTGGTCGCGGCGGGCCCTTCGGCGAGCGGACCGAGGACGCTGGTGATGGCCGAGGCCGCCGTGGCGAGCGGCTCGGCCGGGTCGAGAGCGCAGGCGTCGCGGACGAGCTCGCCGATCGCGGCGTAGGGTAGCTCCGCGTGGCTCGGCGCGCACTCGAGCCGCACCGCGCGGGCGTCGGGCGGTAGGTCACGGAGGAAGCTCGCGACGAGGGCGGTCTTGCCGATCCCCATCTCGCCGACGATGAGACGCGAGACCACCTCGGGGCCGACCACGGCGCGGTGGTAGGCGGCCTGCAAGTCGGCGCGCTCGACGTCGCGCCCCACGAGCTCGCCCGCGGCGATCGCGAGCTCCGCGTGCCGCTCCTCGCGGGTGAGCGCGCGTACGAGCGCGTACACGCGCATGTTCTTGGGGAGGGGCTGCTCGCCCTCCGAGGCCGGGCCGCCGAGCTCGAGGGTCGGCGCGTCACCCCACTGGAACTCGCGGCGCACGAGCCGATAGAGGCCGCCCGCGACCCAGGTCCGGCCTGGGGGCGAGGCGGCCGCGAGGGCGTCGCCGAGCGAAGCGGCCGAACCTTGCACCTGGTGGCGCAGGAGGTGTCCGCCCTCGTCGCGTTCCCCGGACGCGACCGCGCGGACGATACCGACCGCCGCCGACAGACCGATCGGGAGATCGGTGGAGAGATCGGCGAGCGCGTCGTGCACGTCGAGCGCGAGCGCGGCGGCCTCGAACGGCGCGCCCGAAGGGTCGGCGGTCAAGCCGACGACGGCGCGGGCGGTGCGCTCGTCCTCGTCCCACGACCAGCGCGCGCCGCGCTTCCAGGCGATGCCCTCGAGGATCTTGCGGGCGCCGTCCCGCGCCTGCGCCAGCGCGCCGGCGCCGAGATCCATGGCGAGCTCGTCGAGCCCGTGCATGCAGAGGTGCACGAGCGCCACGTGGCGGAGCTCGCGCTGCACCTTGTTGCGCTCGGGCGGCGGCGCGCTCGCCCGCCGTTTGTCGGCCTTGCCGGGCACCGCCACGGCGGTCATCGAGGCGAGTCCACCGAGCACCGCGCCGGTGTCGAACGCGGGCGTCGGCTCGGCGGCCGGCGGGTTGTCGACGAGCACCGACGGCCCCTCCAGCCCCACGCTCGGGGCCACCTGCGGCTCGTCGCCCGGCGACGTGATCTCGCGCGCCGAGAACTGGGAGATGGTGGCCTCGACCGCCGCCGCGTCGACCAGATCGTCCTGCTTCTGCAGGGCTCGGGCGATCGCGCCGGCCATGTCGCGGGCGGTGCCGAAGCGCTGCTCGCGCTGCTTGGCGAGCGCACGGACGCAGATGGCGTCGAGCTCGGGAGGGACCTCGGAGGCCCACAGGCTCGGCGCCTCCATCTCGCCCTTGCGGACGACGGCGAGGAGCTCCTCGCCTTGGAGCCCCGCGTGCAGGGCGCGCCCCGTGAGGATCTCGTGCAGCACGATGCCGAGCGCGAAGATGTCGGTGCGCCGATCGACCTGCTCGCCCCGCGCCTGCTCCGGCGACATGTAGGCGAACTTGCCCTTGATGACGCCGGCTTCCTCGCTCAGGTTCTTGGCCGAGGCGATGCCGAAGTCGGCCACCTTCACGCCGCCGTCGTACGAGAGCAGCACGTTCTGCGGGGAGACGTCGCGGTGGACGATCTCGAGCGGCGTGCCGTCCTCGCCCTTGCGCTCGTGCGCGCAATGCAGGCCGCGGGCGGCCTCCATGACGATGTACGCACCGACCCACGGCGGCAGCCGCACGCCTTTGGCGCGCGCGGAGGTCATGAGGCGACCCAGATCGAGCCCCTCGACGAACTCCATGCAGAGCAGGAAGCCCTCCGGGGTCTCCTGGAAGTCGAAGACCTGCACGATGTTCGGGTGGTTGAGGCGCATCGACAGGCGCGCCTCGTCGATGAACATCTGCTTCATGCGCGACGACTGGTCGTGCGACGGCAGGATGCGCTTGACGACGACGAGCTTGTGCGTGTTCTCCGCGCCGCGCGAGCGGGCGAGGTACACCTCCGCCATGCCCCCCGCGCCCAGGCGACGGATCACGTCGTAGCGGCCGAGCTTCGCGGGAACGGGGGCGTTGGGACGAGGCAACGGTGAGCCTCCGATCGAAGCCCAGGTCGCCTCTGGACGCAAGGAATGCCGTCCGGTCGGCGTGGCTCCGCCGTCATCCCTGCGTGACGCCTCGCACCGCTTGCGCACGCTCGCATCGGACGTGAACGACCGCGACGGACCTCGTGTCCACGGCGCACCGGGCTACAGGCGGTGGGCTACGCTGGTCCGACATGCGGCTCACTTGGCTTCGTCGCTCCCGGACCGTCGGGTCCTTCGCTCCACTCCCGTGGTTCCGAGCCTCCCTGGCCGTGGCGACGATCGGCGGGTGCAGCCCTGCGCCCGAAGATCCCGGGCCGCTCGCGACCGCGCGCTCCGAGCTCACCGTCGACCAGGAGATCGCCAAGGCCACCTGCGCCACCTCGTCGAGCGTCGTGCAGGGGCTCTCCGACCAGATCCTCGACGAGATCGCGAAGTGCCTGAAGCCGGGCGTGCTCGTCAAGGTGAGCCACCCCAAGATCGCCGACAGCTCGGTGCATCCCTACCTGGTCAAGGCCGCGTACGACGCGCTCGTCAAATCCACCGCGGCCAAGGGCGCGACGATCCACGTGTCGTCGATGTTCCGCAGCGTCGCCCAGCAGTACTTCCTCTTCCGTCGCAGCGCCTGCTACCCGGCGGTCGCCGACCCCGGAACGAGCAACCACGAGACCGGCATCGCCATCGACGTCTCCGACCCGGACAACTCCACGTGGAGGGCCACGCTCGAGGCCAACGGCTTCAAGTGGCTCGGCTCGTTCGACCGCTTCCACTTCGACTACGTGGGCGCGGGCTCGGTCAACCTGCGCGGGCAGGACGTGCTCGCGTTCCAGCGGCTGTGGAACCGCAACAACCCGACCGACAAGATCGGCGAGGACGGAGCGTGGGGACCGCAGACGGAGGCCCGCATGAAGAAGGCTCCGGCGGGCGGCTTCGCCATCGGCGCCGACTGCGGGACGCCCCCGCCCCCACCACCCAAGCCCTGGCCCGAGCTGCGCATGGACGTCTCCATCCAGGGCGTGGATCGGATCGTCGACGGCGCCTCGGCCGGGACGATCGACACGCTCGAGGGCGACGACTCGCTCTCCACGCTGGTCGTCGAGAACTCCGGCGACGCGGCGGCCAAGGGCGTCGTGGTCGGAGTGTGGACCGAGAGCCCGTTCCTCTTGCCCACGCACTGGGATCTCGAGGTCGAAGCCGCAGGCGTCTGGACCAAGGACGCGCTCGCGGGCAACCCGACCAGCGACACCTTCACCGTCGGGCCGTTCGATCTCGCGGTCGGCCAGAAGAAGCGGGTACGTCTCCAGCTGAAGTCGGCGCGCTACTCCCTCGGGGCGTCGACGCCGAGCCTGCGGGCGTGGGTCAAGAGCGTCCCCGGCGTCTACGACAAGCCGGAGTTCGGCGCCAAGCCCACCAACGTCGACGGTCGTCAGACCTGGAACAGCGGCGACCTGCGGACGGAGACGGGCCTCGACGTGTTCTCGCGCGTGCGCTGGTCCTTCGACGGCGCGACCGCCGAGGGGTGGACGAGCAGCACCGGGACCCTGGACGCGACCACCCCGAGCGCGGGGCTGGTCGTCACGCCGGGTACCGGCGCGGTGACGCTGCTCGGCCCGAAGACCAGCTTCGACGCCGAGAGCTACCCGAGCCTCGCGCTGAAGGTCCTCGCGGGGAGCGGCGCCGCCAAGGTCTCGTTCGCCGACGCGAGCGGCGCGTTCTCCGAGCCGATCTCCGTGGAGCTCGCGCCCGGCGCCGTGTCCGTCGACCTCGCGGGGAGCCCCACTTACCGTGGCACCATGACCCAGCTCCGCATCGAGCTCCCGCCGACGAAGGTCGCGTTCGACGACATCCGGCTCGGGGGCGCGATTCCGCCCTCCTCCGCGGAGGCCGCGGCCGAGGGCGGCTGTGGTTGCCGTTCGGTGGGGCGTGGAGGCGGCTCGAGCGCGGCCGTCGTGGCGTTCGGCGCGCTGCTGGTGCTCGTGACGCGCCGGCGGCGTTGACGGTCCGCCCCACATTCGCGAACCTGCGCGCGTTCTCGGGGACGTAGGAGGAAACGGATCATGGCCGGAGCACATCGTCGCGTCGTCGGAATCCTGTTCGCGCTGCTCGCGACGACCACCGCGTCGCACTACGGGTGCGGCTCGGATCCCGACACGCCGACCCCGAGTCAGCCCAACTACCCGAAGGACGAGATCGACGGCCTGCCGGTCGCCAAGAAGCTCTCCCTCGGCGCGATCCTGAGCGAGCCGGTGCGGGTCGTGCGCGACGACCGCGGCATGGTCCACGTCTACGGCCGCAACCTCCACGACACGTTCGTGGGCGAGGGCTACATGATGGCCCGCGACCGCGCCCCGCAGATGGAGCTCCTGCGCCGCGTGGCCGAGGGCCGGCTCGCCGGCGCGCTCGGCGGCCTCCGCGCCGACCTCGCCAACCGCGACCTCAGCATGCGCGCGATGGGCCTGCACCGCACGGCGAAGCTGGCCTACGCCGCGATGAAGCCCGAGTCCCTGGAGCGCCAGATCCTGGACGGCTTCGCGGCCGGAGTCACCGCCTACTTCCGCGAGATCCGCAACGGCGACAAGGGCATCCCCAACGGCTGGACGGCGATCGCGCCCGCCCTCTACGAGGACTGGACCGGCGTCGACTCGCTCGCCATCGGCCGCCTCCAGTCGTGGGGCCTCAGCTACACGGGCGACGACGAGATCGACGCCACCACGCTGTTCCAGGCCGCGCGCGACACCTTCAACGAGACCGCGACCGACCCGGCGAAGAAGGCCCGCGCCGGGCTCCTGCTCGACTTCATGCGCTTCGAGCCGCTCGCCAAGCGACCGGTGCTCGACACGGGCCTGCCGGGCAGCGCGTTCCTGACCGACAAGCCCCGGCCCGCGGCGATCCCGTTCCCGAGGCTCTCCCCGCAGCTGCTGGCCGACGTCGCGCCCATGCTCGAGGGCATGAAGGCGACCCGCGACTTCCTCGGACGCGGCGGCTGGTCGTCGAACAACTGGGTGGTGTCGCCGCAGAAGAGCGCCACCGGCGCGGCGCTGGTGGCGAGCGACCCGCACCTCGGCCTGCCGGCGCCCTCGATCTTCTGGATGACCGGCGTGCACGTGAAGGGGAGCGATCCCACCCAGGACCTCGACGCGGCCGGCATGGGCTTCGCGGGCATCCCGGGCGTGGTGCTCGGCTTCAACAAGGACGTCGCCTGGGGCGCCACCGTGGCCGTGTTCGACGTGAACGACGCCTACAAGGACAAGATCGTCGACGGCAAGGTCAAGGTCGGCGGGGTCGACGTCGCGATCCAGCCCATCGAGGAGACGTTCGACTACGGCCCCAAGGACACCGGCAACAAGATCGTCCTCGAGGCGGTGCCCGGGCACGGCTTCATCATGCCGACCACCAAGGACAACCGCTGGGTCGCCCGCACCGCCAGCGAGGTGCTCACCATCCGCTGGACCGGCATGGAGCCGAGCAGCGAGTTCTCCGCGTTCATGCACCTCAACCGCGCCAAGAACGTCGACGAGGGCGTCAAGGCGCTCGAGGCGTTCGAGGTCGGCGCGCAGAACTTCGTGCTGTCCGACTCGAGCGGCAACATCGCCTACACGACGCACTCGCTCGTGCCGACCCGCCCGGCCGGTTCGCTCGCGTGGGACAAGAGCAAGGCGAGCGGCCAGCTCCCGTGCCTCGTGCTCCCCGGGGACGCCGGCCTCGAGTGGACGGGCCGGGTGGCGAACGGGCTCCTCCCCCAGGCCAAGAACCCCGCGTGGGGCTACATCGGCACGGCCAACAGCGACCAGTACGGCCTCTCGTTCGACAACGACCCGAGCAACGGCCCGGTCTACCTCTCCTGCACCTGGGACGTGGGCTTCCGCGAGGCGCGCGTGCGCGAGCGGCTCGACGCGAAGGAGAAGCTGTCGCTCGACGACCTGGCCTCCATCCAGGCCGACCACAAGAGCCCCCTCGGCAACCGGCTCACCAAGTTCTTCGTCGCCGCTCTGCAGCGCGCCGAGGACGCGCGTACGGGCGGCAAGGCCGCGCCCGACCTCGACGGCGTGCTCAAGGACCCGCGCTACAAGGCCGAGCGCATGCAGTTCGTCCTCGCCGTGCTCAAGGCGTGGGGCGACAAGTACGGCTACGAGACCCCGGCCGCGTTCGCCATCAACGGCGACCCGGAGCCCTCGACCGACGAGATCACCGCGAGCCAGGCCACGCTGATCTTCAACGCCGCCTTCGTCGCGCTGGAGAAGCGCGTGATCGACGACGAGTGGAAGGCGATGGGTCGCCCCTCCTGGATGCACGACCTGCGGATCAAGGGCATCGTCCGCATCCTCGAGAAGCCCGAGGCGCTCGCCACGGCGGATGCCAGCGGCGAGTCGATCCTGTGGGACGACATGACGACGCCCGACGTCGTGGAGACCCGCGACCAGCAGATCGTGCTCTCGCTCCTCCAGGGCCTCGACGGCATCGTCGCCAAGCTCGGCGACGACCCGGGCAAGTGGCGCTGGGGCGCCATGCACACCATCACGTTCACCTCGATGGTGCCGGGCACCGAGAGCGACCTCTCGATCCCGGACAAGTCGAAGGGCTATCCGAACGACGGCTTCCCGCGGCACGGCGACTGGCAGAACGTCGACCGCTCGGACCCGGGGCTGAACAACTTCGACTTCACCTACGACAGCGGCCCCGCGCAGCGGTTCGTCGCGAGCCTGGAGAAGTCGGCGCCGGTCGTCCGCAACGCGCTGCCCGGCGGCAACGTCTGGCGGCCGGACGACAAGTTCTTCGACAACGAGGTCGAGCTCTGGCGGCGCAACAAGAACGCGCCGATCGCCTTCATGCCCGGCGAGGTGGCCGGCAAGGCCCTCGAGCGCTGGGACCTCGTGCCCTGAAGCTGGCTTGGCAGCGTGTGGCCGGCGCAGATACGGTGGCGTCATGAGAACCTCCGCCGCGCTCGCGTCGGTCCTCCTCCTGTCGGCGTCGTGCGTCGTCGCGACGCGCCCTCCGCGCCCCGCTCCGTCGGGTGAGCCCGTCGCCGCCTCGAGTGGCGCGAGTGTCGAGGCCTCCGCCTCTACCTCGGCCTCCGGGTCCGTGGTCGTTGGCGTAGGGTCGCCCTCGACCATCGCCTCCTCCGCGGCGCCGGCGTCGACCCCAGCCACCACGACCCCGGCGCCCACGGCCTCGGCGACGACGGCCGGCCCGATCACGGACTGCCCGCCGACCTTCCAGCAGCTGCCCGACTCCACCCACGTCAAGGACCACCGGTGCGCCTGCAAGGCGTCCGATCCTCTCGGCACCCTGTACGGCTCCGGGCCGTTCAGCTCCGACTCGTCGATCTGCAAGGCGGCGCGCTACCTCGGCGAGATCGGCGACAAGGGCGGCGTGGTCACGGTGTCCGCGACGTCCGGCTGCGCGGCCTACCACGGCGGCACCGCGAACGGCGTCACGTCGCTCGCCTGGAGCGCGCACAAGGCGAGCTTCTACTTCCCGGCGAAGGGTGGCGCGGCGTGCACCGCCTGTCCGAACACCTTCAAGGACATCCCGGACGTGGACAAGCTGCTCTCGTTCGATTGCACGTGCGGGGCCAAGCTACCCGAAGGCGGGGGCCTCTACGGCACGGGCATCTACACGACCGACTCGTCGATCTGCCTCGCGGCCAAGCACTCCGGAGTGATCAAGGGCGTGAGCGGCCTCATCACGGTCAAGAAGGCGCCCGGCTGCGGTAGCTACAAGGGCACGACGGCCAACGGGGTCACGAGCTCGAGCTGGGCGAGCTACCCGAAGAGCTTCTACGTGGCGGGCGGCGGCACCGGTACGTGCCCCTGACCGCGAGGCTCAGCTGCCCCAGAACGCGAGCAGATCGGCGGGCGGCGGCGCCGTGATGGTGACGCGGGTGTTCGGGTCGCTCGGGTGCGGGAGGATGAGGCGCTCGGCGTGGAGGGCGTGGCGGGGGTGCTCGAGGCGGACGAGGTCTTCCGCGGTCAGCGTGCCGTCGGCGCCGCGGGCGAAGAGCTCGTCGTCGGGGCCGTAGAGCTTGTCGCCGACGAGCGGCGCGCCCTCGGCGGCGAGGTGCACGCGGATCTGGTGCTGGCGGCCGGTCTCGAGGTCGCAGGTCACCCATCCATATCGTCCTGATGGATGTCGGCGGACGACGCGGAAGCGCGTGGCGGCGTCGAGCGCGCCCGCCTCGGCCGGGTCGGCGAGGCGCATCTTCACGCGCAGGCGGTGGCGCTCGTCGAGCATCATGGCGTGGGTGATGCGCGCCTCCTCCCAGGGCGGCAGGCCCACGGTGAGCGCGAGGTAGCGCTTCTCGACGATGCCGCGAGCCTCGAGCGCGCGCTTGACGAACCGCTCGGCGTCGCGGTCCTTGGCGAGCAAGAGGACGCCGCTCGTCTCGCGGTCGATGCGGTGACACAGGGCGAGCTTGTCGTGGGGGCGCGCCTTCTCGAGCACCTTCACGACGGTGTGGTGGTGCCAGCGGGCGGTCGGGTGCACCGGCAGCCCGGGGGGCTTGTCGATGGCGAGGAGGCGCTCGTCCTCGTAGAGCACCGGGCACTCGAGCGGCACGTCGGCCTCCTCGAACGGCGGGCGGTAGAGCAGCACCACGTCGTCGAAGCGCACGCGGGCGCCCGAGCGCAGCTTGCGGCCGTCGGGGGCGAAGGCCCCGATGCGGATGACGCCTTGCGCGCGGGTGCGGCTCATGCGCGGGAACGTGGCGACCACCACGCGGTCGATCCGCCAGCGCGCCCACTCCCGGGGGATGCGCACCACGGTGAGCAGCGCCTCCGGGTCGACCCCGGGGGGCCGCGGATAGTCACCTTCGGCGGCAGCCAGCTTGTCTCGCACGCAGGGAAGGAGCCTAGCGTGGGCGGGTCGTGGTAGGAGGCCACCTCATGGCCCGAGCCTCCGCTTCGTCCCTTCCTCCGCCCGCCGGGAGCCCTTTTCACCCGAGCGCGCTGCGCGTCGCGGTCGTCCAGGGGGGGCCCTCTTCGGAGGCCGAGGTGTCCCGGGTGTCGGCCGGTGCCGTCGCCGCCGCGCTCACCAGGAAGGGGCACGACGTCACCCGCCTCGAGTGCGACCAGAGCCTGCCCGCGCGCCTCCTCGAGGGCCGCTTCGACGTGGTGTTCCCCGTCGTGCACGGCGCCATCGGCGAGGACGGCGCGCTGCAGGGCCTGCTCGAGCTGCTCGCCCTGCCGTACGTCGGCGCGGGGGTGCTCGCGAGCGCGCTCGCCAACGACAAGGTGCAGGCCAAGGTGTGTTACCGCGCGGCCGGTCTGCCCGTGATCCCCGAGCTCGTGCTGCCGCGCGAGTCGGCGAGCGTCGAAGCCCACGCCATCGCGGTGATCGCGGCCCTCGGGAGCTCCGTCGTCGTCAAGCCGGCGACCCAGGGCTCGGGGCTCGGCGTCGGCATCCTGCGCAGCCTGGCGGGGGCGAGCGACCCGCGCCTCCTCGAGGCGCTCCAGAAGGCGTTCGCGCTCGACGCCAAGGTGCTCGTGGAGCGGTTCGCCGCGGGGCGCGAGATCACGTGCGGCGTGCTCGACGCGCACGGCGAGCCGGCCGTCGCCCTGCCCCCGACGGAGATCGAGGCCACCGCGGCCGACTGGTACGACTTCCAGTCGCGCTACGGCAGCGGCGGCTCGCGGCACTTCTGCCCCGCGCGCCTGCACCCGACCACGATCGCGCGGGTGCAAGAGGTCGCGCTCGCCGCCCACCGCGCCCTCGGCTGCCGCGATCTCTCGCGCTCCGACTTCGTGGTCGGCCCCGGCGAGGCCGACGCCGAGGTGTTCCTGCTCGAGACCAACACGATGCCCGGCATGACGGCGACCAGCCTCTACCCCGAGGCCGCGGGCGTGCACGGCGTGCCGTTCCCCGAGCTCGTCGACCGCTTCGCGCGCGGCGCGAAGGCCCGCGGCGTGGCCCAGCGCAACGCCGCAGAGCCCTTCCCCGCCTGAGCCCGCACTGACGCAGCGCTTCCTGCCCTCGCGCGCTCCGCCCCTGCTAGCGTCGAGGGGTGGCTGCAGCCGAGCCCACCCCCGACCCCGATCCTCTCGCCGGGGATCCACCGTCGTCCAAGACGGGGACGCGCGTGCGCACGCTCGCGGGGCTCGGGAGCATCGCGCCCCCGCCGCCGAGCGAGAAGTTCCACGCCGTCCGCGAGCCCAAGCCCTACCGGCCCGACGCCATCACGAGCCGGCGGTTCCTCAAAGCGTATTCGGTCACCTTCCTGGTCATCGCGAGCTATCTCTGGCTCAAGTTCAAGGCGCGGTTCTTCTTCGGCAGCGCGTGGGGCGATCGCGAGATCGTGGAGCTCCACAAGCGCAACGCGCGGCGCATCGAGCGCGCCCTCCTCGAGCTGCAGGGTCTGTTCATCAAGGTCGGCCAGCTCTTGTCGATCCTCGCGGGGTTCCTGCCGGCCGAGTTCCGCGAGGAGCTCGAGGGCATGCAGGACAACGTGCCGCCACGGCCGTTCGCCGAGGTCGAGGCGCGCATCGTCAAGGAGCTCGGCCGCTCGCCCGACGAGCTGTTCGCCAAGTTCAACCGCACGCCGATCGCTTCTGCCTCCCTCGGGCAGGTGCACGAGGCCTTCCTCGCCGACGGCCGCCGCGTCGCGGTCAAGGTCCAGCACCACAACATCGAAGAGGTGGTGCGCCTCGACCTCATCACCATCCGCCAGATCGTGCGCATCGTGCAGTGGTTCGTGCCCGTCCACGGGCTCGACAACTACTACCGCGAGATCCGCCAGCTCATCCTCGAGGAGCTCGATTTCGCCCGCGAGGCGCGCAACATCACGCGCATCCGGCGCAACCTCGGCCTCGAGGGCGACGCAGCCAGCAGTGGCCCGGGGGGCGACGAGTCCATGGCCGGCATCGTCGACACGCCCGCCGTCGTCGAGGAGCTCTCCACCCAGCGCGTCCTCACCCTCACCTTCGTCGAGGGCGCGAAGGTCGGCGCGATCGAGCAGCTCGACGCGATGGGCATCGATCGCAAGGAGCTCGCCAAGCGCATCGTCCACGTGTTCTGCCGGATGATCTTCGTCGACGGCTGCTACCACGCCGACCCGCACCCCGGGAACCTGCTCGTCCAGAAGGGCAAGGACTCGGGCGGCAAGCTCGTGCTCATCGACTTCGGCGCCGTCGCCGAGCTCTCGCCCAAGATGAAGGAGGGCATCCCCGAGTTCCTCGAGGGAGTGCTCCGCCGCGACACCGATCGCCTCATCAAGGCGATGAAGAAGATGGGCTTCCTCTCGCTCGGCAGCGACGAGGCGGTCGTCGAGAAGGTCATCGAGCACTTCCACCGCAAGTTCCAGGACGAGGTGAAGATCGAGTCCTTGAACCTGAAGGACATCAAGATCGACCCCCAGCGCGGGTTCGAGAACCTGATGGACCTGCGACAGATGAACGTCGGGCTCAAGGAGCTCTCGTCGTCGATCCACGTGCCCCGCGACTGGGTGCTCCTCGAGCGCACCCTGCTCCTGCTCGGCGGCACGTGCACGCAGCTCGACCCCGACATGAACCCGATGGGCGAGGTGCGGCCCTACCTCGAGAAGTTCGTGCTCGGCAACCGCGACTGGACCGCGATCGCCATCGAGGCCGTGCGCGACACGGCCCTGCGCGCCGTCGGGCTCCCCGAGGCCGTCGACCGCTACATCAAGAAAGCCGTGCGCGGCGAGCTCGAGGTGCGCGTGAAGGGCGTGCACGAGGGCTTCGACGCGCTGTACGCCCTCGGCCGCCAGGCCATGTACCTCGGCACGGCGCTCACGCTCGGCATCGTCGCGCTCTACCTGCACCTCGGCCTGCACCAGGACCGCCTCGCGCGGCCCGTCGCCTGGGGCGGCGGCGCCATGTTCGCGCTGTTCGTGCTCTCGTCGTTGCGGGGCGGCCCGCGACGGCGCTGATGCGACATCGGGCGGCGGGCCTCGTCTCTCGGACATGAGCGCCACCCACCACGTCCAGGTCCTCGAGAACTCTGGCAAGACCGTCCGCCTCCGCGTCACCATCGTCCACGCCGACGAGCACGCGATCCCGCTGTTCCGCACCGCCCTCGCCTCCCTCCTCCTCGACTCCATCTCCGCCGCCGAGGAGGCCGGGCACCGGGTCTCCAAGGCCGCGCGCGACACCTACTCCGACGAGTTCGAGGACGACGACGAGGCCGCGGCGGTCGTGAAGGCGGTCCGACTGGTCGCCATCGAAGGTGGCAAGGTGCGCGCACAGAGCCCCACCCAGGGAGTGCGGTTCGGCAAGTCCAAGGGCGCGATCGTGGTCGAGCTCACGGCGCCGAAGGCGAGCCTGTTCACGCACCTCACGCCGGGCCTCGCGTGGGAGGGGGCACCGATCTTCCCGGAGATGGAGGAGGAGTGGCCGACGGACGAGGACTGACCAGAGACGCACTCGGCCGCCCGGGGGTGGGCGGCCGAGCAGTCTTCAGGTGCGCCGCGCGTTCACGCGCTCACTTGCAGGCGCCGTCGACGCAGTCCTTGCCGTCGGTGCAGTCCGCCTTCTTGGTGCAGGCGGCGGTCAGCTCCTCGGGCCGACGGCAGAAGCCCTCGGTCTTGCTGCAGGCGCCGATGCGGGCGTCGAACTTCAGGCACTCGTCGTTGGTGCCGCAGAGCCGGCGGCAGAAGCCGTCGACGCACTTCTCCGTGCCGGTCGCGCAGCTCGCGTCACCCGTGCACTTGGTGTCGGGTCGGGTGTCCGGCACGCACGCGCCGCCGATGCAGCGCTGGCCCGGGTCGGGCTTGCCGTCGGCGCCGAGGCACTCGGTGTCGGCCGCGCAGCCCGCACTGCAACGCCCGTCGATGCACTTCTCGCCGGTCTTGCAAGTCTTGCCCGTGGTGCCGCCGCAGGTCGGCGTCGCCGAAGGCTTGCAGAAGCCCTTCGCGTCGCAGTCGAAGCCGGTCGCGCAGGCGGGGAGGCCCGCGCCGCACGCCGCCTCGCACTTGCTGTCGACGCAGATCTTCCCGGTGTCGCACTCGCTCGAGTACTTGCAGGAGCAGCCCGCGCCCTCGCACTTGGGGATCTCGACGCACTTGCCGTCGACGCAGGCCGCCGCGGCCGAGAGCCCCGTGCAGTCGGCGCCGGTGGTGCAGGTGGTGGGGGTCGGGTCGACCTTGGGCGGCGAGCAGAAGCCCTTCTTGCAGATCAGGCCCTTCTCGCAGCTCGAGCTGTCGGCGCAGGGCACGAGGCAACCCGCCGAGGTGCAGACCTCGCCGGCCTTGCACGCGACGTCGCCCGCGTAGCCGCACGGGGTCGGCGTCTTGGGCACGACCGGGCGACACCCGAGGCTGTCGCACTCGTAGCAGCCCGTGTCGTCGCAGCGGTACTCGTCCGAAGCCGAGCTGCAGCCCGGGCCGGCGATGGCAGCGAAGGCGCCTGCCACGAGGACCGCAGCAGCGGTACCGAGCGACCAGGGCGAGACCGAGGAGCGATGCGACATGGGAGAACCTCCGCTTCGACAGTATTCACGTCCCGTGCCGTGCTGGCAAATGCGCGATTTGCCGATCGGCTCCCCCGGGAGTGGGCCTTTCTCGTCGCAGCTGGGCGTGAACTCCTGGCTACGGCGTGGGCGGGCGTTCACCCTGCGACCTTCACCCCCTTCTCCCGTGTTAGGCTGACCTGCCGTGATCGGGCACCCGTCGGAACCACCGTCGATCGAGCGCGACGACCGCGTGGACTCGGATCGTCCCACCAAGACGAAGACCGTGGTCACGGTGATCTCCGCGCCCACGCAGGTGGCCTCGCCCTCGAGCGCCGCGGCGTGTCTCGTCGTCATCTACGGCGCAGACCTCGGCAAGCGCATCGTGCTCGACGGCACGGCCATCGAGATGGGCCGCTCCGTGAAGTGCGACGTCACCATCGACCAGGAGTCGGTGTCGCGCCGCCACGCGCGCCTGGCCTACGACGGCGGCCGCTACCGCCTCACCGATCTCGGCTCGACCAACGGCTCCTACGTCAACGACGAGCTCACCAACGAGCGCCCGCTCAAGGACGGCGACCAGCTCAAGATCGGTCGCACGATCCTCAAGTTCATGACGGGCGACAACATCGAGGCCGCCTACCACGAAGAGATCTACAGGCTGATGACCTTCGATGGTCTCACCCAGATCCACAACAAGCGGCACTTCCACGACACCCTCGAGCGCGAGGTCTCGCGCAGCTCGCGCTACGATCGCCCGATGTCGCTCGTGGTGTTCGACATCGACCACTTCAAGCGCGTGAACGACACCCACGGCCACCTCGCGGGCGACGCGCTCCTGCGACAGCTCGCGGCGCTCGTCCGGTCGCGGATCCGCCGCGAGGACCTGTTCGCGCGCGTCGGCGGCGAGGAGTTCGCGGTGCTCCTGCCCGAGATCGACGTGGCGGGCGCGGCCCAGTTCGCCGAGAAGATCCGCAAGGTGATCGAGGGCGCGACGTTCCACTTCGAGGACGTCAGCATCGGCGTCACGCTCAGCCTCGGGTGCGCGGAGCTGCGGGCGCCCTACAAGAACGGCGCCGACCTGTACAAGGCCGCGGACGACGCGCTCTACCAGGCCAAGCAGACCGGGCGGAACCGAGTCATGACGGACCCGGCCTCGCCGTCGACCTAGCGTCAGGCCTGCTCGTCGGGCTTGCACGCCGCCGCGACGCCTGTTCGCATGCGCCGATGCGAATCGTCGTTGCCACACTCGCGCTCGTCCTGGTCACTGGATGCTCGGCCCCGAGCCCCGAGAAGGTCTGCAAGCACGTCATGGAGCTCGCCGAGAAGGACGGCGACAAGCCCTCCGAGAAGAAGCTCGACCGCTGCACCGAGAAGCTGACCAAGCTCAAGGACAAGGAGCCCGAGCAATACAAGTGCATGGCGCCGTGCGCGGCCGACGCCAAGTCCCTCGACGGCCTCAGGGACTGCGAGAAGAAGTGCAAGAAGGACGACAAGAAGAAGGGTGACGACGACGACGACAAGGGCTCGAAGAAGAAGAAGTCGGGCGACGACGACGACGACAAGGGCTCGAAGAAGAAGAAGACCGACGACGACTGAGCCTCGGGCGCGGGCCGGTCAGCGTCCGTCTCGTCGGCCGTTCGTGGAGGGGGCCGAGGCTTCGCTCCACGTCGTCTCGCTCAGCCGTCGAGCACGATGCCGGCCTTGAGGGCGCGGCTCACCATGGTGCGCAGCAGCGAGTAGGTGTCCTCCGCCACGGGCGCGAGCGATTCGGCCCCGAACAGGTGGCGGAGGGCGCCGCGCAGCTGCTTCGAGGTGGTGGCGTGGATGGCGGCCCGCTCGAGCGCGTTGGCGATCTCGGGGGAGAGCGTGGTCGAGACGGCCATCGCGTCGTTCGGGATCGGCCCGAAGGTGTCGAGCACGCGCACCGGCTTCGGGTTGCTGCCGTCGGGCTCCGTGAACCCGCCGCGGAGGATCGAGCCGTCGGGCCGGAGGGTGACGAACGTGGCGCCGACCTCGGCCTGCCCCTCGATCACCATCCGCACCACCTCGGCGTGGTTCTGCAGGAACGACTCCTGACGGAACGCCTTGTGCGGATCGACGCCGCGCGCGGCCAGCATGAGGCGAGGGAACACGTACCCGGCGGCCGACGTGCGATCGACCCACGCCACGCGGGCCTGATCGATGCTCTCGACGGAGGTGATGGGGGAGTCCTCGGCCACGAACAGGCACGCGTGGTACTGGGCCGTACCGCCCCGCACGCACTGGGCGATCGGCACCACCCGCCCCGAGAGCTCGAGCCGCGCGAGCACGACCGGCGGGAACCAGCCGAAGCTCGCCCGCCCCTCGAGGATGGCGCGCTCGAGGGCGCCGTAGGAGGCCACCCGCATGGGGGCGACGTCGAGCCCCACCGAGTCCGACAGGGCACGGCAGACGTCGACGAGGGCCTGCCGGGTGCGGTCCCCCTCGATCGAGGGGGCGAAGCCGAAGACCAGCCGCGTCGTGTCGGGGAGCGGCGGGTTCGAGCCGGGGCGTTCCTCCATCGGTCGCACTTCTTATCACGTCGATCACGCCGCGGTGGACTATGCTGCACCGCCATGGGCAAGAGCTGCTTGCTGCGTCGCGCCACCGTCGTCGCCACCGTCCTCTGCATCCCCCCGGTCCTCGCCTCGCCGTGGCTCACGGGTTGTGGCGACAAGCCGAACCCCAAGAACCCGGTCGCCGCCAGCGGCGACGCCTCGGCGAGCGGTGACGCCGCGCCCGAGGCCTCGGCCGTCCCCACGTCCAGCGGCGTCGTGTCCGAGGCAGGCGTGCTCCTGGTCTCCGACGCGCTCCCCCTCTCCTCCGCCTCCGAGAGTGGTGTGCTCGTCACGACCGACGCCGCGCCCGCTGGCCCCTGCTGGAAGGGCTTCGCCGTCACCGGCAACGCCGTCGCCGACGTGGGTGAGCTCGGCAAGCGGTGCGCCGCCGGCATGACCCAGCCGATCCCCACCGTGAAGCACGTGTTCAAGCAGGGCGAGAAGAAGTCCTTCCCCGTGCTCGTGCTCCCGGGCTGCTACCGCATCATCGCGGTCGGCGGTACCGGCGTGAAGGACGTCGACCTCGAGCTCACCGACAACGCGGGCAAGCTCATCGCCGCCGACAACACCCCGGACGACATCATGCCCATGCTGCACCCCAACAAGGAGCTGTGCATCGAGGGCAGCTACATCGCGAACCTCTCCATCACGGTGAAGAAGGGCGCGGGCGAGGTCGCTGGCGGCGTGTGGAAGCGGTGAGGCGCTCGACGCGCAGGGGCCTCGTCTCCGGAGCGCTCCTCGCCGCGCTCGCGATCTCGTCGGAGGCGGGCGCGCAGGGCTTCGATCCGCCGCGCATCCAGCCCCCCACCCGCTCGCTCGCGGGCACCGACGACACCGACGCGATCGGGCTCGTCCCCGCGCAGCTCGCGTTCTTGCCGGGCTGGGAGCTGCGGTGGACGCACGTCCATCTGCCCAAGGGCGCCGATACGCTGACCCCAGCGCGCGGCGACGCCATCGGCTTCGGGCTCCCGCTGTTCTTCGGCCTCTCGACCGGCGTGCGCGTCGAGTCGGTGCGCCCGCCCGAGTCCACGCCCTCGCCGTCGCTGTGGTCGGTGAACTGGGCGCTCGCCTGGAAGCTGAGCGAGGTGCTCTCGTACGCCCTCGATCTGCGCTTCTGGCTCGCCTCGGACCCGCTGCTCGAGCGCCTCGACGGGGCGGTGGGCCTCGGCGCCTCGTTCGCGCTGCGGCCGTCGCGCTTCGCCGGGTTCTCGTTCGCGGCGCGCGACCTCAACGCGCCGAAGGGCGTGCACCGCTCGTTCGTGAGCGGGTTCGCGATCCGGCCGCTCGGCACGCGCACGTTCGAGATCGGCGTCGACGGCTCGTGGAACCCGCTCGCGAACCAGCGCTTCGGGCTCGGGGGCACGCTCGGCGTCGACGTGCCGTTCGGTCGCGCGTCCGTCGCCTTCCGCATGGGCGACCCGAACGCGCCCGAGGGTCGCGATTTCGCGAGCGCCTGGAGCCTCACCGCGGGCGTGGAGGTCGGCCTGCTCACCACGCGGCTCGGCGGAGGCATCGTCGCCGGCAAGAACCTCGGCGGCGACCCGGGCTGGTACGCGACCGCCTCGATCGGCGGCTTCAAGCAGCCGGGCGTCCCCGAGACCGACCGCGCGGTGCTGATCCGCATCGAGGACACCCCCGGCTCGCGCGGCCACGTGCACCTGCTCCGCAAGCTCGCGCGGCTCGGGCGCGACCCGACCGTGCGCGCGGTGGCCCTCGTCATCAAGGCCGACGCCGCGGGCTCGACCGCCCACGCCGAGGAGCTCGCCGACGCGCTCGACGCCCTGCAGAAGAAGGGCATCAAGGTGCTGTGTCACCTCGAGGACGGCGGCGCCAAGAGCGTCCTCGCCTGCAGCGCCGCCGACAAGGTGCTGGTGAACCCCGCGGGCGGCATCCGGTTCGCCGGCTTCCGCACGCAGACCATGTACTACGGCACCGCGCTGCAGAAGATCGGCGTCGAGCCCGACTTCATCCGCATCAAGGAGCACAAAGGCGCGCCCGAGGCTTTCGTGCGCGACGGCCCCACCCCGCAGGCCGCCGCGAACCAGAAGGAGCTGCTCGCCGCGATCGAGCGCATCTACCTGGAGCGCCTCGCCAAGGGCAAGGGCATGACCGTCGAGACGGTGCGCGCCAACATCGCCAAGGGCCCCTTCGTGGCCGACGAGGCGATCGCCGCCGGGCTCGTGCACGAGAAGGCGTTCGACGACGAGGTCAAGGCGCACGTCCACAAGCTGGTCGGCAAGAAGCTCCGCGTCGAGGCCGACGAGAGCGAGCCCCAGGCACCGAAGACGTTCGGCAAGCGCCCGCGCATCGCCATCGTCTACCTCGACGGGGACATCGTCGACGGCCGGAGCCAGCGCATCCCGCTGCTCGGCACCAAGCTCGTGGGCTCGTACACGGTCGCCGAGGCGCTCGACGCCGCGCGCACCGACCCGAGCATCGCGGGCGTGGTGCTGCGCATCGAGAGCCCCGGCGGCTCCTCCCTCGCGAGCGACGTGATGTGGCGCGAGGCCGAGCGGCTCTCCAAGGTGAAGCCCGTCGTCGTCTCGATGGGCTCGGTCGCCGCGTCGGGCGGCTACTACGCGGCCGCGTTCGGCGCGCCGATCTACGCCAACGCGGGCACAGTCACCGGCAGCATAGGCATCTTCTACGGCAAGGCCGACGTGAGCGGCCTGCTCGGCAAGCTCGGGGTCACGGTGGTGACCGAGAAGACGGCCCCCAAGGCCGACGCCGAGTCGCTCTACCGCCCGTTCACCGACGAGGAACGCGTCGAGCTCGGCAAGAAGGTCGCCCAGTTCTACGCGGTGTTCCTCAATCGCGTGGCGCGCGGCCGCAAGATGACGGTCGACCAGGTGGACGCAGTCGGGCACGGCAAGGTGTGGCTCGGGCTCGCGGCCAAGGAGAAGGGGCTCGTGGACCACGTCGGCGGGCTCGACGCCGCCCTCGCCGACGTCCGCGCCCGCGCGGGCCTCGAGGACGACGCGCCGGTGAGCGAGTTCCCGCAGGAGAAGAACGGCCTGCTCGACGTCGCGCTCGATCTGCTCGGCGCCGAGGCCCCCGTGCCCAACGCCGCGGCGCTGCCGAAGGCCATCGCGCCCTACGTGGACGCCCTCGCGCCGTTCGCCGTCTACGGCCCCGACCAGCCGCTCGCCCTCTGGGAGGGCATCGGCACCCTGTAGTGGCGCTCGTCGATCGCAGGCAGGCCATCCTCGGCGGCGCGGGCGCGCTCGTCGCGTTCGGCCTCGGCGCGATCGCCGCGCGGAGCCGGCGCAAGGGCGCGACCCCCTTCACGCCGTTGCCGCCCGGTGGCCCACGCGATCTCGAGGTGCTCGACTGGACCTTCCCCACGCCGGATGGCGAGCGGCGGGTGGTGGTGCTCGTGCCGAGGCCGCTCCCCGCCGGCCAGAAGCTCCCGTTGCTCGTCGCGCTCCACGGCCGCGGCGAGACCGCGAGTCCCCGCGCGGGCGCCTATGGATGGCTCGAGAGCTACCGCCTCGACCGCTCGTACGCTGCCCTGCGCTCTCCGCCACTCACCGCGGAGCCCTTCGAGGGGTTCGTGCGCCAGGACCGGCTCGCGCGGCTCAACGCCGACCTCACGGCGCGGGCGTTCGGCGGGCTCGTCGTGGCCTGCCCCGCCCTGCCCCCCGAGATCGGCGGCGCCATGTACGACCGCTACGCGAGCTTCCTCGGCGACGCGCTCCTGCCGCGGCTGCGCAAGGAGACCCCGGTGATCGGGACCAAAGAGAGCACCGGCATCGACGGCGTCTCGCTCGGCGGGATCTCCGCGCTCCGCATGGGGATTTCCCGGCCCGATCTGTTCGGGGTGATCGGCGCGCTGCAGCCCGCGATCATCGAGGACCCACCCGAGGGCCACGTCGTCGACGCGATCGTGAAGGGACTCGCGGGGCGACCGCTGCGCCTCGTGACGAGCGACGACGACTACTACTACCCCGCCGTCACCAAGGCGAGCGCGCGGCTCACCGAGCTCGGCGTGAGCCACCAGCTGCTCGTCACGATGGGCCCCCACGACTACGCGTGGAACCGTGGCCCGGGCGGCATCGAGATGTTGCTCTACCACGACCGCGTGCTGCGCGGCCTACCCGCGGTCTAGCAAACTACTTGCACTCGTACGTGCTCGGGCGCGTGAACGTGCAGGCGCCAGCGCAGCGCTTCTTGACAGAGAACTTCTTGCCGTCGCACTCGAGCAGCTTGGCGGGCTCGGCGCCGTCGGGCTTCTGGCAGGCCTGCTGGCCCTTCTTCTGGCAGGGCACGCCGTCGGTGGGGACCGAGAGGTCGCACGCGACGCCGTCGGCCGTCTTGCTGCAGCCCTTCGGGCCCGTGCACATCTTCTCGAACATCTTGGTGCCGTCGCAGAGCAGGATCGCGGCGCCGTCGTCGGAGCAGATCTCGGGCACCGGCGGCGTGCACGGGTCGCCCACGAGCTGCACGGAGAGGTCGCACTCGACCTCGCCCTTCTTGGCCTTGCAGCCCTTGGGGCCGCGGCAGTTGCGCACGAAGGCGAACTTGCCCTCCTTGGTGCACTCGGTGACCGACTTGCCGTCGGGCTCGCAGCCCTGCTTGGTCTGGAACGAGCGGTCGCACGCGTCGCCGGCCTTGGCGGTCGCGGTGTCGCACTCCTTGAGCAGCCCCTCGCCGCCTGCTTCGGACGTGCACCCGCCGCTGCACCCGACGACCGCCCACTTCCCGTTCTGGCAGGTGGTGGCCTCCTTCTCGCCCTTGCACATGCGCTTGCCGAGGAACCGGTCGTCGCACGGCGAGCCCACCTTGTTGCCCGAGAAATCACAGCGCGGGGTGGTGCCCTCGAGCTTGCAACCCTTGGGGCCGTCGCACGGGAGCGGCAGGAGCTTGCCGCTCTTGCAGGCGAGCAGGGTCTTGTCGTCGCCGCAGGTGTCCGCCTGACAGTCGTCGCCCGCCTTGGGCTTGCAAGCGTCGAGCGAGACGAGGGCGAGAGCGAGCGCGAAGAGCGGGGCGAACCGGGGCTTCATGGGGCCGCGAGGATCGCAAAGAACGGCCGCGTTGTCGATGGCTGCGCGCCGTGGTCCGCGCTCGGGGCGCCCATGCTCTTCGGGCGCTCGTCGACCTCCACGACGAGATCGATCTCGTCGGCGGTGGGCGCCTGCTTGGTCGAAAGGTCGACCCGCAGGAACCAGCCCGTGTCGAGGAGCCGCTGCCGCGACTTCTCGAGCTTGGTCTCCGAGTACAGGTCGCCCGCGTGCACGAGGAGCTCGGCGCGGACGGCCGCCTCCGTCACGGACTTCAGCCCGACGATCTCGATCGCGTGCAGGTGCACGAGCGGGCCGCGCACGACCGCGAGGGTGACGCCGACCGTGCGCCGCTCGAGGTCGAGCTTGGTGCTCGGGTCGGCCATCACGAAGGCGAACCCGAGGTCGCGGTAGGTGCGCTCGACGCCGTCGATCGACTGGCGCAGGAGCTTCCGCGAGAACACGTCGCCGACCTTGACCCGCGGCACCCAGCCGAGCGCCGGCGCGTGCTGGCCCCCGAGGTCCTCGTAGACGTCGAGGGCGCTGAGCCGGAACTGCACGCCCTCCTTCACGACGAAGGTCACCTCGACGAGGTCGCCCGCCGCGCGCACGGACGGCTCGACCTTCACCTGGAGGTAGCCCTGGTCCCAGTAGAGGAGCTCGATCCGCGAGGCGTCGTGCAGCAGCACGCTGTCCTCGACGAACCCGTGGGCGACGTCGAGGTCACGCACGAGCGCGGCGCCCGCGAGGTGCTCGTTGCCAGCGAACCGGACGCGCACGCCCGTGTACGATTTCCCCTGCCACGCGACGGTGCGGGCGATGGTGACCTCGTTCGGCTCCCCCTCGGGTGCGCGCACACCGGGTCGGGTGCAGCCCATGGCGAGGAGCACGGCGAGGAGAGCGATGCGCACCCCCTTTCGTACCGCACTTCTCGTGGCGAGCCACGCACCGCACCTCGACGGAACGCAAAAGGGGCAGTACAACCCCTCGGCTTCGAGGGCCCCTAGCTCAGTCGGTGGAGCAGCGGACTTTTAATCCGTTGGTCGTGGGTTCGAACCCCACGGGGCCTACCCCGTCCGTGAACCAGTCCGTGAACCAGAGCGGCTGGTGCAATCCGCCCGCGTGACAGCTGAGCCTGCACGATCGTACGTTCGCCCTCATGAGCGATTTCAACATGAAGGATCTGTCGCCGGGCGCCCTCGTCTCGGCGGTCACCACCGGCGAAGGTTTCGGCAACCCGCGCCTCGTCGCGCTCGCGGCGATGGGCCTCGGCCTCCTGCTCGCGGCGGGCAACTTCGTCCTCATCTTCGTCCTCAACCGGTACTACCCGTACCTGCTCGGCATCGCGCCGATCCTGCTGATGGGCGGCCTGTTCATGGTCGCAACCGGCGAGCCCAAGTCGCGCGGCGAGGGCCAGACCGCGCCCATGTGGACCCGCGCCGGCCTCGCCGGCTCCATGGTGCTCGGGCTCGGCATCGGCGTCGCGCTCGTGTTCCTCGTGCACTGGGGTCCCTGAGGATCTGCTTCCCCGGGCGTCAGGCTCGTTCGACGAGCCGCTCGACGCCGGGGGTGTAGAGCCGCGTCATCGCTTCGACGTTCCGCACGCCGAGTCGTCCGAGCGCGTCCTCGGCCTCCGTCACCAGTCGTCGTCCTTCGTCGCCGCCGAGCAGCTGTCCGCGGCGGCGACGGACCGCGGCGGCGCGAAGCAACATGTGGGTCGCGGCCAGCGCTTGGTCGGCGCGCACGAGCTCCGCGAGCGTCCCAGCCCGGTCGCCGCGCACGGCCGATACCCCGGCGCGGAGCACCGGTGCGAGAGCGAGCGTCCACGGGGTTCCTACCCGGCCGATGTCCCGCGCGTCGTTCGCGGCGCGCGCGACGAGATCGGTCGAGGCAGAGCCGTCGGTCGCAGCGGCGGCGGCGATCGCACACCGCGCGTGCTGATCGAGCTGGAGTACCCGGACGGTCTCGACGCGGAGCAGCAGCGAACGCCGCAGGGCCGAGGACGCCCGCCGCAGTCGCTCGAGTCCCCGTCGCGGCTCGCCGACGTAGAGGTCGAGATCGAGGAGAGCCAGCAGCACGTAGTAGTGCTGGATGTGGAACACCCCGCGGGGCAGCTCTTCCTCGAGTCGGCGGAGGTTCTCTGCAGCAGCGTCCGGCTGGTCCTCGGCGAGGTGGAGCATCGTGAGCGGGATCGCACGAAAGTTCGCCATCGCGTACTCGTCGCCACGGATCGCTGCGGTACGGAGGACCGGGGGCAGCCGGGTGGCGAGCTCGGCGATCTCTCCCCGGAGCACCAGGGTGCGGTAGAGCATCGTGCGCGTGGAGCTGAGCAACCAGTTCACGTCGATGCACCGGTCCCGGAACCCCTCCTCGGCCGCGACGAAGGCCGTCTTCGCGTCGTCCCACTCGCCGTTCATGTAGCTCGCGTACCCGGCGGCCAGGTCCGTGAGCGCCTTCGCTTCGGGGGTGTCGACCCGCCGAGCAATCGCCTTCGCCGCGTCGAGCAGCGCGAAGGTGCGCGCCCTCGTGCGAGCGCCGCCCGCCGAGGTGAAGCAGACCTCGAGGGACAGCGCCCGCGCGATGCGGCGCGGATCGCCGGCGTCGAGGGACAACAGCAGGTTCTTGGTCTGGAAGAAGGCGCCGCGCACGTTGTCGGTCATGGCGAAGCCCGCAGCGGCGGCGCCGAGGCTGTCGATCCGCACGATCGCGACCCGGTCGAGGCGCTCGGGTGCTTCTCGGAAGCCGAGGCCCCGCAGGACCAGCTGGAGCCGCGTGACGATCACCCAGAAGAGGACGCTCAGCGGGGAGACGGGGAACCGCTCGCCGACGTCGGCCAGCACCGAGCGCAGGAGGGCATACCCGCGGTCGAAGTGGCCGCTCACCAGGAACTGTTCGGCCGCGCGTCGGCGCAGCTCGAGCGCCTCGAGCGCGGAGGCGTGGCCGGCCATGCGGAGCCTCACCTCCGCCGCCTCGGCGTCGCGCCCGTCGTTCGTCAGCGCCTCGGCCAGCGCGAGCCGGAGCTCCTGCTCCGTCTCCGTGGTGAGCGCCGGATGACGTAGAGCGCGCTCGAACAGCGCCGCGGCCCGGTCGAACGCCAGGGTCTCGGCCGCCTTCGCCGCCGCGACGGCCGCCGCCGCAGCAGCGTTGGTCGGCTCACCGCCCTCGTCGAAGTGGACCACGAGGGCCTCGTGATCGTTGCTGCTGGTCTCCACGAGCGCCTCGGCGAGCGCGCGGTGGGTCTCCGCGCGCGAGCGATCGTCGAGCCGCGCGACCACCGTCTCGCGCACGCGGTCGTGGTAGGTGACCAGGCGGTACTCGTCGCGGACCTGCGACGAGCGCACGAGCCTCGCGGCGCGCAGCTGGGCGAGCGCGGTCGCTTCGCGCTCGCCGGTGAGCTCGGCGGCGATCCCGGCCACCGTGCGCGAGAGCGGCGTCGCGGCGATCGCGACGACCTCGAGGAGGCGGCGCGCATCGTCGGAGAGCGCACGGACCTGCTCGTCCAGGACCTCTTCGAGGCGCGGAGAGGCGGCGGAACCCGCGAGCCCTCGCCGCGTGTCGGCCTGCTGCGCGAGGACGTCGACGAAGAACGGACTGCCGCGCGACTCCGCGGCGATGGCCACGGCCTGCGCCTCGCGCTCGGGTGTGTCGCCGAGGAGCGCCCGGGCGAGCTCGCGCGCGTCGGAGGGATCGAGCGTCCCGACCTCGATCTCCCTGGTCTCGATCGCCCCCTTCTCCTCCGCGCGGCGGAGGGCGGCCACGAAGACCGAGCCCGCGTCCTCGCTCCGGTAGCTCGCCACGAGGAGGAGCGGCGGCGGATCCGGGGGCCGCAGGAGCTCCTCGACGAGCCCGGCGCTGTCGGCATCGGCCCACTGGAGGTCGTCGATGAACAGGACGAGCGGCCGCCGCATGGCGATCCTCGTGAGCAGCTCCCGGAGCGCCGAGGCGGCGCGGCGCCGGAGTTCCTGGGGGTCGGCGACGTCACGGCGGCGCGAGAGGACCGCGGCCACGGCGTCGATCCCCTTGAGCACCGGGAACAGGCGGGTCAGCGCCCGGATCTCGAGGGGGAGCACGACGTCCACCTCGGCCGGAGGGAGGCGCTGCAGGTGCACGCTCAGGGCGTCCACGATGCCATCGAGCGCCTTGTAGGGCACCGACTCCCGCTCGTAGCACCGGGCCGCGAGCACCACGGTGTCGGGCTGCGGGTCGGCGAGCCCGTCGAGGAAACGCTGCACGAGCAGGCTCTTGCCCATGCCCGAGCGACCGCGCACGTGGACCACCGAGCAGCCTCCAGCGAGGGCCGTCTCGAACGATCGCGAGAGTTCGGCGAGGTGAGGCGCCCGACCGACGAACGCGGAGTGCGACGGTCGAGCGGGCGAGGTTGGTGACGGCGCCGCGCTCAGCAGGCGTCGCAGCTCGGCGGACGACGGCCTCCGGGAGGGGCTCCGCTCGAGCAGGCGCGTGCACAGCGCATCGAGGTCGGGAGGCACGGCGGCGGTCCGCTCTCGCGGGGAGCGCGCGGGATCTCGCTGCTTCTCGAGCAGGATGCGCATCGGAGGGCCGACGAAGGGCAGCGTCCCGGTCAGCGCCTCGTAGAGGATGACCCCGAGCGAGTACCAGTCGCTCGCCTCGGTGAGACCGCTCCCCGCCCCTTGCTCGGGGGACATGTACTCCGGCGTGCCGACGAGGCCAGGGTCGAAGACCTCACCCCCCTCGAGGCCGAGGCGCGACACGAGGCCGAAGTCCAGGACCACGACGCGCCCCTCCTCCGTGACGAGGACGTTCGAAGGCTTGAGGTCGCGGTGCAGCTTGCCGGAGGCGTGCAGCGCCGAGACGCCGTCGACGAGCTGGACCAGCGCCGATCGGAGGCGAGCCTCGTCGCACGCGAGACCCCCCTCGGACCTCGCCCCCGCCGTGACGTGACCGAGGAAGTCTTTGCCCTGGACCAGCTCCATCGTGAAGAACAGGCGGTCGAGGTCGGCTTCGAGCTCGTACAGCGTGACCAGGTTGGGGTGGACGACGTCGGCCAGCGCTCGGAACTCGTTCTTGAACCGGTAGAGGTCTCTCGGCCCGAGGCGCCGCATCGTCTTGAGGGCGACCTGCGCGCCACGCGCGCGATCGAAGGCCTCGTAGACGACCCCCATGCCTCCTCGACCGAGCGGGCGGCGAATCTCGTAGCGACCGGCGAGGCAATCGCCGAGTGCGAACTCCAAGACCTCGTCGACCATCGCACCTCCCGACCCCTCTGACGGAGCCGAGAGCCAGGATACTCGGCGCGACCCGGCGGCGTGAGTGATAGGTCAGCACCTCAGCAAGGAGCCAGCGCGGCGCGCAACACCTCGTCGAACATCGCCGGGGTGAGGCGCCCGGTCTGGGTGTTCTGCTGGCTCACGTGGTAGCTCCCGTGCAGCCAGTAGGGCCCGCACGGCACGGCCACGCCGTGGCCGAACTTCGGTCGCGGCGTCGGCAGCGCCACGCCCCGCCGCGCGAGGTGGTCGAGCACCGCGGAGAACGCGAGGGCGCCGAGCGCGAGGAATCGCCGTCGCCGGGGCAGCAGCGCGAGCTCGCGGTCGAAGAAGTCGCTGCACGTGTCGATCTCGTCCGCGAGCGGCGCGTTGTCCGGCGGCGCGCAGCGCACGGGACAGAGGACGTAGGCCCCGCGTAGCGCGAGCCCGTCGCCGCACCCTGAGCTCTCGGCCTGGTTCGCGAGGCCCGCGCGGTGGAGCGCGGCGTAGAGGAAATCCCCCGAGCGATCGCCCGTGAACACGCGGCCCGTGCGGTTCGCGCCGTGCGCGCCAGGGGCGAGGCCGACGAGGATCAGTGGGGCGCGACGGTCTCCGAAGCCGGCGACCGGGCGGCCCCAGTAGGCCTCGTCGCGGTAGGCGCGCCGCTTCTCGATCGCCACGGACTCGCGGTGCTCGACGAGCCGCGGGCACCTCCGGCACGCGTGGATCTCGTCGCGCAACACGGCGAGGCGGGTCACGGGTCCTCGAGCCCCCGATCGGCCTTGGGCGGCGGCAGATCCGCGACCCGCGGGATCAGCGCGACGCCCCGCACCTTCGCCGTGGAGAGCCACTGGATCGTGAGGGGCCCGATGGGGCGGGCCGGCAGCTCCGCGACCGGACCGGCGGCCGTCGTCTGCACCGGCACCTTCACGCCGTCGATCGTGAGCTCGACCGCGGTGCCGGGGGGCACGCCGAGGACCAGCACGCGCCACGCCCCGGCCTTGCCGATCGTGGCGACGAGCTTGCCCTGCACGACCGGCTCGGGGGCGCGCACCATCCACGGCACCGCGCGCCCCGTGAGCAGCGTGAGCAGCGTGTCTCCGCCGCCCGGTGGCAGCTCCGGCACCCCGAGGAAGCGGACCACGTGGGGGAGCGCGGCGTCCCCTGCCCCGAGCTTCGCGAGCGCCTGCGCGAGCGGCATGCGCGCGTCGAGGTGTCGCTCTCCGGCGAGGCGCTGCAAGAGGGCCGGCGCCGCGCCGGTGTCGGCGAGCGCACCGAGGGCCTCGGCGGCCGCCGCGCGGAGTCGAACGTCGTCGAGGGCGGCGACCAGCACCGGCGTCGCCTTGCGGCCGAGCAGCGGCTGCCCCCGCCCGAGCCTCGCGAGGCCACGGATCGACGCGCGGGCGAGCACGCCGTCTCCCCGCACCTCGACCAGCAGCGCGAGCAGCCGATCGAACGCGACCGGCATCGCGGCGACGGGCACGACGGCCGCCTCCGAGGCCGCGAGGGCCGCGAACCGGGAGAGCGCGTCGTCCTCGGCGATGAGCGCCGGCAGTCGGGCGGCCTCGGCCGATTTCGGGTCGGTGCGCACCGCGGCGACGGTGAGCCAGCCGCGCACGAGGGCGTCCTTCTCGAGGCCGAGCGCGCGCACCACGTGCGGCGAGGTCTCGGTCCGCGCGAGGCGCGCGAGGGCCTCGGCGGCGCGCCGACGGAAGGCCACGTCGACGTCGTCGAGCAGCGGCGCGACCTCGATCGCGGCGTCGGCGTCGCCGGAGAACGCGCGGCGCAACGGCTCGGGCCAGCCGACCCCTCCGAGCCCCTCGAGCGCCGCGCTCGCCGCGAGCAGCGCCGACGTCTGCTTGCGGAGCGCGGCGACACGCGCGGGGTCGGTGATCGGCTGCAGCTGGAGAGGATCGCGATCGAGGTCGTAGAGGGCACAGGTGGAGAGCACGCGGTTGCAGAGGAGGCGCTGCGCGCCCCGCGCGAACATGGTCTGGTCCTCGACCTCGGCGAACGCGAGCCCCTCGCCGAGGGTGGGCTCGGCGACCGCCAGCAGGTGCCCGAGGTCGCGCCCGCGCACGCGGGGCGGGCGCGGGATCCCGTAGGCCGAGAGCGCCGTCGGGAGCAGATCCACGAGCTGCACCGGCTCGCGGACCCGCCTACCCTTGGCGACGAGCCCGGGCGCAGACACGATCAGCGGCACGCGCACCTGCTCCTCGTAGACCGTGGTGCCGTGGTAGCGCGCGCCGTGCTCCCCGAAGGCCTCCCCGTGGTCGGCCGAGACGATCACCATCGCCGTGGGGCGCGCGGCGCGGAACGCCGCCACCATGCGCCCGATGCCGGCGTCGGCCTCGGCGACCTCGCTGTCGTAGCGGTCGACGTCGCCCTCGCCGAACGGGTGGTCGGGGTGGGTGACGTAGGGCTCGTGCGGCTCGAACAGGTGCACCCACACGAAGAGCGGCTTGTCCTTCGGGGCGCTGGCGAGGTAGCCGGCGAGCTGCGAGGCGCGCAGCGGGGGCGTCGCGAACTCGACCTTGGCGTACTCGAAGTCGAGCCCCCGCTTCGCGAGGTCGCCGAATCGCTCCGCGTCGACGTGGTAAATGGCCGGCGGGTAGAAGGCCGCCGTGCGGAACCCGTAGGCGCGGAACAGCCCGGCCCACGTCTCGTCCGGTCGGCGCGCGCTCCCCGTCGCCCCCGCGAGCGACAGCACCGGGCGCAGGTATTTGCCGGTCATGAGCGAGGAGATCGCGTACGACGTGTGGGGCGTCGGCGTGTACGCGCGCTCGAACAGCACGCCCTCGCGGGCCAGCGCGTCCAGGGTCGGCGTGGTCTTGCGGGGATAGCCGTAGCAGCCGAGGTGATCGGCGCGCAGCGCATCGACGGTGACGAGCAGCAGATCGCGGCCTCCGGCGTGCAGGGCGCGGGTGCTCGCGGCGACCGCGAGGGGATCGGGGGCGCCCTCGTCGTCGATGGGCCGTGGCGGCCATCGCTTGACGGCGAGCGCCGCCACGCGGCCCAGCATCAGGCTCCGTTCGTCGACCACGCGGCGCGCGTTGTCGAAGCGCGCGAGCTCCTCGCCCGCCTTCGGGGCGTAGCGGAGCGCGACCGTCATCCACGCGAGCGCCGCGGCCGCGAGGAGCTCGAGCGCGGTGAGTGCGCGGCGACCGAGGCCGAGCCACGCGCCGATCACCCCGTCGACCGCGATCAGGAGGCCGCCGAGCGCGACGAGCACGAGCGTGAGGTGGAAGACCGGGTAGAGTCGGGGCAGCACGCGGGCATCGACGACCAGCGCGGCGCCGACGACGACCACCCCGAGGGCGAGGCCGAGCCACGGTCGGGGCGCGAGCGACCGCCGCACCTCCCGCGCGGCGAACCAGGTGAGGAGCCCGGCGACGAACACGAGGCAGAGCACGAACGGCAGTCGCACCTCGAGGGCCCGGGCCTTGCGACCGGTCGAGAGCGCGAGCCCGAGCCACACCGCGCCCGTGGTGGAGAGCAGGGTCCAGGCGACGCGGCCGCTGCGCCGCTCGAGGAGCGACAGGAACGCCGAGAACGCCGACAGCACCAGCAGGCCGGGCAACAGCACCGCGAACGCGAGGGTGGGCGCGCCGACCGCCACGACCGCGGCGTCCCACTCCCCGGCGATCTCGGCGCCCGCGGCGCGCAGGGTGCGCAGCCCCTCGAGCCGGAGGAGCTGCTGCAGGATCAGCGCGGCGAGCGCGAATCGCAGGACGGCGCGATGCGCCCCCTCCGGCACGGGCGGCGAGGGCATGGGCGGTGGGCGAAAGCTCCTGCGCTCTTGCATCAGCCTCGCCCCCGGACAGAGCGCGAACGGTCGAGCAGCGCGGGCACCGCGAACGCAGCCTCCGGCCGTTCAGACGAACTCGAGCGACAGGATCTCGTAGACGCGCACGCCCGCCGGCATGCGGACGGTGATCTCGTCGCCCACCTCGCGCCCGAGCAGGGCCTTGCCGAGAGGTGCCGTCACCGCGATCGTGCCCTTGGCGAGGTCGGCCTCGTCGGCGCCGACGAGCTTGTACACGACGTCTTCTTCGAGCTGCTTGCCCTTGTCGTCGCTGATCGCGAGGTGGATCGTGGCGCCGAACGCCACCTTGGACTGCCCCGCGAGCGCCTTCGGGTCGATGACCTCGGCGCGCGACAGCTTGTCTTCGAGCTCCTTGATGCGGCCCTCGATGAAGCCCTGCTTCTCCTTGGCCGCGTGGTACTCGGCGTTCTCGGAGAGGTCGCCGTGGTCACGCGCCGTGGCGATGTCCTGGATGGTCTTCGGCCGATCGACGTGGCGGAGGCGCTTGAGCTCCTCCTGGAGCCGCTGCTGCCCCTCGGGGGTCATGGGGACCTTGATGGTCATGGCCGTGCCTCGCGGGTCATGGGGGTTGAGTATCACACTTCGGCGTCGGCCCGCGATCGCTAGACTCGGCTCAGCGCGCGCCGCGGACCCGCTGGACGTCGGCCTTCGACGGATTGAGCACCACGAGGCCGTGATCGCCGTCGACCAGCGCGAGGTCTCCGTCGGTCGCCCAGCGAAACAGGCCCTGGACGCCCGTGACGCAGGGCACGCCCAGGAGGGCCGCGAGGGCCCGCGTGCGCGCCCCGGAGCCCGCGTCGCCGAGGGCGATGCCCGACGGCCGGTGCCGCGCGGTCACGAGGAGATCGTAGACCGTGAGGCGGTCGCCGATGAGCACCGCGCGCGACGGCAGGTCGGCGCGTGGATCGGCGGCCGTCATCATCACGATGGCGTCGCACAGATCTTCGACGTCGCGCGCGCGCCGCTCGCTGAAAGGGTCGCCGGTGAGCCGCGCCGCCCGGGTGACCTCGCGGGCGACCTCGGCCATCCCGCCGCCGACCGAGCGCTTGAGCGAGACGAGCTCGAGGGCGCGCTCGCGGAAGCGGCCATCGTCGAGGATCTGCACGTAGGTCGCGAGGAACTCGCCCTCCTCGGCGAGGCCGAGCTTCTCGGCCTGGTGGGAGAGCGCGTGCACGGCTCGACCGGCGGCGTCGAACGCGGGCTCGAGGAGGCGCGCGAGCTCGGCGCCGGTCTCGCCGTCGTGGTGGGGACGCGTGGCTGGCCGGCGCAAGGCCGCGACGGCGCCGACCGCGCGCCCGGGCACGATGGGACGACCAGGCAACGTGACGCGCCGGGTGCCGCCGCCGGGACCGCGCACCACGGGCTGCTCGCGCAGCTGGTCGAGGAGCTCGGCGCGCAGGATGCCGTGGGCCAGCGAGGCCGCGAGGGCGACCACGAGCTCGACGTCGCGCGACTCGAACGGTCGGCCCGGCTCGCGCTGGACGGCGATCGCGCCGAGGGGGCCCTCGGGCCCCAGCACCGGCGCCGCGAGGAACACCGGAAAACGCTCCTCGCCGAGCTGCTCGAAGTGCCGATAGGCGTTGTGCCCCTCGGCCTCGGCCACGCTGATGGGGCGCCCGAGGCTCACGGCCATGCCGGTGATGCCCTGCCCCACGTCGAGCCGGATCTCGCCGAGCGCCATCGCAGGGAACCCCACGTTGCCGCGCATCACGAGCTCGTACGGCGAGTGGACCTCGGGCATGCGCGCCTCGCGGTCGGAGGGCCGCTCGGCCTCGTCGTTCTGCGCAGGCTCGAGCAGGTAGAGCGAGCACACCGGCGCGTGGAAGATGTCGGCGATGCGCGCCGGGGCCTCGTCCAGGAACGACGACAGCGCGAGCGAGCGCGCCGCGAAGCCGACGAAATCGACGACGGCATCCAGCCGCGCGTCGCCACGACCGTGGATGACCGGTCCGGGCCCGGGCGTCTCCTGCACCGGCCATCGATAGCATCGACGGCCCGTTCTGCACACGCTACCCGCGCCCCGTGCTCGACGACCTCACCCGCCCTCCCCCGCCTCCGATCCCGGGCCTGCGCTACCGCCGGGTCCTGCTGAAGCTCTCCGGGGAGGCGCTCTGCAACCCGGACGGCAACAAGGAGGCGTTCGGCATCCAGCCCGACACCCTGCGCGCCATCGCCGAGGAGCTCGCCGAGGTCCACCGCCTCGGGGTGCAGCTCGGCCTCGTCATCGGCGGCGGCAACATCTTCCGCGGCCTCAAGGGCTCGGCGCAGGGCATGGACCGCGCGCAGAGCGACTACGTGGGCATGCTCGCCACGGTGATGAACTCGCTCGCCCTGCAGGACGCGCTCGAGCGCTGCGGCGTCCCGACGCGGGTGATGACCGCCCTCGAGATGCGCCAGGTCGCCGAGCCGTACATCCGCCGGCGCGCCGTGCGCCACCTCGAGAAGGGGCGCTGCGTGATCTTCGCGGCCGGCACCGGGAACCCCTATTTCTCCACCGACACCGCCGCCGCGCTGCGCGCGATGGAGATCCACGCCGACGCGCTCTTCAAGGCCACCAAGGTGGACGGCATCTACGACGCCGACCCGATGAAGCACCCCGAGGCGAAGATGATCGCCGACCTCAGCTACGACCGCTTCCTCGCCGACCGCATCGGGGTCATGGACGGCACGGCCGTCACCCTCTGCCGCGACAACAAGCTCCCCATCCGCGTGTTCAAGCTCTCCACCAAGGGCAACATCCAGCGCGTGGTGGTGGGCGAGGAGATCGGCACCGTCATCCGCGACCCGGTGAAGTAAGGCCCGCGCGGTCCGGCGCTATCCTCACGTCCGTGTCGCAGAACGTCTTCGCGCTCCACCCGAGGGGCCACGATCAGGTCGTCGACGGGCCGATGGTGGACGGATGGCTCGTCGAGCTCGGGCTCGCGGGCCCTTCACGGTTGGGGCCTCGGTTCGCCGTCTGGCTCCGTTGCGGCGAGCTGACGGCCGGGCAAATCCAGGCGGCCATCGATCGACCCGACGGCTCGCCGCTGGCCAACACCTTCACGACGCGCTGGGAGCCGACGACCACCCACGCAGAACCCGTCGTCCGGGTCGGCTGCGAGACGGCGACGCCACTATGTCCCTGCGGCGCGCTCACCACCGACGACTGGCCCGATCTCCTCGACCGCTGGTGGCACGACCGACATCACCGGTGGGTCTGCGCGTGCGGCCGGACCACGCCCGTCCCCTCGCTCGACTTCCAGCACACGCTCGGGTTTGCGCGCGCCTTCGTCGAGCTGCCGCATGGCCTCGCGCCGGACCTGCGTCCGACATCCACGCTGCTCGCCGAGCTCGCGCGACGGAGCGGAATGCCCTGGACCTGGACCTGGGTGCGGCGCTGAGCGGCGTATCTCACTCCGCCGCGGCGCGCTTGCGGGCGAGCTGGGCCCGGATCTGCGGCCAGCGGCGCACGAAGGCCACGAGCAGCATGGTGAGCGCCAGCGCCCACACGATCCACAGCGTGTGCACCGTGTACTTGAAGACGAAGGTGCCGGTGCTGGTGGGCGAGATGCGCTCGGGCAGCGCGTGTCGGTGGTGTAGGGCCAGGAAGTCCATGAGGATCGCCACCGTGATGTGCACGAGGAACCCGGCGTAGATGCTGCGGGTCTTCATGGAGAGCGAGCCGAGCACCGTGCCCGCGACGATGGCGCCGCACGCCTCGAGGTAGGGCTTGCCGTAGTGGATCATGCAGTACGGCACGACCATGCACAGGATGGCGCCGGCGCCGAACCCGCGGCACGCGCGCACCCACCAGCCGCGGAAGAAGATCTCGAGCGCGAAGAACTGCCCGATGTAGAACACCTCCCACATCCCGAAATCGAGCCAGGACCGCGAGGCCTGCTTGTAGAACGGGTAGTAGGTGCCGAAGTCGGGCTGCTTCGCCACCGTGATCATCACCGGGATCATGATCGCGACGAACATCGCGTAGATCCACGCGTGCTCGAGGAACCCCTTGGTGCGCAGGCCGAAGTCGAGGATCGAGTCTTTCCAGAACACCGCGCGCCACAGCACGAGCGGCGCGAGGTAGCCGCCGATGCGGGTGACCGCCCAGAAGATGAGCCGGTAGAGCTCCTCGTAGCGAGGGAAGTTGACCATCCCGCCGGGGTGGGTCGCCTCGTACTTGCGGAGGTTCTCGACGATCACCGTCTGGTAGAACGCCTGGTTGGAGCCGCCGTAGTACTCCTGGAGCGTGAGGATGACCGCGCCGAGCCCGAGGGCGATCAGCGGCCGGTAGTCGACCTCGCTGCCGGCCTCGCGCAGGCGCTCCCGGTAGGCGACCGCCTCGCGATCGAGCTCCTTCCACGTGCTGCGGAAGAACAGCCAGATGAGCGGCGCGAGCGCCAGCAAGAGCGGCAGCGGCACCGCCCACTTCACGTGCGGCTGCTCGAGCCACGCCATGAAGCCCTTGGGCGCCTCCGGCGCGACGAGGAGGTCGGGCGTGATCACGCGCCGCGCGCCTTGACCGCCCCGGCGCGGAGGCGCTCGAGGGCCACCGCCTGGCCGAGCACGTGGATGGTCTCGTAGATCCCGGGCGAGACGCCGCGGCCGGTGAGGGCCACGCGGGCCGGCTGGGCCACGTCCTTGATCTGGAGGCCCCTGTCGCCGAGGTACTTGGAGAACGCCGCCTCGAGGCCCGCGATGGTGCACTCGGCGCCCTCGACCACCTGCGCGAGCTCCTCGAGCACCGGCGCGGCCGCGGGCACGAGGAACTTGGCGACCGCCTTGTCGTCCCACACCAGCTCGCGCCGGAAGAACGGGTCGAGCGACTCGGCCGCCTCGAGGTAGGTCTTGGCGCGCTCGCGCACGTGGGGGAGCGCGACGAGCAGCTTCGCCGCGTCGATCTCGAGCCCGCGGGCCACTAGGAACGGGGTGACCGCCGCCGCGTATTCCGCGTCGGGCGTGAGCACCGGATCCTTGAGGTGGGCGTGGTTGATGGCCGCGAGCTTCTTGGTGTCGAACTTGCCGTCCGACTTGTTGCAGCGCGCCCAGTCGAACTTCTCGACCATGCCGGCGCGCGAGAACACCTCCTCGTCGCCGAACGACCAGCCGAAGCGGACGAGGTAGTTGAGCAGCGCGACCGGCGAGAAGCCGCCGTTCTTGTACTCGTCGACGCTGACCGCGCCGTGGCGCTTGGAGAGCTTCTCGCCCGAGGCGGCGAGCATCATCGGCAGGTGCGCGAACTTGGGGCATGCGGCGCCGAGCGCCTGGTAGAGGAGGATCTGCGGCGGGGTGTTGACCATGTGGTCGCGGCCGCGCGCCACGAGCGTGATGCCCATGGTCAGGTCGTCGATCACGCAGCCGAAGTTGTAGAGCGGCACGCCGTCGCTGCGGATCAGCACGAAATCCTGCTGCGCCGCGTTGGGCGTGGTCACCTGACCGAACACGAGGTCGTCGTAGGAGACGGCGCCCGACGACGGCGACTTGAAGCGCACGACGTAGGGCTTGCCCTCGAGCCAGTCCGAGGGGCCCTTGTCGCGCCACCACCCGGGGTAGCGGAACTCGGCCTTCGGGTTCTTCGCCTTGAGCTCGGCCCGGGCGGCGTCCAGCTCCTCCTTGGTGGCATAACAGCGGTACGCCTTGCCCTCGGAGATGAGCCGATCCGCGTACTCCTTGTAGAGGCCGAGGCGCTCCATCTGGGTGTAGGGGCCGAAATCGCCGCCCACCTCGGGCCCCTCGTCCCACTCGAGGCCGAGCCAGCGCAGCGAGTCGAGGATCACCTGCCGGCTCGCCTCGGTGCTGCGCTCCTGGTCGGTGTCCTCGATGCGCAGGACGAAGGTCCCGCCCGTCTTTCGGGCCCAGAGCCAGTTGAAGAGGGCCGTGCGCACCCCCCCGATGTGGAGGTAGCCGGTGGGGGACGGGGCGAATCGGACGCGCTCTCGGGCCATTGGGAGGCCCGGCGGATAGCAGAGCGCCCCCCGCGCGGCACGGGGTTGCTGCCCGCGACTTTCGCCGTCTACGGTCCCGACCCCGTCCATGCGCATCCTCGTCCTGTCGCGGAGCTCCACGCTGTACTCGACGACCCGCATCGTCCTCGCCGCCCGCGCGCGAGGCCACGAGGTGGAGGTCGCCGACCCGCTGCAGTTCCAGCTGTGCGTGAAGCGCGGCCGCCCCGAGATGTACCGGGCGAGCGGCGGCATCCCCCGCTACGACGTGGTGGTCCCGCGCATCGGCGCCTCGATCACGAGCTACGGGCTCGCCGTCGTGCGCCACTTCGAGATGATGGGCGTGCCTTGCCTCAACGGCGCCGTGGCCATCGCGCGGTCGCGCGACAAGCTGCGCGCGCTCCAGCTCCTCACCCGCAAGGACATCGACGTCCCGGTCACCGTCTGCGCGCGGTCGCCCAAGGACATGGACATGATGCTCGAGCTGGTGGGCGGCACCCCCGTGATCGTGAAGCTCCAGCAGGGCACCCAGGGCATCGGCGTGATGATCGCCGAGACCCGTCAGGCCGTGTCCTCCCTGCTCGAGACCCTGTGGGGCATGGGTCAGGACATCATCGTCCAGCAGTACATCGCCGAGGCCAAGGGGCGCGACGTCCGCGCGTTCGTGGTCGGCAACCGCGTCGTCGCGGCCATGCGCCGCTCGGCCAAGGCCGGCGAGTTCCGCAGCAACCTGCACCGTGGCGGCGAGGGCCAGCGCGTGCACCTCAACGACGAGTACAAGCGCGCGGCCGTCGCGGCGACCAAGGTCATGGGGCTCGAGGTGGCCGGCGTCGACATGCTCGAGAGCTCGACCGGGCCCAAGATCCTCGAGATCAACTCCTCCCCGGGCCTCGAGGGCATCGAGCGCTCCACCAGCGTCGACGTGGCCGACAAGATCATCGCGCGCGCGGAGCGGTTCGTGGAGCGCCGCGGCCAGCGGGCCACCGACGCGGTCATCGACGCCGAGCGCCGCGCGCGTAGGCTCCAGACCGCGGTCACTCCTTCGGGCAGCTCGCGCGGACCGGCAGCCTCGGATCGATCAAGAAGCCGGTGATCGCGTCGCGCACGCACGCGCTGTGCACCGAGGCGGAGTGCCCGTCGCCCTCGTAGACGAGGAGCTGGCTCGAGGGCCCCAGCAGGCTGCGCATCGCCTCCGCGTTCCCGAACGGCGCGATGGGGTCGAACCGCCCTGCGACGACGAGCGCCGGCGGCGCGCGATCCGCCTTGAACCCGGGCCGCGGCGGCGCCGACCACCCGACGCAGAGCGACCAGGGTGAGAGCGCCATCCACCCCGTGCGCGGGAGCTTCGCGCGCAAGGACGCGCCGAAGCTCGCGAACGCCGACAGCGAGGCCGCCGAGAGCCGCTGATCGCCGCACACGATGGCGACGTGCACCCCGAAATGGCCGTCGTAGTGACCCGCGGCGTCGCGCCCGGTCGCGAGATCGGCGCGCGCGAGCAAGGCGGAGGCGTCCCCCGCTTCGGCCTTGGCGAGGTCGGCGCCGAGCTTGACGGCGTCGCCGATCCGGAGCCCGTCCGCGACCGCGAAGCCGAGGTCGGTCCGCGAGAGTGAACGCGTGCCCGCCGGCAGCTTCGCCGTGGTGGTCCTGGCGACGAGCGCGTCGAACCGGCTCGCGACCGCGCCCGGGTCTGCCCCCCCGAAGGCGCAGGTGGCGCTCGCCGCGCAGGCCGCGAAGAACCGCTCGAGGCCCTGGGCGCGGGCCTCGGCGACGCCCGTGAGGTCGGCCTCCAGATCGGGACCGAGCACCGTCGGCGAGTCGAGGACCATGGCCCCGATTCGCTCGGGGAACAGGCTTTCGTAGGCGAGGCCCAGCATGCCCCCGTACGAGTAGCCGAGGAAGGCGACCCGCTCGACGCCGAGCGCCTTCCGGATCGCCTCGAGATCACGCGCCTGCGTGGCGAGATCGAGGTGGCTGGCGAGCGCGCTCTTCTGACACCCGCCGCGCAGCGCGTCGGCCAGCGCCAGAACCCCCGTCGTGCTCCCGCCCTCGAGCGCGAGATCCGCCGCGCGCAGCTGGTCGAACGTGGCGTCGTCGGCGCAGGGCAGCCTCGTGCTCAGGCCGACGCCGCGCACGTCCCAGGTGACCACGTCGAACCGCGCGAGCGCCTTGCCGAAGCCGACGCGGTAGGCGCCGTACTGCGCGGCGAAGCGCTCGACCATCGGCGCGCCCGGACCCCCGGGGTTGAGGAACACGACCCCCGCCGCCTCGCCGTCGAGCGCGCGGGCTCGGCCGACCCGGAGGGAGATCTTCGGCCCCTCGGGCGAAGACCAGTCGAGCGGCACGATCACGTCCGCGCACTCGAGCGGGTCGGCGCACGCCGTGAACACGAGCGGTGGCGGCGGCGCCGGTGCGTCGGCCGAGCACGAGAGCAGCGCCGCCAGCGTGACGTGCCGCAGCGAGGCCGCCGTTGCTTGCGTCACCCGACGAGCGTACGCAGCGAGCAACCCGATGGCAAACCCCGCCCTGCCCGACGTCGAGGAGGAGCACGCCCTCGCGGCGGCCTTCGACGCCGAGCGCGCCGTGGTGGTGCGGACCCGCTCGCGCTGGATCTGGGGCGCGTCGCTCGCCGTCTGGGTCGTGAGCCTCCTCTTCGTGGACCGCGCCGTCTTCACGACCGCCCAGGCCCTCGTCATCCGCCTCCCCGAGTGCGCGCTCGCCTGCGCGCTCTTGGTCTGGCTACGCCGGCCGCGCAGCCTCGACGCCATCGAGCTCGCCATGGTCGCCGGCTCGATCCTGATCGCGGTGGTGAGCGGCTACGGCTTCGCGCATGTCCCGGTCGAGCGCTTGCCCGTCAAGATCGTCAGCCTCGTGCTGAGCAGCCTCCTCGTCACGCTGCTCGGAGGGTTCACCTGGCGCTGCAACCTCGCCATCGCCGTCGTCACCCAGCTCGCCCTCCTCGTCGTGGCCGCGCGGGGCGCGGGCTCGCTCTGGTTGCTGTCGCTCACCGCGACGGGCTTCGCGTACGGCGTCGCCGTCGTCTCGGCGGCCGCGCGCGATCGGCTCGGTCGTGACGCCCTCGCGACGCGGCGGGCGCTGGTCCGCGCCCACGAGCGGCTGCAGCGCGACGACGAGCTCAAGCGGAGGCTGTTCGTCGACCTCGCCCACGACCTCCGCACCCCGCTGGCGGTCATCCGCGGCGAGGCGGCCCTCCTCGAGGGCGAGGCGCGCTCGAAGGAGGACGCCGCGTCGCTCGCGCGGATCGAGCGCAACGCCCTCGCCGTGGCAGACCTCGCCGACCAGCTCCTCGACCTCGCCCGCCTCGAGGCCGGCCAGATGCCGGTGCGCGCGCGCCCGTGCGACCTCTCGGTGATCGCGCGGGACGTGGCGGCCCAGCTCGCGCCCCGCGGCGGCTCGCGGGTGCTGGTCGAGGCCGAGGTGCCGCGCGTCGCGCAGGTCGATCCGGGGCACGCGGCGCGGATCCTCGGCAACCTCGTCGCCAACGCGCTCCGCCAGCTCGATCGCGCGGGGCGCGCGGGCACGGTCACGCTGGTCGTGGGCGGCCCCGAGAGAGAGCGGGTCTGGGTCGACGTGGTCGACGACGGCCCGGGGGTCCCCCTGTCGCGACGCGAGGCCATCTTCGAGCGCTTCGTGTCGTTCGACCGCGAGGGCGGGGCCACCTCGGGGGTCGGGCTCCCCCTCGCCCGCGAGCTCGCCGGCCTCAACGGCGGCACACTCGCCTTGCTCGAGGGAGCGCCCACCACGTTCCGGCTCGAGCTCCCGGCCACCGACGAGGCGCCGCGGACCGAGCCGAAGCCCGCCTCCTCCGGTCGGGGGGTGCCGCCCTCGTCGGAGACACGCCCACCCGGCAAGGGGCGCGTGGTGCTCGTGGTGGAGGACGACGCCGACATGCGGCGACTCCTCGACCGGACCCTCGGCAGGAGCTTCCGCGTGGAGCTCGCCGCGACCGTCGGCGCGGCCCGACAGCGCCTCGCGCGCGCCCCTCGCCCGAGCGCCGTCGTCACCGACGTGATGCTCCCCGACGGCACGGGCTACGACGTCCTCTCCGCGGTGCGCACCGCCTTCGAGGGCACCCCCGTCCTGCTGCTCTCCGCGCTCGGCGAGGCGGAGGAGCGCGTGCGGGGCCTCACGGCGGGCGCGGACGACTACCTCCCCAAGCCGTTCGCGCCCGAGGAGCTGCGGAGCCGCGTGGCCGCCGCGATCGACCGCGTGGAAGGGTTCGAGCGCGCCCTCTCGGCCCAGCGCGAGGCGGTGCTGATGGAGGTCCACGACGGCGTGAGCGGCAGCCTCTCCCGCGCGTTCTCGCTGCTCTCGGCCCTCGGCGACGGGGACGACCTCGACCCCGCGCGCGACGCCATCCGCGACGGCATCGACGAGGTGCGCGCCCTGCCCGGCCTGCTCTCGCCGCGCCCCGCCACCCTCGGCGCGGTGGCCGCCGACATCCGCCGCGCGCTCGGCGACGCCTGCGCCGCGGCCGACCTCACGCTGACTCTGGACGAGCAGGGGCTCGACGACGAAGCCGAGAAAGCGGAGCTCGACGCAGCCGTGGCCCACGCGCTGCGACGGGCGGCACGCGAGGCCACGACCAACGTGATCAAGTACGCCGGGGCCAGGTCGCTCACCTGCCGGCTCCACGCTCGACCGGAGGCGATCACCCTCCGCATCGAGGACGACGGCCAGGGCTTTCCCGAGACCACGAGTCTCGGACAGGGACTCGGGATCATGGCGCGGCGCGCGCTCCGCGTGGGGGGACGGGTCGACCACGGCAACCGCGACGAGGGCGGCGCCTGGGTCGAGATCACGCTGCCGCCGCGCGCCCCGCGGCCCTCCTGAGCGCGTCAGCCGCTCGACGTCGTCGGCCCCTCGGCGTCAGGGGCTTGGCGAACGGGGAGCGTCGTCTTCACCGGGACTGCTGAACGGAAGACTTGGTCCGTCCCCTGCAAGAGGGCGCACCCATGGATGACGACATCGTCAAGGAGTTCCTCGTGGAGAGCCACGAGAACCTGGATCAGCTGGACCGAGACTTCGTCGCGCTGGAGGCCGATCCGACTGCACGCGGGCAGATCGCGGGGATCTTCCGCACCATCCACACCATCAAGGGGACCTCCGGCTTCCTCGGCTTCTCCGGCCTCGAATCCCTGACGCACGTCGCCGAGAACCTGCTCTCGCAGCTGCGCGAGGGCACCCGCCAGCTCGACGCCGACATCGTGACCGCGCTCCTCCAGACGGTGGACGCGGTCCGCGAGATGCTGGCCTCGATCGAGGCCACCGGCACCGACGGCCAGCGCGACGACTCCGAGCTCATCGCACGCCTCGCCCGGCTCCAGGGCAAGGGCGACGACCGCGCTGCGCACAAGCAGGCCTCTCACCGGCCCGCGCCCCCGCTTGCGCCGACGCCTGCGCCCCCGGCAGCGCCAGCGGCGCCCATCCCCACGATGTCGAAGGCGCCCGAACACGCCCCGCCCCCGGAGGTCACGGCGACCGCCGTCTCCGACACCAGCGTGCGCGTCGACGTGGGCCTCCTCGATCGCCTGATGAACCTGGTGGGCGAGCTCGTCCTCGCGCGCAACCAGATCCTGCAGTTCGGCTCCACGGTGAAGGACGGCGCGTTCCACGGCACGAGCCAGCGCCTGAACCTGCTGACGACCGAGCTGCAGGAAGGCGTGATGAAGACGCGCATGCAGCCGATCGGCAACGTGTGGGGCAAGTTCCCGCGCGTCGTGCGCGACCTCGCGGTCACCTGCGGCAAGCAGGTGCGCATCGAGATGGAGGGCGAGGACACCGAGCTCGATCGCACCATCATCGAGGCCATCAAGGACCCGCTCACCCACGCGGTGCGCAACTCGATCGACCACGGCATCGAGCGCCCCGAGGTCCGCGTCGCGGCCGGCAAGCCCGCCCAGGGCCGCCTGTTCCTGCGCGCCTTCCACGAGGGCGGCCAGGTGAACATCGAGATCAGCGACGACGGCGGCGGCATCGACCCCATCAAGGTGCGCGACCGCGCCGTGGCCCGCGGACTCGTGCCGGCCGATCGCGCCCAGCGCATGAGCGATCGCGAGCTCGTGTCCCTCGTGTTCCTCCCCGGCTTCTCGACCGCCGAGAAGGTCACCAACGTCTCGGGCCGCGGCGTCGGCATGGACGTCGTCAAGACCAACATCGAGCGGATCGGCGGCACCGTCGAGCTGACCAGCCGCCACGGCTCCGGCACCTCGCTTCGCGTGAAGATCCCGCTCACCCTGGCGATCATCCCCGCGCTCGTCGTCACGACGCGCAGCGAGCGCTACGCGATCCCGCAGGTCAACCTGCTCGAGCTCGTGCGCATCGAGCCCGAGGCCGCGGCCCGCGCGGTGGAGTCGATCCACGGCGTCCCGGTGTTCCGGCTCCGCGGCAACCTCCTGCCCCTCGTCTACCTCGGCGCCGCGCTCGAGCTCGGTGGGCCCAGCACCGCCCCCGACGGCTCGCTGTGCATCGTCGTGCTCTCCGCCGACGACCGCACGTTCGGCCTCGTCGTGGACGGCGTGCACGACACGGAGGAGATCGTCGTCAAGCCGCTCGGCAAGGAGCTCAAGGGCCTCACCGCCTTCGCCGGCGCCACCATCATGGGGGACGGCAAGGTGGCGTTGATCCTCGACGTCCTCGGCATCGCCCAGCGCGCGAACGTCGTCTCGAGCAGCAAGGACCGCAAGCGCGAGGGCGCCGACACCGACCTCGCGACGGGTACCGAGGACAAGCAGGCCCTCCTGCTCGTCCGCGTCGGCGCCGACATGCGCATGGCCATCCCCCTCGCCATGGTCGCTCGGCTCGAGGAGCTCCCCCGCCGTGGCGTGGAGCGCGCAGGGCGACACCAGGTGGTCCAGTACCGCGAGCAGCTCCTGCCCCTCGTGGACGTCGCCACCGTGGTCGGCGCCAGCGCCGCCGACCAGGGCGACGCCGACGCGCCCCTCCAGGTCGTCGTGCACGCCAGGAACGGGCGTCGGGTCGGCCTCGTCGTCGAGCAGATCGTCGACATCGTGGAGGACTTCGTCCGCATCGAGCGCCCCTTCGCCCAGCGCGGGATCGTCGGCGCCACCGTCGTCGAGGGCCGCGTCACCAACCTCCTCGACGTCGAGGGGGTCATCGACGCCTGCGACCCGAGCCTCTCCGCCGCCTGAAAGGACCGAACCTTGGCCACCCGTCAGCTCTGCACCTTCCAGCTCGCCGGCGCGTCCTTCGGCGTCGACGTGACCCACGTGCAAGAGGTCATCCGCGAGCAGGAGATGACCCGCGTCCCGCTCGCCCCGCCGATGATCTACGGCCTCATCAACCTGCGCGGCCAGATCGTCAGCGCGATCGACATGCGCACGCGCCTCGGCCTGCCGCCCCGGACGACCGAGACCCCACCGATGAACGTGGTGGTGCGCACCGACGAGGGCGCGATGTCGCTCCTGGTCGACCAGATCGGCGACGTCATCGAGGTCGGCGACGACGCGTTCGAGCGCCCGCCGGAGACCCTCGACGTCGCGACCAAGGAGCTCGTGCAAGGCGTCTACAAGCTCGAAGGCCATCTCTTGCTGTTGCTCGACACCGCCCGCGTGGTCCCGACCACCGAGCGGGCGAGCTGAGCAACCAACCCGGAACGATTCACAACACTCGACTGGAGGACACGTCCATGGACGACACTGGCATCAGCGTGCGCCCGAGCGCGGCACCGAACGGCAACGGCAACGGGCACGCCGCCAAGGCGGAGCCCAAGGGCGACGGGTTCAACAGCAGCCTCGCGCTCGCCCTCCTCGAGGACGCGCCGAGCAACATCCTCTACGCCGACCGGGACTGCACCATCCGGTTCGCCAACACCGCGTCGCGGCGCACCCTCGAGCGGCTCGAGGCCCACCTCCCCATCCGGGCGCGCGACGTGGTCGGCGCCTCGATCGACATCTTCCACAAGAGCCCCGACCACCAGCGCCGGCTGCTCGCCGACCCCCGACGCCTCCCGCACAAGGCGGTCATCGACCTCGGCCCGGAGAAGCTCCACTTGCACGTCACCGCCGTCTACGACGGGCGCGACTACGTCGGCGCGATGGTGACCTGGGACGTGGTCACCGACAAGGTCCGCCTCGAGCAGGAGATGGCGCGGGTCAAGTCGATGATGGACCAGGCGCCCATCAACGTCATGTACGCCGACAAGGACCTCAACATCCAGTACATGAACCCCGCGTCGATCCAGACCCTGCGCACCCTCGAGCAGTACCTGCCCTGTCGCGCGGACGAGGTGCTCGGTCGGTCGATCGACATCTTCCACAAGAACCCCGACCACCAGCGGCGGATGCTCGCCGATCCGCGCAACCTGCCGCACAAGGCCAAGATCCGCCTCGGCCCGGAGCACCTCGAGCTCAACGTGTCGGCGATCCTCGACGACCGCCGCAACGTGCTCGGCACCATGGTCACCTGGGCCATCATCACCCCGGCGGTCGAGGCCGAGCGCAAGATCAAGGAGGCCGCCGAGCGCGAGCGTCAGCTCGGCGAGGAGCTGCGCGCCAAGGTCGACGCGCTCCTCACGGTCGTGGCGAGCGCCGAGAAGGGCGACCTCACCAAGCGCGTCGACATCTCGGGCTCCGACGCCATCGGCCAGCTCGGCGAGGGGTTGCAGCGCTTCTTCTCCAACCTGCGCGGCAGCGTCGGGCAGATCGGGTCCAACGCCGACGCGCTCTCGAGCTCGGCGCAGCAGCTCACCGCGGTCAGCCAGTCCATGGGCGCCAACGCCGAGGAGACGTCGGCCCAGGCGAGCGTCGTGTCGGCCGCCTCGGAAGAGGTGAACCGCAACGTCCAATCGGTCGCCACCGCGGCCGAGGAGATGACGGCCAGCATCCGCGAGATCGCCAAGAACGCCAACGAGGCGGCGCGCGTCGCCACGCAGGCGGTGAAGGTCGCCGAGACCACCAACTCCACCGTCGGCAAGCTCGGCGAGAGCAGCGCGGAGATCGGCAAGGTCATCAAGGTCATCACCTCGATCGCCCAGCAGACCAACCTCCTCGCGCTCAACGCCACCATCGAGGCCGCGCGCGCCGGCGAGGCGGGCAAGGGCTTCGCGGTCGTCGCCAACGAGGTCAAGGAGCTCGCCAAGGAGACCGCCAAGGCCACCGAGGACATCTCCCAGAAGATCGAGGCCATCCAGTCCGACACCCGCGGCGCCGTCGCCGCCATCGGCCAGATCGGCACCATCATCAACCAGATCAACGACATCCAGAACACGATCGCGAGCGCCGTCGAGGAGCAGACCGCGACGACCAACGAGATCAGCCGCAACGTCGGCGAGGCCGCCAAGGGCAGCGGTGAGATCGCCGAGAACATCACCGGCGTGGCCCGCGCCGCGCAGAACACCTCGAGCGGAGCGTCCGACACCCAGCGGGCCGCCGCCGAGCTCTCCCGCATGGCCAGCGAGCTCCGCAAGCTGGTCGGCCAGTTCACCTACTAAGGTCCGCTCTCCCACTGCTCCGAGGCTCCCATGAAGGCACTCGTCGTCGATGACTCGCGGGCGGTCCGCACCATCCTCACCCGGATGCTCGAGGCCGCAGGCTTCGAGGTCGCCCAGGCCGAACACGGTCGCCACGCGCTCGAGGTGCTCGCGCGCGTGGGGCCGCCCGCCATCGCTCTGCTCGACTAGAACATGCCCGAGATGAACGGCTACGAGCTCTTGTGCGCCATCCGCGCCAACGGCGAGTACGCCGACACGAGGGTGATGATGGTGACGACGGAGAACGAGATGGAGCAGATCGGTAGAGCCCTCGAGGCGGGCGCCGACGAGTACCTCATGAAGCCGTTCGACCAGGAGGCCATGCGGGACAAGCTGGTGCTCCTCGGCTTCGAGGTGCCCTCGTGAGCCCGCGCATCCGGGTCCTCGTGGTGGACGACTCGGTGATCATCCGCCGGATCCTCACCGAGGTGCTGTCCGAGGACCCGGACATCGAGGTGATGGGCAGCGCGCCCCACGGCCGCATCGCCCTCGCCAAGATCGCCCAGACACCGCCCGACCTGGTCACGCTCGACGTGGAGATGCCCGAGATGGACGGCATCGAGACGCTGCGCGAGATCCGCAAGCTGCACCCCCACATGCCGGTCATCATGTTCAGCACCAAGACCGAGCGGGGTGCGTCGACCACGCTGCAGGCGCTGACCCTCGGCGCCTCGGACTACCTCACCAAACCCGAGGCCTCCGAGGGCATCACCGAGGCCCGCGACCGCGTGCGCGCCGACCTGGTGGGCAAGGTGAAGGCGCTCGTCCGGCGGCTCCGGCCCGAGTTCAAACCGCAGCCCCCGCTCGTGGCCAAGCCCCCCGCCCCGCGGGTGCACACGCCCACGGTGCGTCGCCTCGGCCTGCCGCCCCAGCTGCTCGCCATCGGCGCCTCGACCGGCGGCCCCAACGCGCTCGCCGAGGTGCTCTCCGCGCTCCCCGCGGGCTTCCCGATCCCCGTCCTCATCACCCAGCACATGCCCCCCATGTTCACGCGCATGCTCGCCGATCGCCTCACGACGATCTCACCCTTCAAGGCCAAGGAGGCCGAGAACGGCGACGTCCCCCAGCCGGGACACGTCTACGTGGCCCCCGGCGACCATCACCTCGTGGTGGTGCGCGACGGCACGCGCCTGGTCCTGCGCCTGAACCAGGACCCACCCGAGTGCTCGTGCCGCCCCTCGGTCGACGTCATGTTCCGCTCGATCGCGGAGACCTACGGCGGTCGGGTCCTCGCGACCATCCTCACCGGGATGGGCCAGGACGGCCTCCGCGGTTGCGAGGCGCTCGCCGCCAAGGGCGCCCAGATCCTCGCGCAGGACGAGCACACCTCGGTGGTGTGGGGAATGCCGGGCTTCGTCGCCAACGCCGGCCTCGCCGACGCCGTGCTCCCCATCCGCGAGATCGCGCCGGAGATCACGCGCCGGCTCAAGAACCCGCTCCTGGAGGGTCGTCATGCAGCTCAGTCCTGACGGTCTGCGATACGTGCGCGATCTCGTGTACGAACGCGCGGCCATCGTCCTCGAGTCGGGCAAGGAGTACCTCGTCGAGGCCCGCCTCGGCCCCCTCGCCAAGGAGGCCGGGCACGGCAGCGTGGACGAGTTCCTGCGCAACATCGCCCAGAAGCCCTACAACGGCGTGCACGCCCGGGTGGTCGAGGCGATGACCACCAACGAGACCAGCTTCTTCCGGGACATCCACCCGTTCGAGGCCCTCGCCAAGCACATCCTCCCGGAGTTCCAGAAGACCCGCTCCATCGTCCGCACGCTCCGGGTCTGGTGCGCGGCCTGCTCCACCGGGCAAGAGCCCTACAGCCTCGCCATGCTGATCAAGGACCGCGCACCCCAGCTCGCCGGGTTCAAGATCGAGATCGTCGCGACGGACATCAACAACGTGGTCCTCGATCGCGCCAAGAGCGGCCGCTACCGGCAGCACGAGGTGAACCGTGGGCTGCCGGCGCCGATGCTCTACCGCCACTTCACGCGCGAGGACGCCGACTGGGTGATCAAGCCCTACCTGCGCGAGATGGTCGACTTCCGCAACCTCAACCTGATCGCCCCGTGGATCGGCATGCCGAGCCAGGTGGACATCGTGTTCATCCGCAACGTGCTGATCTACTTCGACGTCCCCACCAAGAAGAAGATCCTCGGCCGCGTGCGCAACATGTTGCCCAAGGACGGAGTGCTGTTCCTCGGCGGCGCCGAGACGACCCTCAACCTCGACGACGGGTTCGTCCGCGCACAGGAGAGCAACGCCTCGTTCTACAAGCTGAAGCAATGACCGGGGCGCGGAGGTTCGCGCTCCTGCTCGGCCTGCAGATGCTGCCGGCCACCATGCTCACGCCGGCGGTGCGCCCGCTGTTCGCGAGCCAGCACGCGGGCCGCGAGGGCGCGATGCACGCCTTCTTCGCGCTCGCGATGGCGGGCGCCATCCTCGGCACGCCGCTGGTCGTGCGCAAGCGGCCCCCGCTGCGCGCGCTGATCCTCCTCGATCTCGTCCTCCTGTCGTTGCTCCCGCTGCACCTGCCCACCACGCTGGTCCTCGCCTTGCGTTTCGTCGAGGGCGCGGCGCACGTCGGCACGACCACCTGCCTGATGGCGCTCGCCGCCGAGTACGCGCGTCGGGAGGGGTGCGCCCGGACCATTCCCGCCGCCGCGGCCGCCATCGGCGTCGCCGTGGCCCTCGGGAGCGCGCTCGGCGGCCTCGCGGTGCACGTCGGTGGTCCCCGGGCGGTGTTCGGTGTGGCCGCCGGTCTCCTGGTGGTCGTCGCTCTCCTTGCGCCGGCGCAGGCCCCGAGCCCCACGACGACCCGCCGCGCCCCCCTCGACCCCACCGCGTTCGCCAGCGCGTTCCTCGGCCGATTCGTGGTCGGCTGCCTGGTGGTCACGTTCGCGCTCTTCGCGCACCGCGTGCACCACGTCAGCGACGCCAGGATCGGCGCCCTGTTCGCCGCGGTGACCGTGCCCTTCGCCCTCGCGAGCTACCCGCTCGGTCGCCTCGCCGGCCGCGGCAACGCCGACGGCCTCGCGTTCTTCGGGTCGATCGCCGCCGGCGCGGGGCTCCTCTCGCTGGGGTTCTGCTCGACGCTCCTGCTCCCCCTCCCCATGATCGTCTTCGGCCTCGGCGGCTCGGCGCTCTTCGCCAGCGCGGTCGAGCGCTCGTCGGCGGGCCACGGCGACCGCGCCCGCGCGATGGGTGCGCTCCAGGTTGCGGGCTGCGCGGGCATGCTGCTCGGCCCCATCGTGGCCGGCGTCGTCGCCACCGTCACCCGCAGCGCCGTCGACCCCGCCCGCGCGCCCCGGGCCGTCTTCTTGCTGGGTGCGGGGGTCAGCGTGGCCTTCGCGCTGTTCTGTCGGGTCCGGGCACGCGCGTTGCTCGATCGTCCGACGTGCCCCTCCGTGTCGCCGACTACCTGACCCTCTCGCGCGTGCCGCTCGCCGCGGTGTTCGTGCTCGTGGCCGGGCAACCTCGGTGGGCGACCGTCGTGCTGGTCGTCGCCGGGCTCACCGACGTCCTCGACGGCTGGGTCGCGCGGCGCCGCGGCGAGGCGCACGAGCTCGGCGCCCTGCTCGACGGGATCGTGGACAAGATCTTCGTGCTGACGGTGGCGATCGCTCTCGTCGTGCAGGCTCGGCTGACCAAGACGGAGGCCGTGCTGCTCGGCGTGCGCGATCTCGGCGAGCTGGTGCTCATCGGCGTGGCCCTCCTGCTCCCCATGCGCGCCGTGCGCCGGATCGGGGCAGAGTGGCTCGGCAAGGCGACGACGATCGCCCAGTTCGCCGCGGTGCTCGCCGCGATCCACGGCGTGGCCGAGCGGCCGCTGCTCTGCGCCCTCGCGGCCGGCCTCGGCGTCGCGACCACGTTCGCCCACGCGCGCCGGTCGCTGGTCGACCCGGGCGTACGCGCGGCCTCGATCGTGAAGAGCTCGCCGTCGGTGGTGGTGTACCGGGGCCCGGAGCCCTAGTCGACGGGGCCTCCCACGCAGATCGACCCGCTCTGCTGCGCGAGCACACACGACCAGCGCCCGCCGCTGCCGCAGCGACACACGTAGCCGTTCAGCGGCCCCGGGGTCGTGCCCTTGCACTGGATGGCGATGCCGATCGTGCAGGCCCCCTCGCCCTCGCAGTTGCCCGTCGGCAGCGCCCGCGCCTGCAAGTTGCCCGACGGCACGTCCGCGCCGCAGCTCGGCGTGCACTTGGGGAGCGAGCTCGCGCCCACCACGTCCTCATACGGCAGGGCCAGCGCCTGGCTGTTGGTCATCCGCGGCCCGTCGGCGCAGACCCAGTGCGTGGTCGCAGGGGTCGTCGGGTCGCTCGCACACGCACCCAGAGCGAGCACGCTGGGGACGAGGGTGTGCCGTGGCTTCCTCACGGTCACCGTGCAGCAATCTGCGAGCCAGCAATTTCGGCCGAACATCGTGCCTCTGGGTCGCAGAATTGTGCCACTCCTGTGCCGAAGCCCCGCAACCTTCGACACGTGACAGCCGGGCTTTTCGTCGCGTAGCTTCGGTCGACCCAAGGAGGGGACCATGGCCGACAATCACGGGAAGTTCTGCTGGTACGAGCTGATGACGACCGACACCGAGGGCGCGAAGGCGTTCTACACGAAGCTGATTCGCTGGGGCACGCAGCCCATCCCCATGCCGGACATGGAGTACACGATGTGGCTCCGCCCGGGCTCGACCGACGGCGTCGGCGGGCTCAGCACGCTGCCGGCCGAGGCCAAGGCCATGGGCGCGCCTCCACACTGGCTGCTGCACGTCGCGGTGAACAGCGTCGACGACACCGCGAAGCTCGTCACGGAGCTCGGGGGCAAGACCTTCGTTCCCCCCACCGACATCCCGGGCTTCGGCCGCTTCGCCGTGTTCGCCGACCACTCGGGCGCCGTGTTCGCGGCCTACACCGGGGCCGACGCGAGCGTCGAGGTCAAGGAGCCGAACGACACGCTCGGCAACGTCGCGTGGCACGAGCTGATGACGGCCGACGTCGAGGCCGCGTGTGCGTTCTACGGCCGCCTCTTCGGCTGGAAGAAGACGAGCGCCATGGACATGGGCCCCGAGATGGGCCCGTACCAGATGTTCGGCCTCGGCGAGAAGTCGTACGGCGGCATGATGAAGCGCCCGCCGAACGTCCCGGTGTCGGCGTGGTTGCCGTACTTCAACGTGGAGAGCGTCGACCAGTCGGTGACCGCGTTCGAGGGACTCGGCGCGAAGCTGATGCACGGGCCGATGGAGGTCCCCGGTGGCGCGCGGGTCGCCGTCGGCATCGACCCGCAGGGCGCCGCGTTCGCGATCCACTCGACGAAGTGACCGAGCGGCCGCGAGCGCCCCGTGGTGCTCGCGGCCCCGGGTCCCGACCCGAGTGGGTGGTGACGTCAACCCAGCAACCCGGGATCGAGGTCGATCGCGACCAGGGTGCCCAGCGCCTGGAACGCGATCACGCGCAGCCCCGGGACGAGGAGCGGGCCGACGAGGTCCGCGACAGGGTGACCGCTGTGACTGCGGAACACCACGCCGTCGACGTCGATCCACCACGTGGCGCCAGGCCCGCCGCTGCTCGGGGCCGCGACCGCCGTCCCGTGGAGGGCGGAGGGCCGCCGCGGCGCCGCGAGGAGCCGCGTCGTGAGGCCGAGCGCGACGACCGCCGCGCCGAGCGATGCGAGCCAGAACACCGGGAGGCGCTGGCCGACCCAGACGACGCAGACGTCGGGTCGCAGGATCGCCACGACGCCGGCCATGGCGGCCGCCGCCCACGCGATGCCCGCGAGCAGACCGCGCGTGGCCCGCCCGGCTCGGGCCCACCGCGCCGCCGATGGCGGGAGGTGTCCCTGGCCGAGGGCTGTGAGGTCGGCCGGCGTGTGCCCCTGGGCCGAGAGCAGCGCGTGCCGGTAGGCTGCGACCTGGTCCCTGGAGGGGGCGCCTGGCGCCGTCGCTGAGGCACCCCAGGCCTCGCCGCCGACCGCCAGGCCGGAGGCGCGCAGCACGTACAGCCGCCACCGCCCCGGCAGCGGCGGCAGGTACACGGTCGCGTGCAGCACGACCTGCGGGACGGCCTGCGCTCGGTACACGCAGAGCGCGCCGGCGCGTTCCCAGTCGACCGTGCAGTCCACGGGCACGACGGCGCCCGTGCGCAGATCCTCCTCGAGGCGGTGCCGTTCCGGCGTCGGCTCCGACCAGGGCCCGCTCGACCCCGAGAGGCGTGCCGACAGGGTGCGCGCGCGATCGCGACACGTGGACGGCAGGGCGCCGGCGCGGAGCAGCGCGATCTCTTCGGGGGCGGAGATCATCGGAGCTTCGACAGGATCCCGAGGATCAATGCGACGCCCATCACGACCGCGATCCCGACGAGGAAGAGCTTCTCGAAGTGTCGGTCGACGAACGACGCGGCGACCACCGGCGCAGGGGGCGGGCGGTGCCTCTCGGCCTCGAGGTGCGCGCGGTACGCGCCGCGCACGCTCGACTCTCCCTGGAAGCAGATCCAGACGGGCGCGGCGTCGGCCGCCTTCGCCCGCGCCTCGAGCGGCAGGCGCGAGGCGGTCTTGCAGTGGCCGCACGTGATCACGGGATCGACGGACGCCGGAAGCGGCCCGCCGCACGTCGGGCAGACGAGGGCCGTCGCCCCCGGCGTCGTCCGGGCGCGCGGCTCGAGGCGGTGCTCGTGGCCCAGCACGCAGGCGACCTCCGCGAACGGGACGCCGTCCATGCGGCGGTAGGGGGCGACGGTGCCGCAGCGCGTGCACCGCGCGACGACGGCCTCGGCCTCGGTGGTGATCACCAGCGCATCCCCGCATGCGCAGAGCGGGGTGCCGGGGAGCACCGAGAGGTCCCAGCCGTCCATCACCGCATGGTGCACGTCGGCGAGCAGATCGCGGTCCCGCGGGCGAAACGATCGGGGGACGTGGCCGCTCAGCACGTCCACGTTGTCGTGGCCCGCGGCGAGCACCCCGGCCACGTCCGTCGCCGAGAACGGGGTCTCGACGAAGCAGTGCAGGCAAGGGACCGCGCCGGTCGTGGGGAGTCCGACGAAGGGCGAACGTAGGCCGCAGGCGCGGCACGCGAACCAGCCCTGGAGCCGCGCCCACGTCCCTGGGTCGGCGGCCCTCTCGACCAGCTGCAACGGCGCCGCACAGCTCCGGCAGCGCGGGTCGTCGTTCGAGGCGAGGGGCGGCGCGACCCCGCAGTGCGCACAGACCCGCACGCGTTGAGGCTGCCCTGCGCCCTCACGTGGGGTCAAGCCCTGCAGGGCCACCGGCGTGTCGTCTGCAGGTAACAATTGTCAGTCTAGTCCTGACAGACTGTCCGACTGGGTCAACATTGTCGGACCCGACTGGAGACCGCACCTTCGAGAGCATGGACAGCAAGCTCATCGTGGTCGCCGGCGCTGCCGGCAAGCTCGGACGCCTTCTCGTCGACGCCCTCGTCGCCCACCCCTCGACGCGCGTGCGAGCCCTGGTGCGCGACCCGCGCAAGCCCGAGGTCGCTTCCCTGGCGAGCGACCGCGTGGAGCTGATGGCCTTCGACGCGGTGAGCGCCACCGACGCCGAGCGTGTCGCCGCCGTGAGCGGTGCCTTCGCGGTGGTCTCGACGCTCCAGGGGGGGCCGGACGTCATCGTCGACGCGCAGCTCGCGCTCCTGCGTGCGGCCAGGGCGGCGGGGGCGAGGCGATTCATCCCGTCGGACTACTCCTACAACGTGTTCACCCTGCCCGAGGGGATCAACGTGAACTCCGATTGGCGTCGCACGCTGGGGCGGCAGGCAGAGAACGAGGTCTCCGACTCGTTCGAGGTCGTCCACGTCATGCAGGGCATCTTCGCCGACCGCTACGTCCTCGGCTTCCTCGGGCTCCTCGACGCAGAACAGGGCGTCGTGCGCTACTGGGGAGACGGCACGACCCCCATCGACTGGACGACCTGGCAGGACACGGCCCGGTTCACCGCGGCCGCGGCGCTCGACGACCGCAAGGTGCCCGCGCACCTGTTCGTGTCCGGGCAACGGGCAGACGTCCTGTCCTTCGCGAAGGCCTGGGAAGCGGCGCACGGCAAGGCGCTACGCCTCGAGCGCCTCGGCTCCCTCGCCGAGCTGCAGGCCGAGACGAGCCGACGACTCGCCACCGAGCCGGCCAACATGTACGCGTGGCTGCCGCTCATGTACGCGCGCGGCGTGTTCGAGGGCCAGGCCCTGCTGGGCCCGACGCACCACGCGATCTACCCCGAGATCGACGTCGAGGACCTCTCGGCGGCGATGGCGCGCGGAGCCGTGTGATGGCGGCCGCGCGCTCGATCGCCGCGAAGGTGAGCCTCGGCGAGACGCGGATGGGACTGGGCTTCACCTCGTTCGGGCTGCGTCACCTCCCAGGCTACCCGCTCGATCCGTTCCTGAACCTCGACGACTTCCGGATGTCCGAGCCGACGTTCCCGCCTCACCCGCACGCGGGGTTCTCCGCCGTGACCTACATGTTCGAGGACTCCCCCGGCGCGTTCGTCAACCGCGACAGCCTCGGCGATCGGAGCCGCATCGGTCCTGGCACGCTGCACTGGACCCAGGCGGCGCACGGGATGATGCACGAAGAGGTCCCCGAGCGGGCCGGAGAGGTGTGCCACGGTCTCCAGATGTTCGTGAACCTCCGATCGGACCACAAGAACGCGGCGCCCGCGGCGTTCCACGTCGAGGCCGGGGACATCCCGGAGGTGTCGCTCGGCGAGGGCGCGAGGGTCCGGGTCCTCGCCGGCGAGTTCGCGGGTCGCTCGGCGCTGCCCGAGTTGCTGACCCCCATCGTGTTCCTCGACGTTCACCTCGGCGCGTGGGCCGAAGCCGTCTTGCCCATCGCGGCCGCCTGCTGCTTCTTGCTGGTCGTCTCCGGAGGCGGCACCGTCGGGGTCGACCGCACCGCGATCCAGGCGCACGACGCGGTGGGTCTCGCTGCCGACGGGGAAGACGTCGTCCTCGCGGCCGGCGCTGGAGGACTGCAGCTCTTGCTCGGCGCCGGAAGGCCCATCGGTGAGCCGGTCGTCTTCGGCGGCCCGTTCGCCATGACGACCGAACGCGACCTCGCCGCGGCCAAGGCCCGGTATGCTCGCGGCGAGATGGGCCGACTCGAGCGGTCGTTCTAGCAGCTCGGGCGTCACGCCGAGATCATGGGGCGCGTGCATCGAGTCTGCGGGCTCCGCGCACCTCGGCGCCTGCACCGGCGGCGAGGCGTTCGATGCGGACCCCCGGCCTGAACGCCGCGCCCCGATGCAGGCGCGCAACTTCACTGCGGCTCGTGCCGACGCCCGTGCGTGCCCACCTCGCTCCCCACTCCGCTCGCGCTGCGTTGCGCTCGATCACTCCCACCTCTGCTCCCTCGACACGCTCCGCCACGGCCGCCTAGCTTCGCGCGCATGCGCGCCCTCGCCCTCGTCACCCTCGCCACGCTCGGTGCCTTCGGGTGCGCGGCCACGCCGAAGAAGCTCGCCCTTCCCGGACACGACGGGCCCCCGAAGGTCCGCGCGCTCGCCGAGCGCTGCGAGAAGGACGACGCCGAGGCCTGCGTGGTGCTCGGTACGCTGTTCCTCCTCGAGGACACCGGCGTGCAGCGCGATCTGGGCAAGGGCACCGCCCTGCTCGATCGCGCCTGCAAGCTCGGCGATCAGACCGGCTGCGGCATGTACGGCCTGCTCGGCATCGCGTTCCCCATCGGCCTCGATCGTGACCAGGCCCGAGCGCTCGTCGTCCGCGCCTGCGAGAAGGTCCCGATGATCTGCGTCGGGTGGGCCACGCTCGTCCTCGAGGGCAGGTTCGACGGCGCGGCCGATCCGGCCCGCGGGGTGAAGATCCTCGCGCGCGCGTGCGAGCACCCCGAGGGGGGCATGGCGTGCACCACGCTCGGCACCTTCTACAGCGAGGGCCGCTACGTGACGCAGGACGGTCCGCGGGCCCGCGAGCTCTACGAGCGCGCGTGCTCGCTGAAGGACGGCAAGGGCTGCAACTACCTCGGCGTCCTCTTCGAGGACGGCAAGGATGGCAAGAAGGACCGCAAGAAGGCCTACGCCCTGTTCGAGACCGCGTGCAAGCTCGGCGTGGCCTTTGGGTGCCTCAACCTCGGCTACGTGCAGCGGGACGAGACGGGGCCGAACGGCAAGGACGACAAGGCCGCCTTCCTCTCGATCGCCAAGGCCTGCGACCTCGGCCTCCCCAAGGCGTGCACCCAGCTCGGGTACCTGCTGAGCGGCGGGTACGGCGTCCCGGCCGACGAGGCCAAGGCGTTCCAGCTCTTCTCGCGGGCCTGCGACGCGAACGACGGCGAGGCGTGCCTCGAGAAGGGCACGCGCCTGCGCAAGGGCGTCGGCACCAAGGTCGACAAGACCGCGGCGCGGAAGGCGTACGAGAAGGGCTGCGCCCAGGGCGACGGCGTCGCGTGCACGTGGGCCGCGCAGCTGGCCGAGGACGGCGACGGCGGCCCCAGAGATCTCAGCGCGGCGCAGGACTTCGACCTGCGCGGCTGCCAGCTCGGGACGGGCGAGGGCTGCATGAGCGCCGGGCTGCGTCACCTGAACGGTTCAGGGGTGAAGAAGGACGAGAGCCGCGCCCGCGCCCTCTTCGACGAGGGGTGCACCAAGGGCGCCGCGAGCGCCTGCCGCGAGCTCGGCCGCGCCTTCCAGCAAGGGATCGGTGGTCCGAAGGACCCCACGAAGGGGCTCGCGCTGTTCGAGAAGGCGTGCGCCGCCGGCCACGCCCTCGCGTGCGTCGACGTGGGCGTCACGCACGAGGACGGCGCGATCGTCCCGCGCGACGTGGCCAAGGCCGCGACGCTCTACGACAAGGCGTGTGAGGGGGGCAGTGGCATCGGCTGTCGCTTCCTCGCCAGCCTGCACTGGTCGGGCGCGCTCGGCACCGAGGACAAGACGCGCGCGGTCGGCCTCTACAAGCGAGGCTGCGCCGCGGGCGACGGCAAGGCCTGCTACTTCTACGCGAACGCGCTTGCCGGCGGCCAGGGGACCGCGCTCGACCCCGCCGGGGCGACCGCGGCGTACCGGAAGGCCTGCAAGGCGGGCGTCACGGAGGCCTGCAGCACCGGCGACGAGGATTGACCCGTCCGGCGCTGGACTCCCTGCCGAGGGGTGGTAGTGACGCTTTCATGAGGCACGCGTGGCTCGGGGTCGTGCTGCTGGGGTGCAGCTCCGAGACCGGCGAGCCGCCCGACGCCGGCGTCGACGCGAGCTCCGACGTCGCTCTCGACGTCCCCGTCGACGCGCCACCTCCCCCGGCGTGCGGCGACGAGCCCACCCTGCCGGCCGGCGTCACGAAGGTCGACGAACACGGGCTCACGATCGCCTGCGAGAAGACCACGCTCGGCGTCAGCGTGCTCGACGACGGGATCGTGCGCCTGAAGTACGGCAAGAGCCCCGAGCCGCTCGTCCCGGTCGAGCGACCGGTCGGTCCCGCGGTCGTCGCCGGCAAGCGCGGCTCGACGCTCGTCGTGTGCACCTCGACCTTCGAGGTCTCGATCGCCGCGAAGACCTGCGCGCTGACCGTGAAGGACGCGGCCGGGACGCTCCTCGAGGATCGCGACGGCTGGTTCGAGAAGGACGGCGCCGTCGGCGTGAGCCGCAAGCTCGCCCCGGGAGAGCGCGTCTACGGCCTCGGACAGCACACGACGAACCGCCTCGATCTGCGCGGGGCGAGCATCGATCTCTGGAACACCGACGCGTACGTCGACGCGCACAAGGGATATCCACCCGACGCCAAGAACCTCTATCAATCGATCCCGTTCTACGTCGCGCTGCGCGACGCCCGCGCGTACGGCGTGTTCACCCACGACACCCACCGGATGCACTTCGACGTCGGCACCACCGACGGTGAGCTGCGCGTCACGGGCACCGCGATGGATCAGTACCTGATCCCCGGCCCCGCCCTCCGCGAGGTCGTGCGTCGCTACGGGCGGCTCACCGGGCGCATGCCCATGCCCGCGCCGTGGACGCTCGGCTTCCACCAGTCGCGCTGGGAGGGTCCGTGCGACGGCGCGCCGAGCGACAAGCCGTTCTGCTCGGCGTCGCAGATCGTCGACCTGGCCAAGCGCCTCCGCGCCGAGAAGATCCCCGCCGACGGCGTGTTCCTCGACATCCAGCACATGCGCGGGTTCCGGACCTTCACCTTCGATCCGACGCGCTTCGCCGACCCGATCGATCTCACGAGCAAGCTCGCCGCCCTCGGGTTCCACACGCACGCCATCGTCGATCCGGGCCTCAAGGTCGACGACGGGTGGGACGTCTACCGGGCGGGGGTCGACGGCGGGTTCTACCTCTCCGACGCGAGCGGCGCCCCGTTCCAGGGCGAGGTGTGGCCGGGCGCGGCGGTCTTCCCCGACTTCAGCGCGAAGAAGACCCGCGACTGGTGGGCGGGCCTCTGTCGGGGCATGGCCGACAAGGGCCTCTCGGGCCTGTGGATCGACATGAACGAGCCGTCGAACTTCGTCGGCGGCAGCGTGCCGAACTCTCTCGCGTGCGACGGCGACGGCCGCGCGACCACGATGGCCGAGCTGCACAACGCGTATGCCTACTACGAGGCCAAGGCCACCTACGAGGGGATGCGCGGCAAGCTCGAGCGACCGTTCCTCCTCTCGCGCGCCGCGTTCGCGGGCTCGCAGAAGTACACCGCCGTGTGGACCGGCGACGCGCCGAGCACCTGGTCGACGCTGCAGCTCACGTTGCCCATGCTCCTGCACCTCGGCCTCTCCGGGATGGCCTTCGCCGGCAGCGACGTCGGCGGGTACTCGGGTCGCGATGAGGCGACCGCGGAGCTGTTCTCGCGCTGGATGGCGCTCGGGTCGGTGTCGCCGTTCTTCCGCGCGCACGCCGAGAAGGACGCCAAGCGCCAGGAGCCGTGGTCGTTCGGCCCCGAGGCCGAGGACGCGACGCGCGACCTCATCGGCGCCCGCTACGAGCGCATGCCGTATCTGTACTCGGTGTTCCACGAGGCGAGCGTGTCGGGCGCGCCCGTGCTGCGACCGCTGGTGTTCGAGTTCCAGGACGACCCGAAGGCCCAGGTCACGAGCGACGAGGCGATGGTCGGCCCGTTCCTGCTCGTCGCGCCCATCCTCGGCAAGGGCGATCGCACGCGCGCGGTGTACCTGCCCGCGGGGACCTGGCTCGAGTGGTCGTCCGGCGCGCGCTTCTCCGGCACGGTGACGCTGAGCACCGACCCCGAGCCGTTCCCGCTCGACGCGCTCCCCACGTTCGTGCGCGAGGGCGCGATCGTGCCGCACACCGTCCGTCGTCTACACATGGGCGAGTCGCCGGACGCGGCGCTGTTCTTCGCCGTGTTCCCCGGCCCGAAGCCCAGCGCGTTCACCCTCTACGAGGACGACGGCGAAAAGAGCTCGGCCAAGACCACGCTCGCCCTCGAGCCCACCGCCGACGGCGCGCGCTTCACGGCGAAGCGCTCGGGTACCTACGCGCCGAAGCACGAGAAGATCGTCGTGCGGCTCCGCGGAGCCGACGGCACGGTCACCGGCGTGAAGCTCGACGGCACACCCGTCAGCTTCACCCACCCCGATCGCGAGGTGCTCGTCGAGCTCTCCGACCGCGGTGAGTTCACCCTGGAGTTCGCGTACGACAAGGCCCCCCAGCCCAACGGCACGGTGAAGATCCCCATCACGGTGAACGTGCCGGCCGGCACGCCGACGACGACCGCCATCCACGTCGCGAGCAGCGCCACCGCCTGGACCCACACCCCGCTCACCCGCACCGGCGACGTCGCCACGGGGACGCTCGAGGTCCCGCGCGCCGGCTGGTTCTTCTACAAGATCACCCGCGGCGCCTGGCCCACCGTCGAGAAGGACACGACCTGCGCCGAGCGGACCAATCGCCACGGCTTCGGCGCCCCCGGCGCGATCACCGTGAACGTGGCCGCCTGGGCCGACAAGTGCCCGTAGGGGCCGAGCTCGCTTCGACCTCCCACGCTGTCACGCTCTCGACTACTCCTTCGGCCGCGAAGGCGGCGGCGGCGTCGGCAGCCGCGGCTCCGGCGTGCTGCTGCGCGGCGCGCTCACGGGCGGCGGCGTGGGGAGCCGCGAGCCGATCGGCGGCGTCATGCTGCGCGGCGACCCGATCCCCGGCGTCCCCGTCCGCGCCGAGCCGATCGCCGGCGTCGTGGTGCGGGCCCCTGGCGGCACCGAGAGCCGGCTGCGCCGCGGCGGCTCCTCTCCCCGCGCGATCGCCGCCTCCTCGGCCTCGATCGCCTCGAGCGCGTGCAGCGACGCGACGAACAGCGAGAACGCCATCGGCCCGAGGATCACCCCGGGCAGGCCGAACATGCCGACCCCGCCGATCAAGGCGACGAGGATCCACAGAAAATTCAGCTCGACGCTCGAGCGCATGAACAGCGGTCGCATGATGTTGTCGACCACCGTGACGGCGATGGCGATGATGCCCATGACGATCGCCGCCGTCGGGCGCCCGTGCAGGAACAGCCAGATGGTGGCGCCGATGGTGACCGGCGTCGTGCCGACGACCGGCACGAACGAGAGGAAGAACGTGATGACCCCCCACACGAACGCGCGGGGCACGCCGAGCGCGAGCAGGGTGATGCTGGCGATCACCGCCTGCACCATGCTCACGAGCACGTTGGCCACGAGCACGCTCTGGATGACCTCGGCCGCGATCTCGCGCAGGATCTCGCGCTCGCGCTCCCAGGGGATCAGCCGGGGCAGGATGCGCTCGCGCGCCGCCGGCCCCTCGACGGCGAGGAACAGCCAGGTGAGCACGATGACCGACACGTTGAAGAGCGCGTCCGGCGTGGCCGAGAGCACCGCGCCCAGCATGAGCCCGCCCTTGGTGGCCGCCTCGCCGAGCAGCGTGCGCCCCTTGGCGGTGATCTCGGCCGCGTCGAGCTCGACGCCGTGGGTCTTGCCCCAGGCGGTGAGCGCCACCGCCGCGTCGTGCAGCTTCTTGCCCCACTGCTCGGCGTTGCTCGTCGCGAGCAGGCGCGCGAGGTCGCGGATGGCGACGTAGAGCGCGGCCGCGAGCGGCACCATGAACACGAGGAACGCCGCGGTCACGAACAGGATGGCGAACAGCCACCGGAAGTTGGTGCGCCCCTCGCGGTGGAAGCGCCGGGCCATCGCGTCGATCGGCCGCTCGCTCACGTAGGCGAGCACCGCGCCCACGCTGAGCGGCACGAGCAGCTGCCAGACGACCAGGAACGAGATCGCGAGCGACCCGAAGAACAGCCAGGTGGCCGGGGTCTTCTTGGTGGTGGTCAAGATCCGCTCACCTTTCGGTGGCCACCCGGCAGCCGCGAATCCCAGCAGGCGAAGCAGACGGGCAGGTAGCTCTCCTCGGCGCCGAGCTGCACCTGCGCGCCGTCGAGGGTGGGCTTGCCGGCGGCGAACCGCATGTTGAAGATCGCCTTCCGGTTGCAGAACTGGCAGGTCACCTTGACCTCTTCGATGGTGTCGGCGAGCTCGAGGAGGCGGCGCGCCCCCGGGAACAGCCGGGTGCGGAAATCGGTGCGCAGGCCGTAGCAGATGACCGGCACGCCGTGGGTGAGCGTGGCCGCGCGGAGCTGCTCGACGAGCGACTCCGAGAGGAACTGGGCCTCGTCCACGAGGACGCAGTCGATGCCATCGAAGACGCCCGGCGCGAGCTCGGTGTCGGCGTCGACGAGGAGGTCGGCCTCCTGCTCGAGCCCGGCCCGCGACACGACCTTCTTCGCGCCGAAGCGGTCGTCGAGGCGGGGCTTGAGCACCAGCACGCGCTTGCCCTGCGCGCGATAGTTGTGCGCGACCGCGAGCAAGTTCAGGGTCTTGGCCGACCCCATGGTGCCGTGCCGGAAGTAGAGCTTCGCCACCCCCCCAAGGTCGGAAGGTCGGGAGCGAGCGTCAACGTGGATCTCACCGGGTTTCCTCCGTATCCTTCCCTCGATGCCCGAATCGACCCCGACCCCGAAGCGCTTCGTCGACCGCATCGCTGCGATGCAGGACTACGATCTCTATCGCGACCTCGCCTGGGAGGGAGGTTTCGAGGACTACCTCGACATCGTCCGCAAGCGGCCGCAGGTGACCCGCAACGCCTTCCAGCGGGTCTACGACATGATCGTCAGCTACGGCACCGAGGAGTACATCGACAACAAGAAGAAGCTGGTCCGCTACAACTTCTTCAAGGACGAGCTCGAGGGCGGCAAGGACGCCATCTTCGGCCTCGACATCCCGCTCATGCGGCTCGTCCACGTGCTGCGCGCGGCCTCCGAGGGCTACGGCCCCGAGAAGCGCGTCATCCTGCTCCACGGCCCCGTCGGCTCGTCCAAGTCGACCATCGCGCGCCTGCTCAAGAAGGGCCTCGAGCACTACTCGCGCACGCCCGACGGCGCGCTCTACACGTTCAAGTGGGTGAACCTCAAGGGCACCGGCCTCGAGGGCCGCGACGACGTCACGGGCGAGTTCCCCTGCCCCATGCACGAGGAGCCGCTGCGCCTCATCCCCGAGGAGTGGCGCGACAAGGTCATCGCCGAGCTCGGCCTCTCCAACGAGCACTTCAAGGTCAAGTCCAAGGGCGACCTCGACCCGGCGTGCCGGTTCATCTTCAAGAACCTGCTCGATCGCTACAAGGGCAACTGGGCGATGGTCATCGACCAGCACATCCGCATCAAGCGCATGCTGATCAGCGAGAAGGACCGCATCGGCATCGGCACGTTCCAGCCCAAGGACGAGAAGAACCAGGACTCGACCGAGCTCACCGGCGACATCAACTACCGCAAGATCGCCGAGTACGGCTCGGACAGCGATCCGCGCGCCTTCAACTTCGACGGCGAGTTCAACATCGCCAACCGCGGCGTGGTCGAGTTCGTCGAGGTGCTCAAGCTCGACGTGGCGTTCCTCTACGACCTGCTCGGCGCCTCGCAGGAGCACAAGATCAAGCCGAAGAAGTTCGCGCAGACCGACATCGACGAGGTGATCCTCGGCCACACCAACGAGGCCGAGTACAAGAAGCTCCTCGACAACGAGTTCATGGAGGCGCTGCGCGACCGCACCATCAAGATCGACATCCCCTACATCACGCGCATCAGCGAGGAGATCAAGATCTACGAGAAGGACTTCGCCGGCGCCAAGATCAAGGGCAAGCACATCGCCCCCCACACCCTCGAGGTGGCCGCGATGTTCGCCGTGATGTCCCGCCTCGAGCCGCCGAAGGGCCAGCTCTCCACGCTGCAGAAGCTCAAGCTCTACGACGGCAAGGTGCTCCCCGGGTACACCCAGGACACGGTCAAGGAGCTGCGCAAGACCGCCAAGCGCGAGGGCCTCGACGGCATCTCCGCCCGCTACGTGCAGGACAAGATCAGCAACGCGCTGGTCGACGACGCCGGTGAGGGCACCATCAACCCGTTCATGGTGCTCAACGAGCTCGAGAAGGGCCTGTCGCACCACTCGCTCATCACCAACGAGGAGATGCGCGACCGCTATCGCAAGCTGATCGGCGAGGTGAAGGGCGAGTACACCGAGATCGTCAAGAACGAGGTGCAGCGCGCGATCAGCGCCGACGAGGAGGCGATCAACAAGCTCGCCGCCAACTACATCGACAACATCAAGGCCTTCACCCTCAAGGAGAAGGTGCGCAACAAGTACACCGGCCACGACGACGAGCCGGACGAGCGCCTGATGCGGTCGATCGAGGAGAAGATCGAGGTCCCCGAGAACCGCAAGGACGACTTCCGGCGGGAGATCATGAACTTCATCGGCGCGCTCGCCATCGAGGGCAAGCGCTTCGAGTGGCACACCAACGACCGCCTGCGCCGCGCGCTCGAGCTCAAGCTGTTCGAGGACCAGAAGGACAGCATCAAGCTCAAGACGCTGGTCTCGGCGGTCGTCGACAAGGAGACGCAGGAGAAGATCGACGTCATCAAGGCGCGCCTCATCAAGTACTTCGGGTACAACGAGGTGAGCGCGACGGACGTCCTCAACTACGTCGCCAGCATCTTCGCCCGCGGCGACAGCAAGGAATAGACGCCGCGCTGTGTCACGAAGAGGGGTGTCACGAAGCGGGGTGTCACGAAGAGGGGTGTCACGAAGAGGGGGGAGCAGCGCTCCCCTCTCTGCTTTCTTGCGTGCCGCGGCGCACGCCCGCGGCGTGGAGTTCTCAGCGTCCGCCTCGTTCGCTCATTTACGCTCGCGCAAAGGACCGCTACGTCCGCCGGCCACGCATGGCTGACATCTCCATCTCCCGCAACCACGCCCTCGGCAAGGACGTCGCCCGTCAGAAGGCCGAGAACCTCGCCACCAAGCTCCAGGACAAGCTCGGCATCGAATGGTCCTGGAAGTCCGACGCCATCCACTTCGAGGCCAAGGGCGGCGTCGCCAAGGGCGCCAAGGGCACCGTCGCGGTGACCGACTCCACCATCAAGGTCGAGGTCGGCCTCACGTTCGCCCTCAAGCTGATGAAGGGGACGATCGAGTCGAAGATCAACGAGAAGCTCGACGAAGCGCTCCGCAGCTAGCGTCGCAGCTCCGCCGGGTCGGCGCGCCTCTAGCGGCGCGCCTTGACGGCCTCGAGCTCCTTGAGGAGCGCGATGGCCGAGAACGGCTTCACGAAATACGTGGTCGCGCCGGCCTCGGTGGCCTTGCGGCGCGACTCGGCGTCGTCGAGCGCCGAGATGATGATGATGGGCATGTTCGCGGTCGCGGTGTGCGCGCGCAGGCGCCGGCACACCTCGAACCCGTCGAACGCCCCGGGCACCATCAGGTCGAGGATCGCCACGTCGGGGGCGCGCTGCAGCGCCTCGTCCACGGCCTTGACCCCCGTCGACACGCCGACGACCTCGAACCCACGCGCCTGCACGAGCGCGGAGATCATCCGTCGAATCGAGTCTTCGTCCTCCAGTACCAGGATGCGCATCGTGTTCTAGCCTTGGGCGGCTCCAGGCGTGGAAGGGACCACGACCGAGATACGCCTCTCCTCCACCTCTAGCCGAAGACCGTGCGCGCGAGCAATTTCCTGTAGAAATGCGTGCGCCGTCCGTCCGGCGTCGACCAGCGACGTGCCCGGGCCCGAGACCTCCACCACGAGCGCCGACCCGCGGACCAGGAGCCGGACCTCCCCGCGCGGCGCGCTCGATCGGAGGGCGCGGTCGAGCATCTCCGCCACCAACGCCCGCAGCGCCGCGGGCATGCCGGGCACGAGCAGTGGCTCGGCGGCTTCGGCCGGCGCCACGGTGAGCAGCACCGACCGCGAGGCGAACGCCACCGCGGCGAGCGCGGCCTCGTCCTGGGCGAGCACCGCGAGGTCGACCTCGAGGGGCCCGACGCCGCTGCCCACCTTGGCCATCTGGCGCGAGACCGCGAGCAGGTCGGCGCCGCGGGCCAGCGTGCGCTGCACCTCCTCGACCAGCGCGTCGCCGTTGCCGACGCGGAGCCGCGCGGCCCCGAGCGGCCCGAACACGGCGCGCAGGTCGTCGGCCATCGCCTCGGCGAGGCGGGCGGCGACCGCGAGCCCCTCGTACGGCGTCTCCCCCGCGAGCGGAGGCCGCGAGGCCAGCGAGGGCTCTTCGAACACCGCGGCGAGCTCGCGGGCGTAGGCCTCGCCCTGGGCCTTGGCGGCCTCGAGCTCGCGCCGGAGCGTGAGCACCTCGTTCGCGTCCTCGGCCTCGAGGGCGGGGAACACCAGGCACTCGCTGTTGCCATCGAGCTCGTAGCGGCCGCCGTAGCGGATCGACATCCGCGAGAGCCACGCGCGCTCGGCGGGCGAGATCGGCGCGGTGTCGGGCCCGAGCTCGACCGCGAGCCGCACGTCCTTGCCCTCGCGACGCACGGCCACCCCTTGCGGCGTGGCCCCACCCGCCGTGCCGCCGAGGAGCACGTTGAGCATGCGCCGCAGCTCGGCCTCTTCGCCGAACACCTCGGTGCCCGCGCCGGGCTCGAGCGAGACCCGCGCGCCGGGGGCGAGCTCCCAGAGCAGCGCTCCGAGGTCGATGCGCCCGCGCCGCGAGCGCGCGCCCGACGCTGGACCGGACAGCTCCGAAAGCCTCTGCATCGCCTCGTCGAGTGCGTTGAGCGTGGACTCGAGCCCCTCGGCCCCCTCCCCCGCGAGCGACAGGGTCAGCGGGCGCTCGGAGGCCGGCGCGCGGTCGCTCTTGGGCGCCGGCGGCTCCGGCGGCTGGGTTAGAATCTGCACGCCCTGACGCAGGCGATCCGCGGCCCCACGGGCCTCCTGGGTGAGGAGCCACGAGAGCTCTCTTCGGGTCAGACGATCGCTGCTCATCGAGCCTCCGCATAGCGCGCACGAAGGTCGCGCTTGAGCACCTTGCCGGTCGGGTTGCGCGGCAGGGCCGCCCCGGCTTCGAGCACCACGAACTGCCTCGGGACCTTGGGGCCGGCGAGGCGCTCCTTGCACCACGACTTGAGCGCCGCCTCGCTGCCGCCCTCGTCCTTGGGGACCACCACCGCGGTGACGCGCTCGCCCCACTCGGGGTCGGGCAGGCCGATGACGGCGACCTCGTCGACCGAGGGGTGGGCCTCGAGGATCGACTCCACCTCGGCGGGGTACACGTTGACGCCGCCCGAGATGATCATGTCGCGCTTGCGGCCCTCGAGGTGGTAGCAGCCGTGCGCGTCGCGCCGCGCGAGGTCGCCCACCGAGAACCAGCCGTCGCGCATCGAGCCGCGCGTGGCGGCCTCGTCCTCGTGGTAGCCCGCGACCAGCATCGCGTTCTTGGTGAACAGCTCGCCCACCGTGCCGTCGGGCACGTCCTTGCCGTGGTCGTCGAGCAGCCGCACGTCGTTGCCCGGGACGGCGCGCCCGATCGTGCCCGGCGAACGGCGCAGATCTTCGGGGTGCGCGAGGGTGACCACGCCGGTCTCGGTGGCGCCGTAGAGGTTGAACACGATGTCGCCGAACAGATCCATGGCGAGGTCGCTGTCGGGCCCCGGGAGCGGCGCGCTCGTGCAGAACAGGGCCGCGAGCGACCGCGTGTCGCGCCGCCGGATCTCGTCCTCGCCGATGGCGAGCAAACGGTGGAGCATGGTGGGCACCAGCACCGTGGTGGTGACGCGGTGGTGCTCGATGGCGTCGAGGAACCGCGTCGGGTGGAACTCGTCGAGCAACACCACCGTGGCGCCGAGGATCTGGCTCATCGCGATGAAGCCGAACGCGGTGGTGTGGTAGAGCGGGCACGCGGCGAGGTGCACGTCGTCGGAGCGCATGGGCGTCTCGGCGAGGAACCGCATCACCGCGGGCAGGAGCTCCTTGTTGAACTTGCGGACCGCCCCCTTGGGCTTGCCGGTGGTGCCGCTCGTGTAGACGACCACCGCGCCCTCGTCCTTGGCGTCGTGCTGGTGCAGGCCGGCCCGCACGAGCTCGTCGAACGGCCGCAGCCCGGGGACGTCGGCCCCGACCGCGAAGATGCGGTCACCGAGGACGCCGAGCTCCCCGCGGGCCTTCTCGACCGTGGCCGCGACCTGCGCGTCGACCACGAGCGCGCCCGCGCCCGAGTGGTTGACGAGGTAGGCCAGCTCGGAGGGCGTGCTCCGCCACGAGACCGTCACCATCGCCGTGCCCGCGCGCGCGGCCCCCGTGCCGAGCATGAGGTACTCGGGTCGGTTCTTCATCATCACGAGCAGCGTCTTGCCCGAGAGCCCGAGAGCGCGCAGGCCGCCGGCGAGGTCGTCGGCCTCCTTGTCGAGCTCCCCGTAGGTCCAGCTGCGGGTGGCCTCACCGGGCCGCCCCTCGCTCGCGGGGAAGATCAGCCCGAGCTTGTCGGGCGAGTTGGCCGCGTGCACGCGCCAGATCGTCGACGGACCGCTCCGACCCCGGGCGAGCTGGGAGACGAGGGTCTTGGCCCCGCGCGCCGTGAGGTCGAACGCGAGCCCCGAGCGCACGCCGAGGCGCGCGGCCACCTGCAGGCGATCGAACAAGGCCTCGACCTTGGCGAGCGGCGCCTCGAGCAGTGTCATGACCGAGGATTCTATCCTATGTTCCGCGCCGCCATGCAGCTTCGCTTGCCGGCCTACCTCACGCACGCCAAAAGGGCCGGGTGATGGACGACCGCCGCACGCTGCGCAGTGGCTTGCCCGTGGAGCTCCGCCGGGAGCTCGAGGGTCTCGTGGGCGCCCTGCTCGCGGTCGCCAAGACCGAGGGCGTCCCCGGCCGCCTCCGCGTCGAGCGCCTGCTCGGCCACGGCGCGCTGTTCGTCACCTTCGCCGCCACCCGCATCGATCGCCGCGGCGCGATGCCGGTCGCCCTCAAGGTCCTGCGCCCGTCGATCGCCCTCGCCTGGCCCGAGGGCCCCCGCATCCTCTCGCGCGAGCAGGCGCGGCTCGTCGCGATCCTCAACGAACGGGTCCCGCCCTCTCCGCACGTCGTCCGGCTGCTCGAGGCTGGCGAGCTCGGGCGCGAACCTTCGCGCGGCCTCGATCTCGAGGTGCCCTACCTCACCCTCGAGCTCGTACCCGCGCCGCTCGACGTCGCCGACGCCAGCCTGTTCACCCGCGTGCGCCTCGAGGTCACGACCCACGGCTTCGCGCTCGACGCGAAGACCGCGCTCGGGGTGCTGCGCGGCGTCGCCAAGGGGCTCGACCTCGTGCACGGCCACGGCCTCCTGCACCGGGGGCTCGGGCCCACCAACGTGCTGATGGTCGGCGACGTCGCGCGCGTGAGCGACCTCGCGATCGCCAGGCCGAGCGGGCTCCCGCCCGGCTTCGGGGTCCTCACCGACACTCCCGCGCACGTCCCCGACGCCTACCGCGCCCCCGAGCAGCGCCAGGGCGCCGCGCCCACGCCCGCGGTCGACGTGTTCGCGTTCGCGGCGCTCGCGCGCTTCGTGTTGACGGGTCGGCCGGGGCAGGCGCTCGTGACCGCCAACACTCTGCACCCCTCGCTCGCCAACCCCGAGCGCCGCGCCGCGCTGGTGGCGCTCGAGGCCGCGCTCGACCTCGGCCTCGCGGCCGATCCCGAGCAGCGCCCGGCCACCATCGAGTCGTTCTTCCGCACCCTCGAGCCCGCCCTCGAGACCCTCGCCCGCGGCGTGCGCGTGGTCCGCCCCCCGACGCCGCAACCCGCCCTCGCCGGCTGGGTGTGGACCGTGCGCCACGAGCCGCGCGCCAAGCTCGCCGGCGTGATGCGCGCGGTGGTCGACGAGGAGGGTCGCGCGCTGCTCCTCGCGCGAGAGCCCGCCGCCTCGTCCGAGCGCGCGACGGACGGCCTCGACGTCACGGCCCCCGAGAACCGCTCGGCGCACTTCTTCGACGGCCGCCTCTACCGCCCCGTACCGCCCATCCCCGAGCTCGACACCGCGGTGGTGGCGACCCACCACGACGGCGCGTGGGTGGTCTTCGGCCGGGGGACCGACGGCCGCGGCGCCGCGGCGAAGCTCGAGGCCGGCGCACAGCGCGCACTCCCGCCCTGGCCCAGCGCCGCCGTGTGCGCCGCGTTCCTCGACCATCGCCTCGCCTTCGTCGACGGTCACGGCCGCCTCGTCGTCGACGGCGTCCCCATCGCCACCCTTTCGGGTCTCGCCTGCGCCTACGCGCTCTCCAAGCTGGACGACGAGCTCGCGGTGGTGGTCGGCATGGCGACCAACGGCGGGCCTTACCTCGCGGCGATCGACCTCACGACCCACGAGGTGCAGACCCAGCCGTGGCCGGCCCGGTCCCTCGGCTTCTGCATGGCGCGGGACCGACGCACCGGCGCGGCGCTGGTCGGTTGCGCCCACGGCCTCGTGGTCGATCTGCGCCGCGCGACCGGCCTGCGCGTCGTCGCCACCCCGACCCAGCTCCCCCTCCGCGAGGACGTGCAGAGCGTCGCCTTCGACCCTTCGGGCGCGGCCTGGGTCGGCGTGCGCGGCGCCGCCTGGCTGCGCACGCGCGCGAGCGAGTCGTTCGTGCTGGCCCACGCCGATCCGACCCTGGACGACGTCCTCGCCATCGCGCCCCGCCCGCGGGGCTGCCTCCTCTTCACCCGGAGCGGGACCGTACTCGAGGGCCGGGATCTGTTGCCCACGAGCGTGTAGAGTCCGCGCCCCCGTGTCCCCCCGCCTGCGCGTCCTCCTCGTGTTCCTGGCCTCGCTGGTCCTCGCCTGCGCGACGGGCTGTCGGCGCCGCTACGTCGTCCACAAGCAGGATCCGGCCGTCCGCGAGGGTCGCGCCCTCTACCTCCGCTACTGCGCGCTCTGCCACGGCAAGGAGGCCCAGGGCTACGCCGCCGACCACGCCAACGCGCTCGGGAACTCCGATTTTCTCGCGGTCGCGGGCCCCGAGTTCCTCCGCGCCGCGATCACCGACGGCCGCCCTGGCACGCCGATGTCGGCGTGGGGCAAGGCGCACGGCGGCCCGCTCGGCCCGGGGGAGGTCGACCAGATCGTCGCCTACCTGCGCAGCCTCGCGAAGAAGCCGCTGATCAAGTCGGACCCGACCCAGCGCGGCCACGGCGACCCGCGACGGGGCGCGATCGCCTACGCGAAGAGCTGCCCGCTCTGCCACGGCATCCACGGCGAGGGCACCAACCGCGCGACGAGCCTCGCGCACCCGAACTTCCTCCGCACCGTGAGCGACGAGTACCTGCGCGTCACCATCGTCCACGGCCGTGTCGGCACCGAGATGCCGGGGTTCAACTCGTTCTCCTCGCAGACGCTGGACGACGTGATCGCCTTCCTGCGCACGCTCGACGCGCCACCCACGCCGCCGCCGTCTCCACTCTACGAGCCGCCGCCAGGCCTCGATCGCCTCGTGATCAACCCGCAGGGCCAGAAGCCGGTCTTCACGCTGCGCGAGGGCCGCTACGTGTCGTCGGCCCAGGTCGCCCAGGCCCTCGCCGACAAGCGCAAGCTCGTCATCCTCGACGCGCGCCCCACCTCGGACTGGTCGCGCAACCACATCGTCGGCGCGCTGCCTTTCCCGTTCTACGACATCGAGGAGATGGCCAAGGTCCTCCCCAAGGACGGCACGTTCATCCTCGCCTACTGCGCCTGCCCGCACGCCGCGTCGGGGCACGTCGTCGACGAGCTCCGCCGCCGCAAGTTCCCGAACACGGCGGTCATCGACGAGGGCATCGGCTTCTGGACGCTGAAGGGCTACCCGACCGCGCAGGCGGCACAGCTCAAGGTCCCCTGAGGCGCTGCTCGGCCGTCGGACCGCGGGGTGACAGACGCGGGCGCTGGCACTAGCGTCCGTGGGTGTCGCTGATCCAGCTCCGCAAGAAGGCCGAGGGTGACGTAGAGCCGCGGTTCGCGCCCAAGCCGCCGTGGCTCAAGGTGCGCGCCCCCGGCGGCGAGACCTACGTCGCCCTGAAGGAGACCCTGCGCAAGCTCGACCTCCACACCGTGTGCGAGGAGGCGCGTTGCCCGAACGTCGGCGAGTGCTGGGGCGAGGGCACGATGACCATCATGCTCCTCGGCGACGTGTGCACGCGCGGCTGCCGCTTCTGCGCCGTCACCACCGGCAACCCGCGCGGCGCGGTCGACGTGCGCGAGCCCGAGCACGTCGCGCGCGCCATCTCGAAGCTCGCGGTCCACTACGTCGTCCTCACCATGGTCGACCGCGACGACCTCCTGGACGGCGGCGCCGAGCACGTCGCCAAGACCGTGCGCGGCATCCACGAGCTCCGCCCCGAGATGCTGGTCGAGACCCTGATCGGCGATTTCGCCGGCCGCCTCGGCCCGGTCGAGACGCTCGTGGAGCTCGGCGCGCCCGACGTGTTCGCGCACAACCTCGAGGTCGTCCGGCGCCTCCAGCGCCCCGTGCGCGACGCACGGTGCGACTACGACCAGTCCCTGCGGGTCCTCTCCCACGCCAAGGCGCGCGGCGCGCAGGTCACCAAGTCGAGCCTGATGCTCGGCATGGGCGAGACCCTCGACGAGGTGCGCGAGACCATGCGCGACCTCGTCTCCGCCGGGGTCGACGTGCTCACCCTCGGCCAGTACCTGCGGCCCACGCCCAAGCACTACCCCGTCGACCGCTACGTCGAGCCGGCCGAGTTCGACGCCCTCCGCGACGAAGGGCTCGCCATGGGCTTCAAGTTCGTCGCGTCGGGACCGCTCGTGCGCTCGAGCTACCACGCCGCCGAGGTGTTCATCCGCGCGCGGCTCAAGCCGGGCGAGATCGACGGCGCGGCCGAGGCCCTCCGCGAACGGCAGACCGCCGCTGCCCTCGCCGCCGCCCGCCTGGGTGGGTGACGACCTGGCGCCGGAGGCGCGTGAGCCCGAAAGTGACGTCGCGCAGGGGCCGAAGGCGCCGGAGCGGCGGCACGTAGGGCGAACAAAAGCAAAAGACGCCGGAGGCGCGTGACCCCGAAAGTGACGTCGCGCAGGGGCCGAAGGCGCCGGAGCGGCGGCACGTAGGGCGAACAAAAGCAAAAGAGCCCTACTCGAGAACGAGGAGGGTCTGGCCTTCGTCGACCGCCTGGGCCTCGGCGACCGCGATGCTCGCGACCTTGCCGGCCGAGGGGGCCTCGACGGGCATCTCCATCTTCATCGATTCGAGGATGACGACCGTTTGTCCTTCTTCGACGGTGTCGCCGACCTTGACTTCGATCTTCCAAACGGTGCCGGTGATGTGAGCCTGGACGTTCGTCGCCATGTGGCTCCGGGCCATACTAGGTTCTCGTCCGGGACGCACCATGTGGGACACGCCCAGAGCCACGAAGCGGGCGTTGCGTGGGGGGGGCCGCGCGGGGTAACGTTTCCCCACGCGGCGCCAAGGCGTGCGCGGCTCGAGTGTCTCTCGAAGGGCGAGTCTCTTTCGAAGGGCGACCTTCCATGGCGGATCCCCCCCGCAACCACAGCAACGGAGTCAACGGCGCAATGTCCGAACAGAAGGAATCCTCGGTCCTCTTCTCCCTCAAAGAGCTGATGAACCTCGAGGAGAACCGCATCAAGGAGGAGGACGACGCCAAGCGCAAGAAGGAGGAAGTCGAGGCCAAGGCCAAGGCGGAATCCGAGCGTCGTGCCCGCGAAGAGGAGGAAGCCCGCCTCCACGCCGAGGAAGAGAAGCGCCGTCAGGAAGAGATGCGCCGCAAGATGGAGGAGGCGCAGATCGACGCCGCCCGCGCGGCCGAGATCGAGAAGCGCAAGCTCGAGGAGCAGCACCGCCTCCAGATGGAGGCGCTCTCCAAGCAGCAGGCCCACGAGAAGGAGATCCACCAGATCCAGTCGCAGAAGCGCAAGGGCATCCACCCGGGCGTGCTCGCTGGCATCGCGGTCGTCCTGCTCGCCGCCATCATCGCCGTCGTCTTCATCGTCGCCATCAAGCCCGCCAACGAGGCCAAGGAGGCCGTGAAGAAGGCCCAGGTCGCCGCCGCGAGCGACGACCCGCGCGACTGGGAAGAGGCCGAGAAGCAGCTCGCCATCGCCAAGGACAAGGACCCGACGAACAAGGACATCGTCACGGTCGCCGACAAGGTGAAGGGCAAGCGCGACAAGAAGCAGGCGGCCGACGAGGCCGTGGCCAAGGCCAAGGAAGACGAGCTCAAGAAGACCAAGGAGAAGCTCGCCACCCTGCAAAAAGACCTCGACGACGCGCAGGCGGCCCTCAAGAACGCCAAGACCGACGAGGAGAAGGAGGCGGCCAAGAAGAAGATCGCCGCCGCGAACGCCGCCATCGGCGCGGTCGCCGCGCCCGCCAAGAAGGTCTGCCCGCCGGGCGTCCCGCTCTGCAACTGAAGACGCTGCTCTGAAGAGCGCGGTCTGAACCGAGGCGCCGTGGTCCGCGAGGTCCACGGCGTCGCGCTTTTTGGCCGTCGCGTTGACGCCACCCCCGACCCACACGAGCCTGCGCCGCATGTCCGATCGCATCGTGCTGCCCCTCGACGTCCCGACCCTCGAGGAGGCCGGATCGCTGGCCGCGGAGCTGGCCGATCTCGTCGGTGTGCTCAAGGTCGGCCTCGAGCTGTTCGTCGCCGCGGGCCCCGCCGTGCTCGACGTGGGGCGCAAGCACGGTCGACCGATCTTCCTCGACCTCAAGCTCCACGACATCCCCGAGACGGTGGAGCGCGCGGTCGCGGCCGCCGCAGCGCACGGCGTCCGCTACCTCACCGTGCACACCTCCGCCGGTCGTGAGGCCCTCGGGCGCGCCGCGCGACGCGCCGAGAAGGAGTCCGGTGGCGCCCTCACCCTCCTCGGCATCACGGTGCTCACGTCGATGGACGCGAGCGACCTCGCCGCGCAGGGCATCCCGCGCTCGCCCGCCGAGCAGGCCCTCGCCCTCGCGCGGATGGCCCACGAAGAAGGCATCCAGGGGTTCGTCTGCTCCCCGCAGGAGGTCGCGTCGCTGCGGCGCGCGCTCGGCGATCGCGTCACGCTCGCGGTGCCCGGGGTGCGACCCGTGGGCGCCGACGTCGGCGACCAGAAGCGCGTCGCCACCCCCGCCGCCGCGATCGCCGCGGGCGCCGACCTGCTGGTCGTCGGTCGACCGATCCGCGACGCGGAGGACCGACGCGCCGCCGCCCGCGCCATCGGCGCCGAGATCGACGCCGCGCTCACCACCCACCGCGGCGGCGCGATGGGACGGGCGTCGTGAGGCTCGCCATCGGCCTGCAGTGGGTCCGCGAGGCCATCCTCGCCAAGACCGCCGAGCGCGTGTTCGTCGAGGCGCGCAGCCGCGAGGCGCAGCAGATCGACGCGCTCGCCCGGTTCGCGCGCGACCGCGGCCTGCCCGTCGAGGAGGTCCCCCGCTCGGAGCTCGACCGGCGCACCCAGGGCGACCGCCACCAGGGCGCCATCGCCAACGTCGGCCCCTTCCACCACGTCGACGTCGCCGATCTGGTCGAGGAGCACGCGCTCGTGATCGCCCTCGACGAGATCACGGACCCTCACAACCTCGGGGCCATCGTGCGCAGCGCCGTCGCGTTCGGCGCCCGCGGCGTCGTGTTCCCCGAGGACAAGAGCGCCCCGCTGTCGTCGGCGATGGGTCGCGCGAGCGCCGGCGCGGTCGAGCACGCCCGCCTCTGTCGCGTGCACAGCCTGCCTCGAGCCCTGGAGGAGCTGGCCGAAGCGGGCTTCCAGGTCCTCGGCCTCGACACGGCCGGCGACGTGGACCTCGACGCGACCGATCTCGCGGGTCCGACGTGCCTCGTCGTGGGCTCCGAAGGCAAAGGTCTTCGCCGCGCGACGCGCAAGGCGTGCACGAGCGGGGTCCGTCTCCCCATGAACGGCACCATCGCGTCACTCAACGCCTCCGTCGCCGCAGGAATCGCCCTCTACGAAGTGGTGCGCCAGCGCAGGGCGCACTAGAGATCCGCCGCATGAAGGTGTGCGTGCTCACGGGTGGGGGAGATGCTCCGGGTCTGAACGCGGTGCTGCGTGGGTTCGCCAAGCGGGCGAGCCAGCTCGGGATCGAGGCGTGGGGCAGCCCCAACGGCTTCGAAGGACTCGTGTTCCCCGACGTTGCGCTCGAGCGGCTCGACGCCCACGCCGTGCGCGGCATCCTCCCACGCGGCGGCTCCATCCTCGGCTGCTCCAACAAGGCCAACCCGTTCGCGATGCCGGTGCCCGGCGAGAAGGGCAAGACGCGCGACGAGAGCGCAGCCGTGGTCGAGCGCATCAAGGGGCTCGGCATCGACGCCCTCGTGCTCGTCGGCGGCGACGGCACGATGCACTACGCACGGCGCTTCATCACGCTCGGGCTCCCCTGCGTCGGCGTCCCCAAGACCATCGACAACGACCTCGGCGGCACCGACCAGACCTTCGGGTTCGAGACCGCGGTGAACACCGCCAGCTGGGCCATCGACACGCTGCACTCCACCGCCGAGGCTCACGAGCGCGTCATGATCCTCGAGGTCATGGGCCGCAACGCCGGCTGGATCGCGCTCTCGGCGGGCCTCGCCGGCGGCGCCGACGTCATCCTCATCCCCGAGATCCCCTACGACCTCGACCGCGTCATCGCCAAGATCAAGGCGCGCGCGGAGGCGGGCTCGCCGTTCACCATCGTGGTGGTCGCCGAGGGCGCGTTCCCCCGCGGCGAGACCACCCAGACCGTCGAGGCCGAGGCGCGGCCCGGCCAGCTCCTGCGGGTCGGCGGCGCCGGCGAACGGCTCCGTCGCCTGCTCGAGGGGCGCATCGACCACGAGACGCGGGTGACCGTGCTCGGCCACCTGCAGCGCGGCGGCTCGCCGTCCGCCTACGACCGCGTGCTCGGCATGCGCATGGGCATCCACGCCGCCGACCTGTGCGCCCGCTCGGCGTTCGGTCGCCTCGTCGTGCTGCGCGGCACCACCATCGCGAGCGTGTCCCTCGACGAGGTTCCCGACGCCCCCCGCCTCGTCGAGCCCGACGGACAGCTCGCCAACGTCGCCCGCGCGATGGACGTCGAGCTCGGTGCCTGAGCGCCCCGCGCGGCCCGTCCTGTCGGCCCGCGCGGTGGTGGCGTTGGTGTTCGTGGGCACCCTCGTGCTCGCGCGCCACCGGCTCCTGACCTTCGACGAGGCCTACTACCTCACCCGTGCCCGGGACCTGTTCGTGCGCGGGGCCCCGCCGCTGGCCGATCACCCACCGCTCCTCTTGCTGGGCCTGTTCGGCGCCGATCGGCTGCCGCTACCACTCGAGCTCCGGGTGCGGCTCGTGCCGGCACTGCTCGCGGCCGGAACGGCGTTCCTGCTCGGCGCCCTCTCGCGGGCGACGGGGGGCGACGCCCGACGCGCGACGATCCTCGGGAGCGTCGGGGTGCTGCCCGTGCTCGGCGGCCTGATCGCCACGCCGGATGCTCCCCTCCTCTTCGGCGTGACGCTCCTCCTCCTGGGCGCTGCCCAGGGTCGGGCCGGGCTCGCCGGGCTCGGGGCGCTCGTCGCTGGCGCGTCCAAGGTCAGCGGTGTGCTCGCCGCGCTGCTGGTCGCCCTCGAGCTCGCGCGGCGGGATCGTCGGGTGGCCCTCGCCCTCGCCGGCGGCGCGCTGCTCACCCTGCCCCTCGGCCTTCGCTCGCTGATGCTGCAAGCGGCGCACGTCGCCGGTCGCGGTCCGCTCGTCTCCGCCCCCGCCCTCGGCGCGCCCGTCGCGCTGGGCGCGTGGGCGGCGGCTGTGTTCTTCCTCGTCGGTCCGGCCCTCCTCCTCCGCGTGCGCCAGGTCTCGACGATCCCGGGTGGCGTGAGCCTCTCGGTCGCCGTCGTCGGCGCGCTCGTCGCGTCCGCGCTCGTGTCGGGGCGCGCCCCGGAGGTCGGGTGGATCGGTCCGGTGCTCCCGGTGTGGATCGCGCTCGCGGCGCGGGGCCCCTGGTCTCGCCCAGCGCTCGCCTCGTACGTCGCGCCGACGGTGATGGGTGCGCTCCTGTGGCTCGCTCCCCGTGGTCCGTTCGAGGGTCGAGCCCCGACACGACACGCGCCGGCGTGGCCCGTGGCCCCCTCCTACGGCCTCGCCGCGTGGGTCCATATCTATGGCAACAATCCGCCTTAGTTCCGGACATTTACGACTTAATCCAAGAGATCGTTTCGAGATGTGGACCGAGTGCTGATCGGCCGATCAGCGCTCGCACGACCCATTTCCATTCAATGGATCGCGCGATCTGGCCGCCGGACAGACCGGAAAGCCAAATCATTCCCGTTGCTTGGCGGCCACACCTCGGGTGCTTCGCGAGAGAAGACCCGCGATGGTGAAGCGCTTCATGAAGTGAGCGGAGTGAGCCGGTGCTGGCGGGCGAGGACCTTGCGCACGATCTCGACGGCGCGATCGACGTCGGCCCCGGTGGTGTGAGGGGGCAGCGAGAAGCGAATCGGCCCGAGCAGTCGCCCCGCATCGGCCGGCTCGCCGAACATGGCCTTCAGGGTCGAAGACGGCTCGGTCACCCCGGCGTGGCACGCAGCTCCGCCGGAACAGGCGAGGCCGTCGAGGTCGAGGGCGGCGACGAGCTCCGGCGACGACCACGAGGGAAACGAGACGTGCACCACGTGAGCGACCCTTGGCGCCGCGCCGTTCACCCACGCACCGAGACCCGCGAGCGCGCTCTCGAACCGGTCGCGGAGCGGACGGACGGCCTCGTAGGTGGCCACCGAGTCGAACGCGACGCGCGCGGCGGCCGCGAACGCGGCGGTGAGCGCGGCGTCCTGGGTGCCCGGTCGCAACCCGCGCTCCTGGGAGCCACCACGCAGCAGCGGCCGCAGCGGATGGCCGGGGCGCAGGACGAGCGCGCCGATGCCCCGCAGCCCGCCGATCTTGTGGGCCGCGAGGGCCACCGTGTCGGCGACGCCGACCCAGCCCCCGGCCGGAGGCGGGATGCGACCGACCCCTTGCACCGCGTCCACGTGCACGACCGCGCCGCGTGCGTGGGCGAGCGCGGCGATCTCCGCGAAGGGCTGCACGACGCCGGTCTCGCCGTTGACGGCCTGGATCGCGACGAGCCGGACGTCGCCCTCGCCCAGACGCCGCGCCACGCTGTCCACGTCGACGTGACCCTCGCGCGTCACGTGGGCGTGGCGCACCTTCACGCCGCGCCTCTCGAGCTGCTCCGCGCACGCGGTCACGGAGGCGTGCTCGAGGGGCGCGAGCACGAGCGCCCCCTTCCCGTCTTCGAACGGCGACGAGAGGGCCAGGTTCGAGGCCTCGGTGCCGCCGCTCGTCCACACGACCCCGTCGGGGCGCGCGCCGCACAGCTCGGCCACCACGCGCCGCGACTCCTCGAGCAGCGCCCGCGCGGCCCGCCCCTCGGCGTGCACGCTCGCCGGGTTGCCCCAGGCGCTCGCCCACGCCGCTTCGGCGGCGGCGCGCGCCGCGGGGATGGGCGGCGTCGTGCTGTTCCAGTCGAAGTAGAGGCGCACCGGGGCGTTCTAGCCTCCGCCGTGCACCGCGGCCAACTCGCGGTAGGCTGGGGCGTTGCGCGCGCTCCGGCTCGTCACTTTCTTGTCCGCCGTCGCCTCGGGTGCGGCGTTCGCGGCGTGCGCCAGCGACGCGCCGACCACCACGGGCCCCCGCGCCTCGTGCACGCACGTCGCGTGGATCCGCCTCGACACCGGCACGCCGGTGGTGCGGCCGTCGTGGGACGCGTTCCGCGCGCAGCCGATGCGAGCGGTGGGTGACGGCTGGTTTGCGGCCAGCCTCACGCCCCCCGCCGGCGCGCAGACCTACGCGATCGAGGTGGGCGGAACGTTCGTGGTCGACCCCACCGTGGCCACGACGGCCTACGCGACCATCGACGGCGCGGCGCGCGAGGTCACCTGGCTCGACGTCGCGAGCTGCGCGTCCCCTGCCCTGCGGTTCGACCAGGTGACGCCGAAGGCCGATGCGTTCAGCGCCCAGGCCACCTTCGTGGCGGCCGAGGACGGTGCGGCGCTGGCGAGCGCCACCGCGACCCTCGACGGCGCTCCGCTCGCCGTGCGCGTCGAGGGCGCGACGCTCTCGCTCTCCAGTGCGTGTGCCCTCGGTCGGCACCGGCTCGTGCTCGAGGCCACCGATGCGGCAGGACGCACCACGCGCAGCGAGCGCTCGTTCCTCGCGAGCGCCCCGTTCGCCTGGAAGGACGCGGTGATCTACCAGGTGATGGTCGATCGGTTCCGGGGCGCGGACGGCCTCGCCCTGCCCGCGCTCGCCACGCCCTCCGCGCGCGCCGGTGGTCACCTCGACGGGGTGCGCCGCGCGCTGCCCGAGCTCGTCGCCATGGGCGTGAACACGGTGTGGATCTCGCCGGTCTACGCGGCGCCCGCGGGCACGTTCCCCGGTCGCGACGGTCGACCGTATTCGGGGTACCACGGCTACTGGCCGATCTCGGCGCGCACCGTGGAGCCGACCTACGGCGGCGAGGCGGCCCTCGACGCGCTGGTCTCGGCCGCCCACGCCGCCTCGGTGCGCGTGGTGCTCGACGTGGTGCCGAACCACGTCCACGAGCAGCACCCCTACTTCAAGGCGCACCCCACGTGGTTCGACAAGGAAGCGTGCCTCTGCGGCGACGCCGCGTGCCCCTGGAACGCGGGCCTCCTGCCCTGCCGGTTCGCGCCCTACCTTCCCGACGTCGAGTTCCGCGACCCCGCCGCCTTCGACGCGATGGTCGACGACGTGCGCTGGGCGGTCGACCGCTTCGCCCTCGACGGCGTCCGCATCGACGCCGTTCCGCAGATGCCCCGCGCCGCCTCGCGCCGCATCGTCCACGCGCTCGCCCGCCTCGATCCGACCGCCCTCACCCTCGGCGAGACCTTCGTCGGCCCGGGCGGCTACCCGGGGCTCCGCCACTTCCTCGGCCCGGGCGGCCTCGCCTCCGAGTTCGAGTTCCCCTTGATGTGGGCGCTCCGGGCGACCTTCGCCGACGGCAGCGCGACCGTGCAGGACCTCGGCAAGGCCGTCGAGGCCTCGCGCGACGCGCTCGCCGACACCGGCGCGGTGATGTCGCTCATGATCGGCAACCACGACGTGCCACGCTTCGCCTCGGTCGTGGTGGGCGACGGCGGGCGCGACGGCTTCTCGCCCGCGCCCCAGCCGACCGACCCCGACGTCTACCTGCGCACGGGGCTCGCGTTCGGCCTCGTGTTCGCGCTGCCCGGCATGCCGACGATCTACTACGGCGACGAGATCGGCCTCGCGGGCGGCGGCGACCCGGACACGCGGAGGCCGATGCCCGCCGAGGCCAGCTGGCTCGAGCCCCAGCGGGCGCTGCGCACGAGGGTCGCCCGGATGGCCAAGGTGCGCGCCTGTTCTCCGGCGCTCCGCGACGGCGACGTGCGCGTGATCGCGAGCGACGCCGAGCGCCTCGTGGTGGCGCGCAAGGCGGGAGGCCGGACCGTGCTCGCCGTGGTCACGCGCGACGACCGCGCCAAGCTCGAGGGGCCCCTGCCCGCAGACGTGGCGCCGGGCACGTGGGTCGACCTCCTCTCCGGTCAGAAGAAGGTGCTCGGGGCGCGGGCCGTGTGGGACGAGCCGGCCCGAACGGTGAGGTATTACGCTCCGGACGGCGACCCGTGCGCGGCCGGGGCGAGCGGAGTATAGTCACGCAGCCATGAGTCACTACACCAACACCCTTGGTTCATCGAGGATCGGGCGCTCGCGGACGTCGAGGGGCGTGAGCCGCCTGGTGGCGTCTTGGATGGCCGTGCTGGCCTTCGGGGCCACGACGGGGTGTGGCGACCCGGGCGACGCGGCCGACCCGATCCTGGTGCCCGACGTCGGCAGCTACGACGGCGGCAACTTCGACGGCGGGATCTACGGCGACTCCGCCACCCCGACCGACGGCGGCGGCACCGACACCGCGGTCGACACCAAGCCCGTCTGCGACGACACGCTCAAGCGGTGCGCGGCGGTGTTCACGTACTCCGGCGCGGCGACGAGCGTGGAGCTGCGTGGCGACTTCCGCGCCGACGGCTGGACCAAGGGCGAGCCGATGGTCAAGGACGGCACCGGCACCTGGACCGTCACCGTGCCCGTGCCCTACGCGATCCCGGTCCAGTACAAGCTCGTGCTCGACGGCACCAACTGGATCACCGACCCGGCCAACCCCGAGAAGGCCCCCGACGGCTTCGGCGGGCAGAACAGCCTGCGCGCGGCGACGACGTGCACCGACTTCACCTGCGCCGAGCCCGACGTGCCCAAGCCGGGCGTGTTCGACTGGCGCGACGCGGTCATCTACTTCGTGTTCGTCGACCGCTTCCTCGACGGTGACAGCAGCAACAACGGCTCCAAGATCTCCGGCGTCGACGACGCGGGCCAGTACATGGGCGGCGACTGGGCCGGCGTGAAGAAGAAGATCGACGAGGGCTACTTCGAGACCCTCGGCGTCAACACGCTGTGGATCACGGTGCCGTACAACAACGCGAACGACTACGGCGGGCTCGGCGTCGGCGGTGACCCACACCGCTACTCGAGCTACCACGGCTACTGGCCGCGCGACGTGAGCAAGACCGAGCCGCGCTTCGGCACGCTCGCCGAGCTGCAGGCCATGGTCGCCGCAGCGCACACCCACAAGCTCAAGGTCCTGTTCGACTACGCGATGGTGCACATGCACGACTCCGCGCAGGTCTACAAGGACCACAAGGACTGGTTCCACGCCTCGGGCTGCATCTGCGGCTCGGGCAGCTGTCCGTGGGAGACCACCGGCGATCGCTGCTGGTTCACCGACTACCTCCCGCACTGGAACTTCAAGGTGAAGGAGGCGCGCGACTACTCGGTCGGCAACGCCGTCCAGTGGATCAAGGACACGGGCATCGACGGCTACCGCCTCGACGCGATCAAGCACGTCGACGGATCGTGGCTGACCGACCTGCGGAGCCGCGTCGAGACCGAGATCACCCCCAAGAGCGGGCAGCGGTTCTACATGGTCGGCGAGACCTACGACTTCGGCAACCGCGACTACCTCAAGTCGTTCATCGATCCGAAGACCAAGCTCGACGGTCAGTTCGACTTCCCGCTGCGCCTCAAGCTCCTGCAGTCGGTGCTCACCCGCAAGGCGGGCATGGGCGAGCTCGCCTCGTTCATGGACGGCAACGACGGCTTCTACGGCTCGAGCGCGGTGATGAGCACCTGGATCGGCAACCACGACCTCGGCCGCGTGATCCACATGGCCGAGGACACGCCCATGTGGGGCGACCCCTACAGCGACGGCAAGGACCGCGCGTGGTCGAGCAAGCCCGGCCTCCCCGGCTACCGCGCGCCGTTCGAGCGCCTCGCCAACGCCTTCGCGGTGCTCTTCACCAACAAGGGCGCGCCCCTCGTCTACTACGGCGACGAGATCGGCCTGCCCGGCGCGGGCGACCCGGACAACCGCCGCCTGATGCAGTGGACCGGCTACTCGACCGACCAGCAGTGGCTCAAGGACCGCATCGCCAAGCTGCTCGGCCTCCGCGCCGCGCACCCCGCGATGCGCCGCGGGATCCGCAAGACGCTGAGCGTGTCGAACGACCTCTGGGTCTACTCGCTCACCACCACCGGCGACACGGTCTACGTGGCGATCAACCGCGGCGACACCGCCCAGACGGCGAGCGCGCTACCTTCCGGGTCGTTCACGGAGCTGGTGGAGGGTGGCACCGTCAGCAGCGGCGTCAGCATCCCCGCCCGCCAGACCCGCGTCTTCGTCGCCAAGTGAGGCGCCCTCGTCCGCCGGCGGCTGCGCAGGCCGCTTGCGGATGAGCGAGCGCACGAGGTTCGGTAGGTGCAGGTACTCGACGTCGAGCGCCGCGAGGGCCTCGGCGACCACGAAGACCTTGTCGATCGGCGGCAGGGTCTCGTCGCACACGATCGACGCGACTCCGCGCACGCGCACGAGGCCGCCGCGCCCGGTGACCCGCAGCGCATCCCGGGGGCCGACGCGCATGGCCTCGTAGCGCACCGGCGCGCCGACCTTGCGCGCGATCGACTCGAGCTCGCGCAGCGTCGAGGCCACGCCGCCACCCCCCAGTCCCAGGCGACCCGGGCGCGAGCGCCGGCGCGCAGCCATCTTCAGCGCAGGATCGGCAGGCGCGCGGGCATCCCCTCGCGCGTGATGGAGAGCGTGCCGCGCCCGGCGTTGGCCTTGGCGACCTCGGCGACGACCGCGTCGGCGAGCTCGGTGAACGCCTTGGCGACGGAGCTCTGCGGCAGCGCCTGCACCACGGGCGTGCCCTGATCGCCCCACACGCGCACCGAGGGGTCGACGGGGATCTGCGCGAGCAGCGGCGCGCCGGCGAGCTCGGCCACCTTCTGGCCACCGCCCGCGCCGAACAGGTTGTGCTGCTTGCCGCAGCCGTCGCAGACGAAGTGCGACTCGTTCTCGACCACGCCGAGGATCGGGATGCCGAGCTTGCCGCACATCGACACGGCCTTGTAGACGTCGATGACCGCGACCTCTTGCGGCGTCGTGACCATGACCGTGCCGGTCGCGCGCGTCTTCTGCGAGAGGGTGAGCGCGACGTCGCCCGTGCCGGGCGGCAGATCGAGGATCAGGTAGTCGAGCTTGCCCCAGTTCACGTCGCCGAGGAATTGCTGGAGCGCGCCGTGCAGCATGGGCCCGCGCCACACGATGGCGGCCTTGGGATCCTCGAGCAGGAACCCGATCGACATGAGCTTCACGCCGAAGCGCTCGAGCGGCTCGATCTTCTTGCCGTCGGTGGAGAACGGGCGGCCGCCGATGCCGAACATGGTGGGCACGCTCGGCCCGTAGATGTCGGCGTCGAGCAGGCCGACGCGGTGGCCGGCGCGCGCGAGCGCCATGGTGAGGTTGCTCGCGACGGTGGACTTGCCGACGCCGCCCTTGCCCGCCATGACGAGCACGAGGTTCTTCACGCCGGGGAGCGGGTCCTCGCTCGTGATCTCGCGGGTGCCGGTGGCCTGCACGAACCGCAGCGTGACCGCCGCATCGGGGAACGCCTTCGCGAGCGTGGCGCGCGCCTCGGCCTCGATGCCGGCGCGCGTGTCCTCGTTCGCGCCGGTCTCGACGGTGACGCGGATGCCGTGTCCCTCGACCACGGCGCGCAGGCGGCCCGCCTCGACGAGCGCCACGCGGGCGGAGGGGTCTTGCAGGCCCTCGAGGGCGGTGAGCACGGTGGCGGGGGTCGGTTCGGGGGACGGCATGCCTCTCAGACGCACCGCTACGGCCTGGGGTCGCACCCGTCAACGCCGAACCCCGCTGCGCCGCGCGTGCTCGGGTGTGCTAGCGCGTTCCGCCCATGCGAGCGCTCATCCTCTCGGCCGGCATCGGCCAACGCCTCCGTCCCCTCACCGAGGATCGTCCGAAGCCGCTGGTGAAGGTCGCAGGGCGCACGCTGCTCGCGCGGATGATCGACCAGCTCGCCAGGGTCGGCGTCTCGCAGGTCGTGGTGGCCACCGGGTTCGCCGAGGCTTCGGTTCGCGCGGCGCTCGCCGAGAGCCCGGTCCCCACGGTCACCTGTCGCAACGACGCCTACGACCGCACGCAGACCGTCGCGTCGGTGGCCGTGTGCGCGGACGCGCTCCTCGCGGGCGGCGCGGACGACACGCTCGTGTTCGATGGCGATCTGTTCCTCGAGGATTCGTTCCACACGCGGCTCTGCGGCGCGCCCTTCGAGGGCGCGGGGATGATCGTCGCGGTCGACCGGCGCGACGACCTCGGGGCAGAGGAGATGAAGGTCCTCTGCGACGGCGATCGCGTGATCGCGTTCGGCAAGGGGCTCGATCCGAAGAAGAGCGCGGGCGAGGCCACGGGCGCCGTGCGCATCGCCGCGAGCGCGCTCCCTGCCATCCTCGCCGCGGTGGGCGCCGCAGTCACAGCGGGTCGCACGAACCTCTACTACGAGGACGTCTGGCACGAGTGTCTGCGCGCGAACGGCGGTACGCTGGAGGCCCGCGCGGTCGACGTGGCCGATCTGCGCTGGACCGAGATCGACACCCACGAGGATCTCGCGCGCGCCGAGGAGCTCGCCGCCGGGGACGCACCGCCGACGACCTGACGAGCGGTCAGGGCCGTTGCTGCGACGACCGCTCTGCTCCGACCGGGAGCAGCGACAGTCGTGTCCTGGTGTGAAGCTGCGTTCGCAGACGCGGCGCGGCATCGCGGTTGCTAGTTGTATCGACGAAGGAGAATCCGAGTCGAACCCTGCAACCGCATCCCCCTCCACGCATCGATGAGCCGCAGGATTCTCCGGAGAGCGGGGGTGTGCCGCAGGGGCACAGTGTGACCGTCGTGCAGCAACAGTGAATTCTTCGTGCAATTCGTTTGGCAGTTCGGTGCCCAGCATGATAACGAGCCGCCCTTCAGGAGCTTCCATGACCGACCGTAGCCTCA
>JAEUKC010000110.1:0-12218 GCA_016794445.1 Myxococcales bacterium
TACTGCAACGGCAGCGGCGCCTGCGTCGCGACGGCGGCCACCCCTTGCGCCGTGGGCTACGCGTGCGTCGGCACCGCCTGCAAGACCAGCTGCACCGGCGACGGCGACTGCGCCTCGACCCACTACTGCTCGGGCGGCAGCTGCGTCGCGAAGAAGACGACTGGCACGACCTGCGGCGCCGCCAACGAGTGCTCGAGCGGGTTCTGTCCGACGCAGGACAAGGTCTGCTGCGACACCGCGTGCAGCGGCACCTGCGAGGCGTGCACGGGCGCCAAGAAGGGCAGCGGCAGCGACGGCACCTGCGGCGCGGTCGCCGACGGCGGCGACCCCGACAGCGAGTGCCCCGAGCCTCCGGCGTACGCCTGCGCCTCGGCCACCGGCATGGGCGTGTGCGACGGTGCGAAGAAGTGCCGCGCCTTCGCCAAGTCCGGGACGGCGTGTGCGGCGGGAACGACGTGTACGGCGGGCGAGCAGACCGGCAAGGCCTGCGACGGCGCGGGCAATTGCATCGCGGGGACCGTCACCAAGTGCAACCCGTACAAGTGCGACCTGGCAGGCGTCGTCTGCCTCGCCAAGTGCACCCTCGACAGCGACTGCGCCGACGCGAAGCTGTTCTTCTGCGACAAGCTCGGCCTCTGCCAGCCCCGCAAGGCCCTCGGCAGCGACTGCGGCGACACCAACGAGTGCGGCGTCGGGGCGACCTGCGCGGACAAGGTCTGCTGCGACACGACGTGCACCGGGCAGTGCGAGTCGTGCGTCGAGGCCGCGACCAAGGGCACCTGCACCGCGGTCTCCGGCGACCCGCGCCCGGGCCACGCCACTTGCACCGGCGACAAGGCGAGCGGGTGCGCTGGCACGTGCGACGGCAAGAACCGCGCGGCGTGCTTCTACGACGTGGGCAAGGAGTGCGACGCCAAGTGTGCCGCCAACAAGGCCGTCGTCAGCAAGTGCGACGGCACCGGCGCCTGCAAGGCGGAGCCCGAGGCCGCGTGCAACGGCTACAAGTGCACCGCCGACGGCAAGCGCTGCGGCTCGAGCTGCGCGACCGACGCCGACTGCGAGTCCACCTACCGCTGTGACGCGACCAAGTGCGTGCCGAAGGGAGCCAAGTGCACCGCGGACGAGAACGGGGTCGACGACGGCACCAAGGTGACGCCGTGCAACCCGTACAAGTGCCGCGGGGCGAAGTGCCTCGAGTCGTGCACGACCAGCAACGACTGCGTTTCGCCGACCATCTGCGACGGCAACAAGTGCGTCGAGCCGACCGCCACACCGACGGTCGTCGAGGACTCCGGTTGCGGCTGCGCGGTGCCGGGCCGGAGCCCACGCACCGACGTCGGGGTCGGTCTCCTCGTCGGCCTCGTCGCCCTCGTCGGGCGACGCCGTCGTCGCTAGCGCGCCACCACGGGCACGGCGCTCGCGGGCCCCGGACCGGGGCCGTCGAGGACGAGCGCCGTGAGCCCGGCGGCCGCGAGATCCACCCGTAGCTCGCGAACCCCTTCGGCGCGATCCACCCGCACCTTGCCGTCCACGAGCGAGACGTCGACGACCCCGAAGACCCCCTCCTTCGCGAGCACGACCTCGAGCCAGTAGGCCCGCGCGTAGTCGGCCGAGCTCGTGCGGAACGTGACCCGTGAGGGCCGCGCCACCCTCCTTCGCGCGAACGACGCGACGGCCTCGGGCACGTGGGCCTCGAACGTCTCGAGGGTGTGTCCACCCTTGGGCGGCGCCACGAGCTCGACCCCGAGCCCGAGCTTCTTGCTCGCCTCGAAGAGCTGCTTCGACTCCATGAACGGGCTCACCGCGTCGTCCACCGCGTGGACGAGCACCACCGGCAACGACCGAACATTCTCGGGGAACAAGAGCACGCTGTAGCGATCGGCCTCGGCTTGCGTGCGCAGGATCTTCCCGACGTAGCTCGCGCGGTCGTAGCGGCTGTCGCCATAGAAGGCCACGATCGACGCGAACCGATCGGGGAAGTGGTAGCCGAGCTGCAGCGCGCCCGCGCCACCCATGCTCACGCCCGTGAGGTGGATCGCGTCGCGGTCGACGGCGACGTCCTTCGCGAGCACCTCGATCGCCTCGAGGACGCCACGCTCGGCCTGGCCCGTGTAGAGCACGTTGCCGCGCGTCTCTGGCGTGAGCACGACGAACCCGCGTCGCTCGGCCTCGTCGAGGAGCCGGCTCGTGCCGAAGGTCCACGGGCCGTTGGACCACCCCGGCAGCGTCACGACCAGGGGGTGCGGCTTCTGTAGATCGAGGCAGCGTGGGAGGAACGCGACCAGCGTCTGCGTCGTGCCGTCCTCGGAGACGAACGTGCGCGACAGGAGCCCCCTTCGTCGGACGCCCGCGGTGCCGAGCGCCAGCTCACCCGCGGCGCGCAGCTTGCCGATGTGCTTGCCGTAGTTCACGTCGAGGACGATCCGGTGCTGCCCCGCGCCGAGCGCGACCTCGGGCACGAACAGCGGCGCGCCGTCCTTGGCGGCCCCGAGGGGCTTTCCGTCGAGCGTGGCCTTGGTGTCTCCCGCGCGGCGACCCAGATCCAGGGCCGCCGTGCGCGCTGCGGGGAGCGCGAAGGCGATCTCGACACGCGCCCGGGTGAGCGTGTCCGAGACCACCTTGGCCTCGAGCGGCGTGCGGTCGGCCACGATCGCCGACGCCGACCACGCGGGTGCGTCGTGGCCACCCGGGCACGGGTCGACCACGTCCGGGCCGACGTCGTGGACCTCAGGCCCCTGGTCGCTGGCGGCGTCGGCGACCGCCGTGGCAGGAAGCGCTGCGTCATCCGCGGGTGCGGCAGGACGCGCACACCCGACGAACAGCCCGAGGGCGAGCACCGACCGTCGCACGCCCCCCACCCTAGCCGAAACCTCGGATACCCTCGCCCCATGCTCGACGGCCGCATGATGGATTTCCCGCTGACCCTCACCCACTTCCTCGAGCGCGCGCGGCAGCTGTTCCCGCGCACCGAGGTCGTCTCGCGACGGCCCGACAAGTCGCTGCACCGCCACGGGTGGGCCGAGGTGCACGCGCGCGCGAGCCAGCTGTGCAACGCGTTGACCAAGCTCGGGGTCAAGCGCGGCAGCCGCGTGGCGACGCTGTGCTGGAACCACACCCAGCACCTCGAGGCCTACCTCGGCGTGCCCGCGATGGGCGCCATCGTGCACACGCTCAACCTTCGCCTGCACCCGAGCGAGCTCGCCTACATCGCGCGTCACGCCGAGGACGAGGTGGTCATCGTCGACCGCACGCTGTTGCCGCTGCTCGCGAAGTTCCGCAACGAGATCCCCTCGCTCCGCCACGTCATCGTGGTGCCGGACGACGGCCCGGCCACGCCCGAGCAGGGCCACGACTACGAGCAGCTGATCGCGGCCGAGCGCCCCGAGTTCGCGTTCCCCACGCTCGACGAGCGGGCCGCCGCCATGATCTGTTACACGTCGGGCACGACCGGCAACCCGAAGGGGGTCGTGTACACCCACCGCTCGTGCGTGCTGCACACGATGGCGGCGTGCATGCGTGACTCGCTGGGGGTCGGCGAGGACGACACGATCCTGCCCGTGGTGCCGATGTTCCACGCCGCCGCGTGGGGCCTGCCGTTCGCGGCGGCGGCGTGCGGCTCGAAGCTCGTGTTCCCGGGCCCGCACCTGGACGCGGCCTCGCTGGTGGAGCTCATGGCCGCCGAGAAGGTCACCGTCGCCGCGGGTGTGCCCACGATCTGGCTCGGCATCCTCGCGTTGCTCGACGCGGCGCCGAAGGCCCATGATCTGTCGAGCGTGCGCTCGATGGTGATCGGCGGCTCTGCGGCGCCGGCGGCGATGATCGACGGCTTCGCGAAGCGGCACGGCCTCGAGGTGACGCACGCCTGGGGCATGACCGAGACCAACCCGCTCGGCACGCTCTCGCGGCTCACGCGTTCGTTCGTCGGGCAGAGCGACGAGAAGAAGCTCGCGGCGAAGGCGAGCCAGGGCATCACGGTGCCGTTCGTCGAGGCCCGCCACGTGGGCGACGACGGCAAGCCGCTCGCGCGCGACGGCGAGACGATGGGCGAGCTCGAGGTGCGCGGGCCGTGGGTGGCCTCGAGCTACCTGGGCGGCGAGGGCGCCGAGAAGTGGACCGCGGACGGGTGGTTCCGCACCGGCGACGTCGTCACCATCGACAAGGAGGGCTACGTCCGCATCACCGATCGCAGCAAGGACGTCATCAAGTCCGGCGGCGAGTGGATCAGCTCGGTCGCCATCGAGAACGCGCTCATGTCGCACCCGGCGGTGCTCGAGGCCGCGGTGTTCGCGGGCCGCCACCCCAAGTGGGACGAGCGGCCCCTCGCGGCCATCGTGTGCAAGGCGGGGCAGACGGTCACGGCGGACGCGCTGCGCGCCCACCTCGAGCCGATCTTCGCCAAGTTCTGGATGCCCGACGACTTCCTGTTCGTCGAGCAGATCCCGCGCACGTCGACCGGCAAGTTCCTCAAGTCGAAGCTGCGCGACCAGTTCGGCGACCACCTGATGCCGAAGTGAGGCCCCGCCCGGCAGCGGCCCCTCGACACGGCGCGACCGACGAGGCACCGTTCCGGCCGTGGACTTCGACGCCGTCGCCGTGGAGGTCGCGCGCGCCAACGAGGGCGGGCGCTGGGCCGACGCGTCCGCAGCGCTCGGCCGCATGTTCGCCTCCGGCGAGCTGCCCGTGGAGGACGAGGCCCGCGCGCTCGACGGCGCGATCGAGCAACTGTTGCTCCTGCTGGAGAGGGGCGAGCTCGACGAGGCCGGGCACCTCGCCTTCGACCTCTCGAGCTGGCTCGAGGGCGCCCGCGAGGCCCGCCTGGTCTACGGCGAGCGCCGCGCCCAGTTCGTCGCGCTGCGCGAGCTGTTCGACCTCGGCGCCGCCTTCCCCGAGCAAGTGCGGACCGTGATGGCCCGCGGCCTGCGCACGGGCGATCTCCTCACCGCCCACCGCCAGCTGCAGACCCTGGTGGACACCGCGCCGAGCGACGCGGCCCTCGCGCACCAGCGCCTCGACCGCGACGCGCCCACCCTGTTCGGCCTGTTCGGCGGCCACCTCGTCGAGGACCCGAGCCAGGCCGACGCGGCCACGCGCAGCTTCACCACGATGCTCGCGCTCGCGGCGGCGATGCTCGGGCTCTTCTTCGTCATCCGCACGCCGCACAAGACGCCCAAGAACCCGCCCGACGCCACCTCGCCGGCGAGCGTCTCGTCGACCTACGTGGTCGCGTACGAGTCGGCCAAGACCACCGCGTCCGCGCTCGGGCAAGAGGCCACGCAGAAGAGCGCCTTCGCCGTGGCGAGCGCCGCGGATCGCGTGCGCCTGGCCCTCGGTCGCCGCGACTGCAAGGACGCGCAGGTCGCGATGGTCGAGCTGCGCGACGCCGTCGAGAAGACCAACGACGCGACCCTCCGCACCACCGTCGAGCGCCTCGACCGCGAGGTCACCACGGCCTGCCACTGACCCCGGCACGCATCCACCCACTTCGCTCCAACGTCCACATCCCGCCAAGGTCCACCTCCCGCGGCGCGGCGGCCGACCCCGAGGGGGCGCGAGCCCCCTCTAGAAATGCCGATTCAGCGAGACCATCTCGATGGCGCTGGTGGCGGCCTCGAAGCCCTTGTTGCCGGCCTTGGTGCCGGCGCGCTCGATGGCCTGCTCGATCGAGTCGGTGGTGAGGACCCCGAGCACGACCGGGATGCCGGACTCGAGCGCGAGGCCCGCGAGGCCCTTGGTGACCTCGGCGGCGACGTAGTCGAAGTGCGGCGTGGACCCGCGGATGACGCAGCCGAGGCCGATGACCGCGTCGGTCTTGCCGCTCTTGACGATGCGCGACACGGCCATCGGCATCTCCCACGCGCCGGGCACGCGGACGATGGTGACGTTGCCGAGGTCGGCGCCGTGGCGGCGGAGCGCGTCGACCGCGCCGTCGACCAGGCGATCGACGATGAAGTGGTTGAAGCGCGCGGCGACCAGCGTGAAGCGCGCACCCGGCGGGACCACGAGCTGCCCCTCGATCTCGCGCGGCTGGCGCACGACGGCAGCGGCGGGGACGGCGAAGGCGGCGGACTTGGCGGTGCGCGGCGGGGCTTTCGGCATGGCGGCGGGACCCTAGCAGATCTCGGGCGGTTGCAGATCAGGCCGAGCCGGCCTTGCCCTGGAGCGGGACGATGCCGACGACGTCGAGGCCGTAGCCCGCGAGGCCGGCGATCTTGCGGGGGTTGTTGGTGAGCAGCCGGATGCGTCGCAGCCCGAGGTGGGCGAGGCACTGCGCACCGAGGCCGAACTCGCGCAGCGGGTAGTCGGGGGGCGTGCCGACCACGCCACTGCTGCCGCCGTGGGCGCGCACGTAGGCGTCGAGCTCGGCGGAGAGATCGCCGCGCGACGGCAGGTAGAGGATGACCCCGCGCCCCTCGCGCTCGATGGCGTCGATCGCGGCGCGCAGGTTGACGCCGCCCTCGAAGGGCGTGGAGCCGAACACGTCGCCGAACGAGGACCCCGAGTGCACGCGGCAGAGCGCGTCGCCCTCCGTCGGGTCGCCGAGCACCAGCGCGAGGAACTGGCGCTTCTCGAGCGGCACCTCGAACACCACCGCGCGCCAGCCGCTGGCCCGCCGCGAGACGTCGAGCTTCACGTCCACCTCGCGGACGATCGAGACCAGCGACTCTTTCTGCAAGCGGTACTGGATGAGATCCGCGACCGAGAGCACGAGCAGGTCGTGCTCTGTCGCGAACACCTCGAGGTCGGGCAGGCGCGCCATCGTGCCGTCGTCGTTCATGATCTCGCAGATGACGCCCGCGGGGCTGGATCCGGCGAGACGCGCGAGGTCGACCGAGCCCTCGGTCTGACCGGTGCGCTGCAGGACGCCCCCCGGGCGGGCGCGCAGCGGGAACACGTGCCCCGGCGAGACGAGGTCGCCGGGCCGGGTGCGCTCGTCGATGGCGACCCGGATCGTGTGCGCGCGGTCGGCGGCGCTGATGCCGGTCGTGACGCCCGCCTTGGCCTCGATGCTCACGGTGAACGCGGTGCCGAGCGGCGCGCTGTTCTTCTGCACCATCATGGGCAGGTCGAGGCGATCCACGATCGACTCGTCGAGGGCGAGGCAGATGAGGCCGCGCGCGTGCTTGGCCATGAAGTTGATGGCCTCCGGCGTGACCTTGTCGGCCGCCAGCACGAGATCGCCCTCGTTCTCGCGGTCCTCGTCGTCGACCAGGATGACCATCTCGCCGCGCGCGATGGCGGCGATGGCCTTCTCCACGTGGGCCACGCGGTTGCCGTCGATCTCGACGGCCGCCGCCTTGAACGAAGCGCTGCCCCGGTCAGGCACGGTGGCCTCCGAGGAAGCCTCCGTCGCGGAGCGCGCGGAGGAGGGGTTCGTCGCGATCGGCGGGGGGTTCGGCGTGGACATGGGGGGACCCGAGCAGCCGCGCGGCGTACCGCGCGAGCAAATCGACCTCGAGGTTGACGGAGCCGCCCACGACGAGGTCGAAGAGGGTCGTGCGGCGTTGCGTGTGCGGGATGATCATGCAGTCGAAGGTCCCCCCCTCGTGCGCATCCTCCACGTGGTTGACGGTCAGCGAGATGCCGTCGACGGCGATGCTGCCCTTCTCGGCGACGAAGCGCGCGATCGAGAGCGGCAGCCCGAACACGAGGCGCTGCGCGTCGCCGACCGCCTCGCGGGCGACGAGCCGGGAGGTGGCGTCGACGTGCCCCGACACGATGTGCCCGCCGAGGCGCGAGGTCGGTGTGAGGGCGCGCTCGAGGTTGACCCGCGCCCCCGCCCGCAGGGCGCCCACGGTGGTGCGCGCGAGGGTCTCGCTGGAGGCGTCCGCGAAGAACACGCCGCCCTCGGCCTTGTCCACCGTGAGGCACACGCCGTTCACCGCGATCGACTCGCCGAGCGCGAGGTCGGGCCACTCGGTCCGGATCGAGAGACGCGCGCCGCGGGCGGAGGCCGTGCGGCCCGCGACCACGCCGACCAGCTCGACGATCCCAGTGAACACCGAGAGGAGGTAGTGCCCACCCCGGGAGGCGGCAAGCCGTGGTACGTTCGGCCCGTGGCGTTCCTCGTTTCCAAGGGGCAATGGGCCTGCGTCGTCGTCGTGCTGGCGGCCTCGTCCGTCGGCTGCCTGACCGGCGTGAGCGTCCCCGATCCGAAGGCGGCCGCGAAGGCCTGGGCCGACGCTGCGGCGGCGGGCGACGCCGACACGCTGCACGGCATGCTCACCAAGCGCAGCCAGGCCGAGCTCCCCAAGGCCGAGGTGGCGCGCATCGTCAAGGAGTCGCCCGGCGAGCTCAAGGACCAGGCCGCGCAGCTCAAGAAGAAGAGCGAGTCGATCACCACCGTCGCCATCCTGCAGTACGAGGACGGCACCTCGGTCGCGCTCGAGCTCGAGAACGGCGTGTTCCGCGTCGCGAGCGCCGGCTACCTGCCCGCCGGCGGCGCCACGCCCGAGCAGACCGCCCTCGCGTTCCGCGACGTGCTCAAGCGCCGCAGCTACCCGGGCATCCTGCGCCTCTTGAGCCCCGCGCTCCGGGCCGCGGTCGAGGGTCAGCTCAAGGGCCTCGAGACCGCGCTCGACCAGCCCGACGCCACCAAGATGCAGAACCCGAGCGCCAACGGCGACGAGGTCGAGATCAAGCTCCAGAACGGCCACCGCCTGCGCCTCAAGCGCATCGACGGCAAGTGGTACATCGACAATTTCGAATGAGCGGGATGCGTCGCCGTAGCTGGCTCGACCTCGTCGGCAAGGGTCTCGCGCTCGGTGGTGTGGGCGCCGCCGTCGACGCCCTCACGCGGGGGCGTCTCGCGCGCGCCTTCGGCGACGACGGCGCGTTCGAGCCCAAGGTGCTGCTCGCGGGCGGCGTCACCGGCGCGGCCCACGCGAGCGCCCCCGGCCGCTGGAGCGTCGAGCTCGAGAAGCGCACGAGCGCGCCCTCGCGGCGCTTCCCGCGCGCGCTCAAGGCCACCGATCCGCTGCTCCTCGACGGCCCGTTCGCCTACTGGTCCGGCACCGGCGGGCTCTCGCCGCTCGACAAGGCCGAGATCGCCGCCATGCGGCAGTTCCTCGCGCTCGGCGGCCTCCTCGTCGTCGACGACGCCGACCCCGACGCGGGCAACTTCGGCAAGGACGCCCGTCGCGAGGTCGCGCGCATCCTGCCCGACGCGGCGCCCGTCGTCGTGCCGGCCGAGCACGTCCTCTACCGCACGTTCTACCTGCTCAAGCCGGCGCGCCCGTGGGGTCGCGCCAACGGCCCCGCCACCGCCGACGCCATCATCCGCGCGGGCCAGGTGCGCGTGCTGTTCCTCTCGCACGACCTCGGCGGCGCGCTCGCCAAGAACACGCTCGGCACCTGGGAGGCGACCGTCGAGCCCGGCGGCGAGAAGCAGCGCGAGCTCGCCATCCGCTTCGCCGTCAACGTGGCGATGTACGCCCTCACCACCAACTACAAGGACGACGCCGTCCACGCGCCCTATCTCCTGAAGCGCAAGACCGTCGCGCCCTGACCGTGCTCGCCCCCACCGAGACGCTGCGCACCTCGCTCGTGCCAGCCGAAGACCTCCCGCGCTGGGTCGCCCTCTTCGCGATCGGCATCACCGTCGTCTCGGTGCTGTTACTGCTCGTCGAGCTGCGGCGCGCGCGCGATCTCAAGGCCGGCGTGCGCGTCTTCGGCTTCGGCATCCTCGCCGCGATCGCCCTGTTCTGCGCGGTGGTGCGGCCGCATCGCCTGCGCGCGCGAGAGGCCACGATGACCCCGCGGGTGGTCGTCCTGCTCGATCGGTCGCGCTCGATGGTGCTCCCCTCCACCGCGAGCGCCGACGGCACGCCGCGCATCGACGTCGCCGAGTCCGCGGTCGCCGCGTTGCGCGCCCGCATCCCCCGGGTCGAGGTGCTCTCGCTCGGCGTCATGGGTGGCCTCCGCGACGTGAACCCGACAGGCACCGTCCTCGCTCGCGCCGACGGCGGCTCGAGCGCCGCCGCCACGGCCCTCCGCGCCCTGCTCGAGAAGACCGAGGATCCGCCCACCTCCATCGTCCTCGTGAGCGACGGCGCGATCGAGGTCGGCGACCTCTTCACGCGCAAGCTCGGGCCCGTGGTGCACACGGTGTCCGTGGCCGACACGAGCCCGCCCGACGTGGCGATCCGCGCGGTCAAGCTCGCGGGCGCCGCCGTCGCGCACCAGGCCCTGCCGCTCCAGGTCGAGATCGCCTGCACCGGGGGCATCACCTGCGGCGACCTGCCGATCACCGTGCGCGAGCTGCGCGAGGGCGCGGGCGAGGCGATCCTCGCCACGGGTACCGCCACGCCGAAGGATGGCGTCGCCACCATCGAGCTGCAGTTTACCCTCGAGCAGGCCGGCACCCACGCCATCGAGGTGTTCCTCACGCCGCCCAAGGGCGACCTGCTCCCGCAGAACGACCGGCGCACCCTGACGGTGGAGGTGGCTCGCGAGCGCGTCCGCGTGCTGCACGTGGCCGGCCGACCGACCTACGACGTGCGGGCGCTGCGGCAGTGGCTCAAGAGCGACGCGGCGATCGACGTCGTCTCGTTCTTCATCTTGCGCACGCCGGGCGACGACGTGAACGCGCGCGATGACGAGCTCGCGCTCATCCCGTTTCCGGTCGACGAGCTGTTCACCGAGCACCTCAAGACCTTCGACGCCGTCATCCTCCAGGATTTCGACGCCGAGCCCTACGCGCTCAAGCCCCACCTCCCCAAGATCGCCAAGTACGTGGAGGACGGCGGCGGGCTCGTGCACGTCGGCGGGCCCAACGCGTTCGCGGCCGGCGGTTACGGCGGGAGCCCGCTGCAGAAGGTCACCCCGGTCGACATCCCGACCGTGGAGGCCGGCGGCACCGGCGCCGACCTCGCGCCGTTCGTCCCGCAGAAGACCAAGGCCGCGCGGCGCGCGCCGATCCTCGCCGAGCTCGACCGGCTCCTCGGCGACGAGCTGCCCGAGATGCCCGGCGCCAACATCCTCGGCGACGTGCGTGGCCGCGGCGTCGCGCTGTGGGTCCACCCGACCCGCACGACCAAGACCGGCAAGCCCATGCCGGTGCTCTCCATCGCCGACGTGAAGAACGGCCGCTCGATCGCGCTCGGCCTCGACGGCACCCGCGTGCTCGGGTTCTCCAAGGCGGCGCTCGCCTCGGGCGGCCGCGCCTACGACGCGTTCTTCCGCGGTCTGCTCGGCTGGCTGATGCGCGACCCGCGCTACGAGCCCGTGCGCGCGCGCGTCGTCCACGCGACGGGCGAGGGCCCGTGCCTCACCGGCGCGCCGGCCGCCCTGCGCGTCGAGGCGTTCCCCGTGGAGGGCAAGGCGCTCCTCCGCGCGACCCTCACGCCCCTGCCCGGCGCCACCGCGACCGACGGCTTCCTCACCAAGGTGGAGCAGGTCGTCGACGGGGACCCGCCGGTGCTCCTGCCGCTCGGGACCGCCGGCATGGGCGGGTTCGCGGTCCGCGTGTCCGCCGGCCCCGCCGGCGTCGACGACGACGACGCCCCCGCGCTCGCGACCCGCACCCTCGCCGCGTGCGAGCCGGGGGGAGACGAGCTCGCCGATCCGCGCCCCGACCCGAAGCGCCTCGCGCAGCTCGCCGCGGCGCAGGGGGGTGTCGCGGTCAGCGCGAGCGACGTCGGCAAGATCCCGGCGCCTGCCGCGGCAGTGATCTCGGTCGAGCGGTCGGTCTCGCCGATCCTCCCCGCGTGGGCGTGGTCGGGCCTCGCCGCGCTGCTCGCGAGCCTGAGCTGGTACACCCGCCGTCGCGGTGGCCTGCCGTGATAGCGTCACACCCCATGCGCGCCTTGCCGCTGTGGGTGTTCGTCGGCCTCTTCGGTTGTGGCGGCGCGTCGTCTGCGACGAAGGTCGAGGCGCCGGTCGGCCCCACGCCGAAGCGCGCGCCGCGGAGCGCGATCGTCTTCGTCAGCGTCTACGAGGGGCTCCTGCCCGTGGCCTGCTTCGACGCGCCGAAGAAGGCCTGGCGCGCGGGCAAGGACTGCCTCGATCTGCTGTCGCTCGAAGACGAGGTGCGGCTCGAACGCGACGCGCGGGTGGTCAAGCTCACCGGACACCGCACCCCGACCGTGACCGGATGCACCCTCGAGACCAAGCTCCCGATGTTCGACGACGCGAAGGGCGAGAAGCCCGGCGCCATCGCCGTGTGGCCCGCGAACAGCCCCGCGCGCTTCCACCGCATGGGCTGGGAGGCCACGCAGAAG
>JAEUKC010000145.1:0-26942 GCA_016794445.1 Myxococcales bacterium
CTCCTGCTCAAGCACATCGAGCCGATGCCGGTGGCGGTCGCGGTGCCGGCCCCCCCGTCCGTGCAGATGCCCCCGCCCGCGCTCGGCCGGCAGCCCTCGCCGGTCGTCCGGGTGGCGCTCAAGCGCATCGGCACGCCGCTCCAGAAGGGCGCCGTCGAGGTGGCGCCCAAGAGCGACCGCGATCCGAGGAGCGAGCCCCGACCCGACCCGCACGCGGGGCGGCGCGCGGAGATCGAGGCCAAGCTCTCCGAGCTCAAGGACGCGAGCCACTTCGTGGCGCTCGGCGTCGAGGCCGCGGCGTCGGTCGACGACGTCAAGAACGCCTACTTCCAGCTGGCCAAGCGGTGGCACCCCGACCGCCTCCCGTCCGAGCTCGCGAACGAGAAGGAGAAGGTCGCCACGATCTTCGCGCGCCTCGCCGAGGCGTTCCAGGTGCTCACCGACCCGACCCGGCGCGCCGACTACGAGAAGGCGCTCGCCGCGGGCATCTCCACCGCCGATCAGGAGGAGGTGCACCGGGTGATGGCCGCGCACTCGGCGTTCCAGAAGGCGGAGTTCTTCGTCGGCAAGAACCAGCTCGCCGAAGCCAAGCCGTTCGCGGTCCAGGCCTACGAGGGCGACCCGACCGATCCCGAGCACGTGGCGCTCTACTGCTGGATCATGGCCAACGAGCCCGAGCGGCGCGAGTCGGGCAAGTACGACGACCTCCTGCTCAAGATCGGCGTCGCGCTGGCGGAGTCGCCGCGCAGCGAGCGCATCAAGTTCCTGCGTGCGATGCTCCTCAAGACCGCGGGCCGCATGGGCGACGCCATCCGCGACTTCCGCGAGATCGCCGAGCAGAACCCGCGGCACGTGGAGGCGGCGCGCGAGGTGCGCCTCTACACCATGCGCAACGAGCGCGACCGCAAGGGCAAGGACGAGGGCAACGACTCCCTCCTCGGCCGCTTCCTCAAGAAGAAGTAGCGATGAACCCTCGCTTCGGCCGGCTGCGCGCGCTCGCCGACGCCTGCGATCCGTCCGCGGCCGCAGAAGCACGGGCAGAGATCGCGAGCAAGGACGAGGGCGTGCTCGCGATCGCCTCGGCGCTCGCGGCCGCCTACCCCGCCCTCCGGGGCCTCGTGCGCACGCGGCCCGACGCGCTCGAGGAGCTCGCGCGCGAGGGGTGGAGCGTCCCGCGCAAGCGCAAGGACCAGGTGCGGCGGCTGCTCGCCGCGTGCGAGGCCACGACCGGCACCTACGACCTCGCCCGTGTACGGCGCGGGCTGCGGCGCGCGTCCAACAAGGCCCGCCTGCGGATCGCCCTCCGAGAGCTCGAGCCCGAGAACGAGATCGACGTGACCGCGCGCGAGTGGAGCGACCTCGCCGAGGCCCAGCTCGAGGTGGCGCTGCTCGAGGCGCGCGCGCAGGTGGAGGAGCGCTTCGGCAAGGTCGTCGACGACCGCGGCGAGCGCAACGGGTTCTGCGTGATCGGCCTCGGCAAGCTCGGCGGGCTCGAGCTCAACGCCGGGAGCGACATCGATCTCATGTTCGTGCACGGCGCGGACGAGGGGTTCGCGAGCAGGACCGACGCGAGCGATCCAGACGCGCTCCGCCCGTTCGACGCCTTCACCAAGATCGCGCGCCGCCTCGTGCCGACCCTCGACGAGCACGACGACGACGGGTTCTGCGCGCGCGTGGACCTGCGGCTGCGGCCAGAGGGTGCGAGCGGTCCGTTGACCAACTCGATCGCCTCGGCGATCGGGTACTACGAGGCGTTCGGGCGCGGCTGGGAGCGCGCCGCGTTGCTGCGCGCCCGCGCCGTCGCCGGAGACCTCGCCGTGGGCCAGGCGCTGCTCGCCGAGCTCTCGCCGTTCGTGTATCGGCGCGCGGTCGATCCCCAGATCGTGGGCGAGATGATCGAGATGGTGCAGCGCTCGCGCGCCGAGCTCTCCGACGCGCCGCTGCGCGACCTGAAGCTCGGGCCCGGCGGGATCCGCGAGGCCGAGTTCTTCGTCCAGTCGCTGCAGCTCGTGTGGGGAGGCAAAGATCCCGGGGTCCGCGCGACCAACACGCTCGAGGCCCTGCGCCGCCTGCGCGCGCGAGGGTACGTGAGCGACCGCGAGGCCCGGCACATCGAGGCCGGCTACCTGCTGCTGCGCCGCGCCGAACACCGGGTGCAGATCGCCACCGGTGTGCAGACGCACCAGTTGCCCGAAGGCGGGGTCGAGCTCGAGCGGCTCGCGCGCTCACTCGGGTATCGCCACGACGCCGCGCTGCTCGAGGCGCTCGATACCGCCCGGAGCCGCATCGCCGAGCGCTTCGCGTCGCTCGCCCCCGGGCGGGTCACGGCCGCCGACGAGCGCGTGCAGCAGGTCCTGCGCACGCTCGCCGCCGCCGACTCCGGAGAGTCGACGCCCCCGACCGACGACCTCGCGCTCGCGCTCCTGGCCCTCGGCCGACGCCCCGACGCGCCGCTCGGCGGGCGCACGCGCGAGAAGCACCCGCGGTTCGTCACGGGCCTCGTCGCGGCGATCCTCGACGCCGCCGACCCGGAGCTCGCCGCCGGGATCGTGCGGAGCTTCTTCGAGCGGCTGTCCCCGCCGAGCGTCGAGACCTACGTGCGCGCGCTCGCGGCCGACGAGCGCGCCCTCTCCCGCTTCGTCGGCCTCTCCGGGGCGAGCGCCTACCTCGGGACGTCGCTGGTCGGACACCCCGAGCTCGCCGACCTGATGCTGTTCGCCGCGCGCACCGGGCACGTGGACGAGCAGCGCGGCGCCCGCATGCTGGCCGAGGAGATCGCGCGGCTGCCGCACGAGGACCGGCAAGATCCGGAGATCTTCGTCGGGGCCATGCGGCGCGCCAAGAGCGCCCTCGAGCTCGACGTGGGCCTCCGCGATCTCGCCGGCGAGATCGACCTGCGCACGGCGTCCCGCGCGCTGTCGATCATGGCCGACGCCTCGCTCGACGCGGCGACGGGGTTCGCGCTCGAAGAAATGGCGCGCCGACGTGGCCTCTCGGGCAGCCTGCGCGGGCTCGCGGTGCTCGCGCTCGGCAAGCTGGGTGGCCGGGAAATCGGCTACGGCTCCGACCTCGACGTGCTGTTCGTCTACGACCCCAACATCGCCGCCCAGCACGGCCTCGATCCTCTCGACGCGGGCGAGGTGTACGCGCGGATCGCGCAGCGGATCATACGGCTCGTGGGCGCGCCACACGAGGCGGGCCCCGGCTACGAGCTCGATGCGCGGCTGCGCCCCAGCGGCGAGCAGGGCCACCTCGTGGTCTCGCTCGAGGCGTTTCGCGCCTACCACCTCGGCCGGGACGGCGCGCCCGCCAAGGCCGCCGACTGGGAGCGACAGACGCTCCTGCGCCTGCGTCCCGCGGCGGGTGACCTGCGCCTCGGGCACCTGGTCGCGGAGATCGCCGAGGAGGCCGCCTACGAGCGTGGCGCTTCGAACTGGGACGAGCTCGTGCGCATCCGCGAGCGCATGGAGCGCGAGCTCGCGCGCGAGCGTCCCGGGCGCTACGACCCGAAGCTCGGGCGCGGCGGGCTGGTCGACGTGGAGCTCGCGGTGCAGTGGATGTTGATGCGTCACGGCAAGGACCGCGCGCTCCGCACGCCCGAGACGCTGGGCGCGATCGACGCGCTCGAAGCGCGTGGTCACCTGTCGTCGGCGCAGGCCACCACCCTGCGCGACGGGTACCGCTTCCTGCGTCGCCTCGAGCAGCGCGCGCGGGTGCTGCACGGCGGGAAGTCGGTGCTGCTCGAGGAGGGCGCGCCCGGCCTCAAGGCGCTCGCGCGCTCGATGGGTCACCGCGATGGGCCCGCGGAGAAGGCCGCCGACAAGCTGCTCGCGACCTACCGGGCGGTCACGACCGACGTGCGAACATTGTTCGCCTCGGGTGACCTCGCCCTCTAGCTCTGGCTAGGCGTCGACTTGCCGCAGTGGTTCAGGCGCTGTCTGCCCCGGAACAGTGCAGCGGGAACGATTCGCACGCGAAGGGGTTTGCAAGGTCGACACATCGTGCCTACACGGTGGTCATCGAAAACGGCTGGCCGCTCCTGGCCAGCTCGCCCGCCTGTCGTCCTGGGGGAGGTTCGGAGCCTGTCATGACCCACATCCCGGCAACCACGTCTCAGTCCAAGATCAGCTCTGCCGACGAGGTCCGTCCGGTGCAGCCGTCCCTGAGCCCGTCCGAGGACGCGCGGGGGGTGCTGACCGACGTCGAGTCGTTGCCGCTGCTGCGCGGTCGCTGGCGCTTCCTGGGCGTCGAGGGCCGCAAGGCGAGCTGAGCGACTGAGGGGCCCCCCGGGCTGAAGCCCGGGGCACCGACTGCGGGGGCAAGCCCGCCAAGCGGGCTATCCAGTCGGTACGTCTAGCGATCCGTCGGAGAGCCGTCGTCGATCACTCACGCTCAGTCCGCTCGCGATCCTCCCGTCATCAACCTCGCTTGTCGAGGCGAGACCTCTGCTGGCCGTACGGAAGCTGAATGCGTGGCCTGCCGTGCGAAGAGGTGGAGCCCGCCGGCTGGCGGGCTTGCCCCGCAGTCGGTGCCCCGGGCTTCAGCCCGGGGGCCTCAGTCTCGAGCTGACGCAGCGAGCCAGCGGGCAATCCCGTCGACGGAGGACGCGCCGTTCCGTTACCCTCCGGGCCGATGTCCGAAGGCAACATCTTCAGCGTCTCCAAGGAGTCGCGCCGGTTCTCTCCCTCCGACGAATTCCGCGCCGCGGCGCGGGTCAAGAGCCGTGAGGAGTACGAGGCCCTCCACCGTCGATCGATCGACGACCCGGAGGGCTTCTGGCTCGAGCAGGCGGCCCAGCTGCCGTGGTTCAAGGCGCCCACCAAGGCGCTCCGCTGGGACGAGCCGCACGCCAGGTGGTTCGAGGACGGGGTCCTCAACGCCTCGGTCGCGTGCCTCGATCGCTTCCAGGGCACGCCCACCTGGCAGAAGGCGGCGCTGATCTGGGAAGGCGAGCCGATCGGCAACGACGGCGAGCCCGAGATCGTGACCCTCACCTACGCGCAGCTGCACGCGCGCGTCTGCAAGCTCGCGGCGAAGCTGCGCAACCTCGGGGTGCACGCGGGCGATCGCGTGGCGATCTACCTCGGCATGGTGCCAGAGGCCGTGGTCGCCATGCTGGCGTGCGCGCGCATCGGCGCGGTGCACACCGTGGTGTTCGGCGGGTTCGCAGCCGAGGCGCTGCGCGACCGCATCCAGGACTGCGGCGCGGTCGCGCTCATCACCCAGGACATGAGCTACCGCCGCGGCGGCGAGGTGAAGCTGTTCGAGGCGGCGCGCGCCGCGGCCTCGCAGTGTCCCACGCTGCGATCGGTGATCGTGCACCTGCGCAAGCGCGAGAACGCGGCCCTCGACGACGACGCCTTCGCCCGCGCGTTCGCCCTCGAGCAGACCGTCGTGCGCCTGACCTCGGCCAACGATCTGCCGCCCACCAAGGAGCACGCGGCGCCCGCCGAGGTGCCCGCGGAGCACCCGCTGTTCGTGCTCTACACCTCCGGCTCGACCGGCAAGCCCAAGGGCGTGCTGCACTCGACGGCGGGTTTCTTGCTGCAGACCCAGCTGTCGACCCGCTACGTGTTCGACCTCAAGGAGGACGACCTCTACTTCTGCACCGCCGACGTCGGCTGGATCACCGGCCACTCGTACATCACCTACGGGCCGCTCCAGTGCGGGGCCACGTGCCTCATGTTCGAGGGCGCGCCGAACTACCCGAAGCCCGACCGCCTGTGGGAGATCGTCGAGCGCCACCGCGCGACCGTCCTCTACACGGCGCCGACCGCGATCCGCGCGTTCATCCGCACCGGTGAGGAGTGGCCGAAGAAGCACGATCTCAGCTCGCTGCGGCTGCTCGGCACGGTCGGCGAGCCGATCAACCCCGAGGCCTGGCTCTGGTACCACCGCGTGATCGGCGGCGAGCGCTGCCCGATCGTCGACACCTGGTGGCAGACCGAGACGGGCTCCATCGCCATCACCACGCTGCCCGGCGCCGTCGACGCCAAGCCGGGCTCGGCCGGTCTACCGATGTTCGGCTACGCCCCGAAGATCGTCGCCGAGGACGGCACCGAGGTGCCGCGCAACACCGGCGGCAAGCTCATCCTCGCGGGCCCCTGGCCCTCGATGCTGCGCTCGGTGTGGGGCGACGACGAGCGCTACAAGGCGCAGTACTGGTCCGAGGTGCCGCACGTCTACACGACGGGCGACGGCGCGCGCCAGGACGAGGAGGGCTACTTCTGGGTCGTCGGGCGCATCGACGACGTGCTCAACGTCGCCGGTCACCGCATCGGCACCGCCGAGATCGAGAGCGCGATGGTGTCGCACCCCGCCGTGGCCGAGGCCGCCGCGGTCGGTCGCCCCGACGACCTCAAGGGCCAGGCGCTGGTCGTGTTCGTCACCCTCAAGGGTGGCCACGAGCCCGACGACGCGATGCGCGCCAAGCTGCTCGACCACGTGGCCAAGGAGATCGGCAAGTTCGCGCGGCCCGACGGCCTGCGCTTCGCGGCCGCCCTGCCCAAGACGCGGAGCGGGAAGATCATGCGCCGTCTGCTCAAGGACCTGGCCGCCGGCCGGGAGACCAAGGGCGACACCACCACCCTCGAGGACCTCGGCGTCCTCGCGGCCTTGCGCGGCGCCGAGGAGTAGCGCTCCGCGCCGTCGCGCGGTACGGATGCCCGCGGCATGCGCTACTACGTGACCCTCGACGGCAGAGAACGCCCGGTCGACGTCGACATCCAGCCGACCGGCACCCTCACGGTGTCGGTCGACGGCCGCCTCGTCGAGGCCGACGTCGTCGAGATCGACGACGGCTCGCTCTCGATCCGCATCGACGGGCAGGTCCTCGACCTGACCCTCGAGGGCCTCCCCCCCGAGGTCGGCATCGTCGCGAGCGGGCACCGCATCTACGGGCGCATCGAGAGCGAACGCCTGCGGGCGAGCGCCGCGGCGCGCCGCACCAAGGGCGGCGGCAACGAGAAGGTGATCGTGGCGCCCATGCCCGGACGGGTCACCAAGGTGCTCGTGGCCGTCGGCGACGAGGTCGCGGTGGGCCAGGGCGTGGTCGTCGTCGAGGCGATGAAGATGGAGAACGAGCTCCGCGCCAAGGCCGGGGGAGTGGTCGCCGAGATCCACGCGCAGGCCGGCGCCACCATCGAGGCCGGCGCGAGGCTCGTGACGTTCGCGTGATGGACCCGCTCGACGCGCTCCCCCGCATCTCGCTCGCGCACCTGCCGACGCCGATCGCGCAGATCCCGCAGCTCTCGGCCCGCCTCGGGTGCGAGCTCTTCGTCAAGCGCGACGACGTCACGGGCGGCGCCGAGTCGGGCAACAAGCTCCGCAAGCTCGAGTTCCTCATGGCCGAGGCCCTCGACCAGGGCTGCGACACGGTGCTCACCACCGGTGGCATCCAGTCGAACCACGCCCGCGCCACGGCGCTCGTGTGCGCGAGGCTCGGCCTCGCGTGCGTGCTCTTCCTCCGGGTCGACGACCCGTTCGCGCCGCTGCCGCTCACTGGCAACGTGCTCCTCGACGCGCTCGCCGGCGCCACGATCCGGCCGATCACCCGTGAGCAGTACCGCACCCGCGACGACCTCATGGCCAGCGCGGCGCGCGAGCTCCGGCTCGCGGGCAAGAAGCCGTACGTCGTCCCCGAGGGCGGATCGAACGGGCTCGGCGCGCTCGGGTACGTGCGCGCGATGCGCGAGGTTCGGACGCAGATCGACAGCGGCCTCGCCGGCGACCGGCGGCCGTTCGACGTGATCGTCCACGCGTGCGGGTCGGGCGGCACCGCGGCGGGCATCGCGCTCGGCGCCGCGCGCTACGGCGTGGCGAAGACCGTGCGCCCGATGGCGGTGTGCGACAGCGCGGACTATTTCCAGCGCCGCATCGAGGCGCAGATGCACGAGGCGCGGGCGCGGTGCAGCGGCCTGCCCGCGAGCCCGCCGTTCGTCGTCGACGACGCGGGCAAGGGCCCCGCGTACGCCGTCACCACCAGCGAACAGCGCGCGTTCCTCGTCGACGTGGCGCGAACGAGCGGCGTCGTGCTCGACCCGGTGTACACGGGCAAGGCGATGTTCGGCCTCGGGCTCGCGATCAAGCGCGGCGACGTGCCGGCCGGCGCCCGGGTGCTGTTCGTCCACACGGGGGGCCTGCCGGGCCTGCTCGCGGCCGCGGAGTCGTTCCACGAGGAGGCGCGATGAAGTGCCCCGGCTGTGGTGCCCTCGAGCACAAGGTCATCGACTCCCGGCCCACCGGCGCCAACGACGCGATCCGCCGGCGGCGCGAGTGCGAGTCGTGCGGGCGTCGGTTCACGACCTACGAGCGCCTCGAGGAGGCGATGCCCCTCATCGTGAAGAAGGACGGGCGCCGCGAGGCCTACGACCGGCACAAGCTGCTGCTCGGCCTCGAGCGCGCGTGCCAGAAGCGCCCGGTGTCGGCGGCGGCGCGCGACGAGGTGGCCAACGCGGTCGAGCGCGAGCTCGAGGCCACCGGCGACAAGGAAATCCCCTCGAGCGCCATCGGCGAGATCGTCATGAACCACCTGCGCGACCTCGACCAGGTGGCCTACGTGCGCTTCGCCTCGGTCTACCGCCAGTTCGACGACATCGGCGAGTTCCTCGACGAGCTGCAGCGGCTCACCCACCGCGCCCACGCGCGGCCGTCCACGCCCGGTCAGAAGGTGCCGCGCGAATGAACGTCGCGAGCGACGAAGCCGCGATGGCCCTCGCGCTCGCCGAGGCGCAGAAGGGCGACGCGGCGCCGAACCCTCATGTGGGCGCGGTCGTCGTGAAGGACGGCGTGGTCCTCGGGCGCGGCTTCCACCTGCGGCCGGGCGAGCACCACGCCGAGGTGGCGGCGCTGCGCGACGCGGGCGAGGCGGCGCGCGGCGCGACCCTCTACGTGACCCTCGAGCCCTGCAACCACCACGGGCGCACCCCGCCCTGCACCGAAGCGGTGCTCGCGGCCGGGATTTCTCGCGTGATCGTGGGTGTGCGCGACCCGAACCCGCACGTCGCCGGGGGCGGCAACGATCGCCTGCGCGCGGCCGGCGTCGAGGTGATCGAGGGCGTCTGCGAGGCCGACTGCGCGGCGCTGGTCGCCTCGTGGGCCAAGCACGTGCGCACGGGCGTGCCGTTCGTGCGGCTCAAGCTCGCGACCTCGCTCGACGGCCGCATCGCGACGGCGAACGGCAGCTCGCAGTGGATCACTGGGGAGCTGGCCCGCCGCGAGGTGCACGCGCTCCGTCGACGCGCCGACGCGGTGCTGGTGGGGATCGGCACCGCGCTCGCGGACGACCCGTCGCTGACCGCGCGCGACGCACCGGCCATCGAGGCGCGGAGCCCCGCCCGACGCGTGGTGGTCGACTCAGAAGCGCGGCTGCCGCTCGCGGCGAAGCTGGTCGAGACCGCCCGCCAGATCCCCACCTGGGCGTTCGTCGCGGACGACGCACCCGTCGATCGCGTGACGGCGCTGGAGCGCGCGGGGGTGCGCATCGCGCGGATCGCGCGGGCCTCACGCGGCCTCGATCTGCACGCGGTGCTCACCCGACTCGGCGCCGAGGGCGTCGTCGAGCTGCTCGTCGAGGGCGGCGGCGTGATCGCGGGCGCGCTGGTGGAAGCCGGGCTGGTCGACGAGCTCGACTGGTTCACGGCGCCCATCGTCCTGGGCGACGGCGGGCGGCCCTCGCTCGTCGGTCCCTCGCCGGAGAGCCCGGCGGTCGCCCGGCGCTTCTCGCTCGTCTCGGCCACGCGCGTCGGCGACGACACCTGGCTCGTCCTGCGACCCTGATCACGGCTTCGCCCTGATCACGGCTTCGGGGGTGGTGCTTCGAGGAGGGCGCGGACGGCGCCGAAGCGCTCGTTGGGGACGGTGATCGCGAGGTTGTACTGGGCGAGCTTGAAGACGCCGCCCTCGCGCACGAGCACGCCGCTCCCGCGCGCGGGGCCGAGCTTCTCGGTCTCGAGCGCCTCGTCGAACCAGGCGACGTCGCCGCGCACGACCACGAAGCGCACCTTGGCGCGCATCGTCCACGCCTTGCCCTTCGCGAAGTGCGGGTGGGCGTAGGCGCGGAAGGCGGCGACGTCCCAGCGCTCGGTCGCATCGGTGCCGAGGAACACGCCGTCCTTGGCGAAGTGTGCGAAGTAGCGCGCCTCGTCGGCCTTGGCCGCAGCGTCGTGGAAGTCGTCGAGCGTGCGGCGCACCTCTGCCTCGGCTTCGGCGGTCGGAACGACCGGGGGCCGACCCGGGGTGCACGCGGAGAGCATCGCGGACGCGAAGGCGAAGAGGAGGCGCATGGCCCATGGGTGCCAGCGCGGCGCACGGTCGGCAACGCTCAGATCCGCAGCACCGCGGCGGGCACCCCGGAGAGACGCACCGTCTCGAGCAGCGACTCGTGGCAGGTGAAGAGCAGCACCTGCGTGACCGCGGTGACCTCGGCCAGGGCCCGCAGGGTCGCCGTCGTGCGGCGCTCGTCGAAGTTGACGAGCACGTCGTCGAGCACCACGGGGAGCGGCTCGGCGGCCGCGCAGTAGCGCTCGACGTAGGCGAGGCGCAGGGCGAGCCACATCTGCTCGCGGGTGCCGGTCGAGAGGCGCTCGGGCTCGTACTTCTCGCCGTCCCGGCGCTCGACGACGACCCGCTGCTCGCCGAGCGGGCGCACGATGCGCAGGTAGCGGCCCCCGGTCATGGCCTCGAACAGGGTGGAGGCGCGGAGCAGCAGCGCGGGCTGGTGATCGCGCTCGAAGCGGCGGATGGCGCCGTCGAGCAGGCGATCGGCGAGGGTGAGCACGCACCAGCGCTCGACGTGGTGCGCGAGCTCGGCGCGCACTCGCTCGATCTCGGCGGCCTGCTCGGCCGCGCGGTCGCCGCCGTCCACCTCGCTGCGCTCGCGGGCGGCGTTGCCGACGGCGCGCTCGGCCGCGCCATAGGCCACCTCGGCCTCGGCCACGATGCGCGCCGCCACCGCGAGCTCCGTCTTCACGCCGGCCTCGCCGAGCGCGCGAGCCTCGGCCACGAACGGCTCGGGGGCGCGACGCGCGATCTCGGCGAGCTTCTGCTGGCCCTCCGCGATCTCGGCACGCAGGGCGTCGGCGCGCGTGCGCAGGCGCAGGATCCGCTCGGCGTCGTCGTCGTCGCTCGCGCCGAGGAGCACGCGCAGATCCGCGAGGGTCTGCTCGGCGAGCCGGTGGCGATCGTCGACGACCGCGAGCTCGGCGCGGGCGCGGTCGCGGGCCGTCTCGACGAGGAGCCGGGCCTCGCGGTCCTTCTGCCGCTGGGTGCGCCTTGCGAGCAGGGTCCGCGGGTCGGCGTCGGCGGGGGCGGTCGGAATGGCAGCAATGGCAGCAATCAGCCCCTGCTCGTTCTCGGCGAGGCGGACCTCGGCGCGCGCGTGGGCGCGGTCGGCCTCGAGGACGGAACGCCGCAGCTCCGCGAGCGCCTGCACGGTCTCGCGGGCGACGTGGACAGGCATCGGATCGAGGCCGAGCGCCGCGAGCGGGGCCGCGAGCATCTGCTCGGGGGGAGGCAACGCCGCGCGGCGAGCGGCGAGCACGGCGCGCCGGGCGGTCTGGCGCGCGATCTGGGCCGACCACTGCTCGCGCTCGGCGAGCAGGCGCTCGCTCTTCTCGATCTGCCGACGGACCGCCGACTCCGGGTCGAGCGTGCCCGCGGGGAGGTGGCCCTCGAGCGCCGCCCGTATGCGCGCGAGGTCGGCGTCGAGGCGCGCGATCTCGCGCTCCCGCGCGGCGAGATCCGTCTCGACCGCCTCCAGGCTGCGCGCGTCGGCGACGGCGCCCCGGAGCGACAGGGGTCGATCGAGGTGGCCGTTGGTGAGCGCGCGGACGCGGGCGGTGGTGGCCTGCTCGTCGAGGGCGAGGGCCTGCCGCTGCTCGACGAGCCGGGCGAGCGCGATGTGCAGCTCGTTCACGCGCGCCTCGGCGCGGGCCCGGTTCGAGACGACGTCGGCGTGGGCGCGGAGGCGATCGACGGCGACGTCGGCCGCGGCGATGCGGCGGCGCAGCTCACCGAGCGGGCCACCCACGGCCTCGTCGCGCGCCGCGCGCAGCGCCTCGACCTCGGCCTCGGTGGGCACCGCCAGTGCCGCGCCGATGGCGGCCGCCCGCGACGCCTCGGCGAGCTCGGCCTCGCGTTCCTCGATGCGCTCGGCGAGGCGGGAAGCCCGCGAGAGCTGCTCCTCGGCCACGCGGACCAGCGCCGTGACCTCCTCGTCGTCGATGCGGGCGAGCGCCGTCGCGTCTCCGACCCGGGCGAGCAGCCGCGCGCGCTTGCCGACCAGCTCGGCGAGCTCCTCGCGCACCACCGCGAGTCGACGGCGGGCCGGCTCGTGGGTGGCGAGGTCGGGGAGCAACGCGCGAAGCGGCGCCGGATCGGGCGGACTCGGGGCGCGCGCGAGCAGGGCCTCGAGCTCGGCGATCTCGGCGGCGAGCGCCTCGTCCTCCTCGAGGGTGGCGCGCAAGCGCTCGGCCTCCACCTCGCGCTCGGCCAGCGCCCGCTCGAAGGCGAGCCGCGGCGCCCCTTCCAAGGGGGCCGCGCGCAGGTGATCGAGCGACCAGCCCGCGCGATCGGCGACGGCCGCCTCGGCCCGCGCGAGCACCTCGGCCCGGGCGTTGGCGGCGACGAGCAACGTGGCGCGGGCCTCGTCGCGGGCGACGAGCGCGTGCTGCAGCCGGCCGTAGAGCGCGTCCGCGTCGAGCCCACCCTCGTCGGCGGGGAGGCCGAGCAGCGTGGTCTCGTGGGTGACGAGCTCCGCGTGTCGACGGGCGCGATCGGTGCGCGCGCGGGCGCGCTCGTCGCCGGCCTTGGCCCAGCGCTCGACGAGGGCGTCGGTGTCTTCGGCGTCGGACACCGCAGGGAGCACGCCGAGGCCCGCGAGCTCGGCCTCCGCGCGGTCGAGGGCGCGGAGCACGGGCAACGCGTCTTCTTCGGCCTTCACCACCGTGAACCGGCGCTGCGCGGCGTCGAGGTCGCTCTTGGCCGCGGCCACCGCCGCGCGCGCCGCGTCGACGGTCGTCTCGAGCCGGCCGAGGGCGTCCCTGGAGAGCGTGAGCTGCTTGAGCTCGGCGCGCAGCGCGGCGACGCGGTGCGCGAGCGCGTTGACCTTCTGCACGCGTCCGCGCTCCTTGAAGAGCGTCTCGCGCTCCTCGAGCAGCGCGTTGCGGAGCTCGTCGGGCCGGGAGGCGCCGCCCAGCCCGCCGTACATGGCGCCCCGCACCGCGTCGTGCGCGAGCGTGCGCGCGCCCTCGGCGAGGCCCTCGAGCGAGAACCCGAACACCGTCTCGAAGACCGTGCGGTTCGGGTGGCCGAGCATGCCGTGGATCCACTCCTCGCGCACCTCGTCGGTGGAGGCGCGCGAGACGCCGCGCAGCTCGCCGCGCGCGCGGGTGCGGCTCAGATCGAGGACGGTGTGGGTGCCCCGCTCGAGCGCCACCGTCGCCGAGACGTCGAGGCGCGCGGCATCGCCCTCGGGCGCGAAGGCCTTGCCAGTGGGGCCGCCGAACAGGAGCCACCGGATCGCGTGCAGCACCGTGGATTTGCCGGCCTCGTTCTCGCCGTGCAGCACGACGAGGCGCCGATCGTCGCGGCCGGGGAGCGGCCCGATGCGGACCTGCCCCGAGAAGCACCCGAAGCCGGCGAGGCCGAGCTCGAGGATCCTCATCCCTCGCCCTCGGTCAGGCGCTGGGCGAGCAAGGCCTCGGCCGCGTCGAGCACACGCGCGACGAACGCCGGGTCGTCCACGTCGACGACGTCTCCCGCCTTGGCGGCGATCGGCGCGAGCGCGGACGCGTGCGCGGCGAGGTCGACCTCGTCGGCGCGGAGCCGCTCGATCTCGCGCAGCAGCTCGGCGACCAGGCCCTGCGCCGCGCGGAGGGCCTCGATGGTCGCGGCCGGCGCGGTGTCGAGGCGCACCTCGCCGAGGAACACGGCGTCATCGAGCTCGGTCGCGTCGGCGCGGATCTGGTCGACGATCCAGCCCCCGCGATCGATCACGGCCGCGTGGGCCGCGCACGCCCCCTCGATGGAGAGGCGGATCGCCGCGAGCCGCCCCTCGGACGCTGCGGCCGCGGCGCGGAGCTCCTCGCGGGCGCGGGCGAGCAGGGCGTCGAGGTCGTCGTCGGTGCCGAGGGTGATGCGGCGGTCGAACCAGCGCACGACGGACGTGTCCACGAAGCGGGCGCTCGACACGCGCGCCTCGTCGATCTCGACCAGCATGATGCCCTTGGGGCCGTCCTCGCGGAACTGGCGGCCTTGCAGGTTGCCCGGGTAGACCACCCACGGGGCGCGGTGCAGGACCGCGCGGCGGTGCACGTGCCCGAGCGCGAAGTAGTCGTAGCCCTTGTCGAGCAGGTCCTCGACCGTGCACGGCGCGTAGTCGCCGTGCTCCCGGCTCGCGGTCGCGTTGGTGTGGAGCACGCCCACGTTGCAGAGGCCCTGGAGGGCGTGGCAGTAACGTGGCAGCAAGCTCTCGCGCACGTGGCGGCTCGGGAAGCTCGCGCCGTGGAACACGACGCCCTCGCGCTCGAAGCGCAGGGACTCTCCCTCCCTGGAGAGCTCGTGCAGGTAGGGCGGCCACGCGAGCGCCGCGGTGAGCTGGAAGTCGTGGTTGCCGCGCACGAGCACGACGTCGGTGCCCACCTCGCGGAGGCGGCCGAGGGCCTTCAGGAACCACAGCCCCGTGTTCATGTCGCGCCAGTCGTCGTCGAACACGTCGCCGGCGAGCACGAGGAAGCGCGCGCGCTCGCGCAGGCACAGCTCGACGAGTCCCTCGAACGCGCGACGGGTCGCCCCGCGGAGCCGCTCGACCGGCGCGCCCTCGTAGCGCGAGAGCCCCAGCATCGGGCTGTCGACGTGGAGGTCGGCGGCGTGGACGAGCTTCATCCGAGAGGGACGGTAGCATCGACGAGCGCCGCCGCGCCCTCGGCGAAGGACCGGCTGGTGCCGGGATCGAGCGCGGCGCGGACCGCGGCGGCGGCGGCGCGCAGGCGCGGCCTGTCCGCGAGCGCCCGGCGCAGATCGGCGGCCAGGATCGCGGGGGCGGCGGCGTCCTGCAGCCGCTCCGAGAACACCGGCGACTGCCCGCTCCGCACGAGGACCACGTTGGGCAGGGCGACGTGCGAGACGTCGACCAGCCTCCGCGCGATCGCGTAGGTGAGCGGGTGCAGCGCGTACGCGACGATCGGCGGCACGCCGGCGACCGCGGCCTCCAGCGAGGCGGTGCCGGAGGCGACCAGCGCCACGTCGAACGAGGGCAGGAGGCCCGACGCGCCGACCCGCGGGTCGACGGTCACGAGGGGCAGGCCGCAGCGCTCCAGCAGCTCGAGGGATCGCCGTGGCAGCGAGGGCGCGCGGACGACCCGGGCGTCGAGCGGGGCGAGGAGGCGCACGGCCTCGACGAAGCGCGGCAGGAGGCGCTCGATCTCGGCGGGGCGACTCCCGGGCAGGACCGCGATCGACGCGAGCCTCTCGGGGCGCTCCGGGATCGGCACGTCGAGCGACGGGTGGCCCACGTAGTGCGCGTCGGCGCCGGCCGAGCGCCACAGCGCGACCTCGAACGGCAGCGTGGGCACGAAGCGATCGGCCGCGCGCGCGAGACGCGGCAGGCGCCCGCCGCGGTGCGCCCACACCTCTGGGGGCGAGACCCAGGTCACGGGGATCCCTCGGCCGCGCAGCCACGCACCGAGCCGCGCGTTGCCGGTGGACCACGAGCAGAGGACGGCCCGCTCCGGTGGCGACCTCCGCACCCGCGCGACCAGCGCCGCGAGCGCGCGGGCGATGGCGGGTGCACGCGCCCCGAGCTCGAAGAGCCCCATGCCGCTGAGATCCCGCACGTGCGCGAGCAGCTCGGTCCCCGCGGCTGCGAGCGCCTCGCCGCCGATGCCGAACGAGCGGGCGCCGCTCGCGCGCACGACGGCGGCGAGCGTGCGATCCCCCGAGGGCTCGCCGGCGACGACGAGCCACACGGTCAGCCCCCGGCGATCAGCGCGTAGAGCTGGGCCTCGTCGATGACCTGGGTGCCGCGCTTCTTGGCGGCCTCGAGCTTGGAAGCGCCGGTCTTGTCGCCGGCCACGAGGTAGGTGGTGCCCGCCTTCACCGAGTCGTGCACGGTGCCGCCCGCGTTGCGGATGTCCTCGTGCACCTCCTCGCGCTTCTTGGTGAGCACCCCGGTGACGCAGAAGCTCTTGTCGAGCAGCGGACCGGTGGTGGCGGCCCGCGCGGGCTGGAACGGACGGGAGACGCCGCGGGCCTGCAGCTTGTCGAGGATGGCGCGAGACGCCGGGTCGGCGAAGTAGGCGCGGAGCGCGTCGATCATGGCCGGGCCGAAGCCGTGGATGTGCCCCGCGCGCTCGGCCACGCCCTCTGCCCCGAGCGAGAGCGCCTCGTCGAGCGAGGGCAACACCTCGGCGAGCTGCTTGGCGGCGACCTGCCCGATCTGCGGGATGCCGAGGGCGCACAGCAGCCGATCGAACGTGCGCTCCTTGCTGCCGGCGATGGCCTTGAGCACGTTCTCCGCGCTCTTCTTCGCCATGCGCGGCAGGGCCGCCACCTTGGGGACGTCGAGGTCGTAGAGATCGGCGACGTCGGCGACGAGGCCCTTCTTGACCAGCTCGGTCACGAGCACGTGGCCGAGGTTGTCGATGTCCATCGCGAACCGGCGCGCGTAGTAGTGGATCGCGGCGGTGACGATGGCCGGGCAGCGGGCGTTGGTGCACCGCAGCGCCACTTCTCCCGCGTCGCGGAACAGCGCGCCGCCACACTCGGGGCACGCCGTGGGCACCACGAACGCCGCCGCGCCCGCGGGCCGCTTCTCGACGATGACCGACATGACCTGCGGGATGATCTCGCCCGCCTTCTCGATCTCGACGGTGTCGCCGACGCGGACGTCGAGCGCGGCGACCTGCTCGAAGTTGTGCAGCGAGGCGCGGGACACGGTGGTGCCGCCGAGCAGCACCGGGTCGAGGTTGGCGACCGGCGTGACCGCGCCGGTGCGGCCGACCTGGATCTCGATCGACTGCACCACAGTGCGCGCGCGCTCGGCGGGGAACTTGTAGGCCACGGCCCAGCGCGGGAACTTGGCGGTCTCGCCGAGCACGCCGTGCTGGCGGTAGCTGTCGATCTTGACCACCACACCGTCGGTCTCGAACGGGTAGTGCTCGCGCTCCTTGTCGAAGCGCGCGATGGTGGCGAGCACCTCCTCGAGCGAGGCGCAGCGCACCTCGCGGCGGTGGGTCGGGAGGCCGAGGCTCGCCATCCACGCGAGCGTCTCGGCGTGGGTCGCGTGCAGCTCGTCGCCCTCCACCAGGTGGTAGAGCGCGAGGCGCAGGGGGCGCTTCGCGACCTCGCGCGGGTCGATCATGCGCAGGCTGCCCGCGGCGGCGTTGCGCGGGTTCATGAACGGCTCCTCGCCGGCCTGCTCGCGCACCGCGTTGATGGTCTCGAGATCCTTGCGATAGATGACCACCTCGCCGCGGAGAGTGAGCACCTTGGTCTTGCTCGCCGCGGCCGCGTCGACCTCGAACGTGAGCGGGAGCCCGCGGATGGTGCGGATGTTCTCGGTGACGATCTCGCCGGTCTTGCCGTCGCCGCGCGTGGTGGCGAGCACGAGGCGCGCGGTCGTTCCGTCGATCTCGTAGACCACCTCGAGGCTCGCGCCGTCGAGCTTGGGCTCGGCGACGTAGGCGTAGGCCTCGCCGTCGGGCAGGCCCTTCTTCACGCGGTCGTCGAAGTCGCGCAGATCGGCCTCGCCATACGCGTTGTCGAGCGAGAACATCCGCTCCTTGCGCTCGTACTTCTGGAGATCGCTGCGGGGGACCGAGCCGACGCGCTGGGTGATCGAACCCGGGTGCACGAGCTCGGGGTGCGCCTTCTCGAGGGCGACGAGCTCGCGGTAGACGCGGTCGTAGTCGGCGTCGGTGACCGTCGGATCGTCGAGGACGTAGTAGCGGTAGGCGTGCGCCTGGAGCTCCTTGTTGAGCGCCTCGTGGCGAGCGCGCTCGGCGCTCACGGAGTGACCCCGAGCAGGAAGCAGAGCAGGCCCTTCTGCACGTGGAGGCGGTTCTCGGCCTGCTCCCAGACGCGCGAGCGCGGGCCCTCGAAGGTGGCCTCGTCGATCTCCTCGCCGCGGTGAGCGGGCAGGCAGTGCAGCACGATGCCGTGCTTCTCGGCGCCGGCGAGCATCTTGTCGTCCACCGTGAAGCCCGCGAACGCCGCGAGGCGGGCCTTGTACTCGGCCTCCTGGCCCATGCTCGCCCAGACGTCGGTGTTGACGACGTCGGCGCCCTCGACCGCGCGGCGCGGGTCGGAGTGCAGCGACACGTTGCCGTTGGCCGACTCGACCTCGTACGACGGCGGGAAATACCCCTTGGGCGCGGCGAGCGCGAGCTGGAAGTCGAAGATCTGCGCGGCCTCGACCCAGGAGCGCGCCATGTTGCTCGAACAGTCGCCCACGAAGGCGATCTTGCGCCCGGCGATCCCGTCGGCGATGCCCTCGCGGCGGAACACCTCCTCGATGGTGAACACGTCGCACAGCACCTGGATCGGGTGGGCGTCGTCGGAGAGCGCGTTGAGCACCGGGATGGTCGCCGCGCTCGCCATCTCGTGCAGGCGCGCGGTGGCGAACGTGCGGAAGGCGATGGCGTCGCAGTACCCGGAGAGCACGCGCGCGGTGTCCTTGATGGGCTCGCCGCGACCGAGCTGGCTGCCCTCGGTAGAGAGCACCACGGGGTGACCGCCGAGCTGCGCCACGCCGACCTCGAAGCTCACCCGGGTGCGCGTGGAGGCCTTCTCGAGCACCACCGCCACGGAGCGGCCCGCGAGGACCTTGCGGTGGCTGCCCTTCTCGGCGGACTTCATGGCGCGGCTCAGCCCGAAGACGTCGCGGGCCTCGGCGAGGGACAGATCGGCGATCTTCAGGAAATCACGCTTGGTCATGCGAGGGGCTCCTCCGCGATGCGCGCCGCGAGGGACGCGAGGGACGGGATTCTGGCAGCAATGGCAGCAAGTCGATCGGCCTCGGAGCGCAGGGCTTCGAGCTGGGGCTCGACGGCGCCGGTGCCGCCGATGCTCTTCTTGCGAGCGGCGGCCTCGGCCGGGTCGAGGGACGCGAGCACCTGGGCGTCGAATGCCGGGTGGAACACCTGCGCCTCGGCGACGGACAGCGCGCGCAGCGTGACGCCCGCGTCGAGCGCGTGACGGACGAGCGCGCCCACGGCCTTGTAGGCCTCGCGGAACGGCACGCCCTTGTGCTGCACGAGCGCCTCGGCGAGGTCGGTGGCCTGGGTGGAGCCGTCGGCCAGCGCGGCCGCCGTGCGGGTGCCGTCGAAGTGCACGTGCGGCAGGCTCAGCGAGACCGCGCGCAGGGCGCCGAGCAGCAGCGGCGCGGTGTCGAGCAGCGGGCGCCGGTCCTCTTGCAGGTCGCGGTTGTAGCCGGTGGGCAGGCCCTTCACGAGCGTGAGCAGCGACACCACGTTGCCGACGGCGCGCGAGGACTCGCCGCGCACGAGCTCGAACATGTCGGGGTTCTTCTTCTGCGGCATCATGCTCGAGCCCGCGGCGATGCCGCCGTCGAGCTTCACGAAGCCGAACTCGCTCGTGGCGTAGTCGATGACGTCGGTCGAGAGGCGCGAGAGCGAGAGCAGCAGGCGTGCGGCGGCCCACGCGAAATCGAGGGCGAAATCCCGGTCGCCGACGGTGTCGAGCGCGTTGACCGTGGGCGCCGAGAAGCCGAGGAGCCGCGCGGTGAGCGTGCGGTCGATGGGGAGCGAAGAGCCCGAGCACGCGCCGGCGCCGAGCGGGCAGCGGTCGGCGCGCTCGAGGGTGAAGGCCAGGAGCTCGGCCCCGCGCGCGAGCGACGACGCCCACGCGGCGAGCAGGAAGCCGGCCGTGGTGGGCTGCGCGCGCTGGCGGTGGGTATAGGCCGGCAAGAGGACGTGATGCTCGGCGGCGGCCCGCTCGGTGAGCTGGCGCAGGAGGGCGAGGCAGGCCAGCAACGACAGCCGCGCCTGCTCGCGGACGTGCATGCGCAGATCGAGGGCCACCTGATCGTTGCGTGAGCGCGCGGTGTGCAGGCGCCCGGCGACGCTCGCCCCGAGGCGCGCGCCGAGCTCGGCCTCGACGGCCATGTGCACGTCCTCCTCGCCGTCGGCGAGCGCGAACGCGCCCGTCTCGGCGGCCGCGTGCATCGCGAGCAGCTCCTTGCGCAGGAGGGTCGCGTCGGCGAGGGGGACGAGGCCCACCCGTGACAGCATGGTGACGTGGGCCGCGCTGCCGAGCAGATCCTCGCGCACGAGGGCGCGGTCGAACTGCAGCGAGGACGACCAGGCGAGGAGCTCGGGGAGCATTCCCTCGCCACCGGTGGCGTTCGTGCGGGCGATTCCGCTCATCCGGGAGTTGGTGCCTCGTCTCGGGCCGCGCGCAAAGGGAAACTGCGCACCACCCCGGTCAGGCCCACGCGACCTCTCGGCGCACGCGGAGCACCGCGACACCGTGCTTCTGCCCGGCGGGCTCGGGCGGGAGCCAGCGGTGGCGCAGGTCCCTGGCGCCGGCCCGCTCGAGCGCGGTGACCAGGTACGCCTCCGTCGTGGCCATGTAGGTGTGGATGGCGCCCTCGGGGATGCCGCTGCCGACGGTCTCCCAGCGATCCTCGCGCTCGAGCACCTCGACCGAGACGAAGTCGAAGTACTGGGTCGCCGTGCGCTGGAGGCGGCGCATGACCTGCGCCGGCGAGGCGAGGGCGAGCAGCACGCGGTAGACGCCGCCGATGTCCTTGTCGGCGACGTCACGCCCCTGCTCCTTGAGCCAGGTGAGGTGCGGTCGGCCTGCCGTCAGCGCGGCCGCGACCGCCAGCGTGGCGAGCGGCCCGACGTCGTAGAAGCCACCCACGACGAACCGCTGCGAGAGGAACGCCGCCGTGTCGGGGTTCTTGAGCTTGCCGAGCACCTCGGCGAGCTCGCAGTGGGCCTTGGTGTAGGCGAGCGCGCCGAGGTACGCGTTGCCCTTGATCCGGAACGGACCGGCGCCGGGCGCGAAGGGCAGCGAGTCGTGGACGAGCACGACGGAAGCATGCGCGCACCCTTCGGCGACGCAAGGCATCCCAGATCGGCCTCCTTTGCTCTCCGAAGAACTGCTCCTGCTCCGCGCCCCCTTCCGGGGCTACCTCCGCCTCGGGGAGGCTCCACCTTCGCCGTGGCTCGGCGTGCTGCGCCTGCAGCTCGTGCTCGCGGTGTTCGTGTCCCTGACCACGGCGGGGAGGCTCGTGCCGTTCCACGTCGCGTCGATCGTGCTGACGTGGGGCTTCGTGCCGGCGTGGCAGGCGCTCGCGGTGCTCGCCGGTCACGCGGTCGCCAAGAGCCGCCTCTCGCGGCGGGACGCGCTCGGCCTCTACTTCGCGGGACACGCGCCGTGGCAGCTGCTGTTGCTCCTGGTCGCCGCGGTCTGCGTGCTCGTCTCGGATCCCGCCGCGGCCGGGGCGTTCGCGCTGCGGCGGGGCATCCTTCCGGCGCTCGTCCTCTCGACGGCGTTCGCGGGCATCCTGCTCACCCACGCCTCCTACCGCGCCGGCCACGCGTTGCCGCGCGGCCGCGCGATCGCGGCGACGCTCACGTTCTACCTGGTCTACGTGGGCGGGATCGTCGGGTGGTACCTCGCCCAGGGGCAGCTCCAGCCCCTCCTCGGGTACCGGTGAGCCGCGCCCCGTTCGTGCTCCTCGCGGTCGGCCTCACGGTCGGGGCCGCCTACGATCGCTTGCCCACGCGCCCCGTGGTCACGCGCGCAGGCTACCGCGTGCTCGCGGGCGATTTCCACGCCCACACGCGGTTCTCCGACGGCTTCCTCGGGCCCTGGGATCTCGTGCTGCACGCGCGCCGACGCGGCCTCGACGTGGTCGGCGTGACCGAACACAACCAGGTGTTCCCGGGCAAGCTCGCCCGCGCGTTCTCGCGCGCGATCGGGGGACCGACCGTGGTGGTCGGCGAGGAGATCACCTTCAAGGAGTTCCACCTGATCGCGCTCGGCCTCGACCGCCGCATCGCCCCCGACGCCGACGTCCCCACGCTGGTCGACCGCGTGCACGCGCAAGGCGGCGTGGCGATCGCGGCGCACCCCGCGAGGCAGTTCTGGAGCGCGTACGAGGCGGCGCGCGCGAGGCTCGACGGCACCGAGCTCATGCACCCCGTGGCCTACGCCGACCCCGGTGGCAACCGCGGGTTCCGCTGGGCCGACATGCGGGAGTTCTACGTGCGCGCGCACGCCGAGGGGATGCGCATGACCCCGATCGGCTCGTCCGACTACCACGGCTTCTCGCCCCTCGGCCTGTGCCGCACCTACGTGTTCGCGACCCGCGACGACGACGCGGCCGTGGTCGACGCGATCCGCGAGGGGCGCACCGTGGTCTACGACCTCTCCGGCAAGGCGTGGGGGCGACCGGATCTCGTGGCCGCGCTCGAGAAGGAGCCGCTCCCCGAGCGCAGCGTCCCGGTCGACGACGGCTATCGCGCGCACGGCCTGCTGGACGCGGTCGGGCGCATCTGCGGGCTGCTCGGCGCGCTGGGGCTCGTCGTGTTCGGGCGGAAGCGGCCCGTCGAGGGATCGACCGCCTAGTCGAAGAACGCGGCCACGAACCCTGACGCGAGCCAGAGCAGGAACGTGCCGAGCGGGACGCCGAGCAGCGCCAGCGTCAGCCCGAACTCCATCGACGGGGCGGCACCGAGCTGGTGCGCCACGAGCGACGCGACCGGCACGAGGAGGGCCACGGCGAAGCCCACGAAGACCCCGGTGGCCCTCTCCGGTCTGCCGAGGGCGACGAGCTCGTCGCGCGAGCGCTTGGCGTCGGCGAACGACACCTCGACGTAGGCGCTGCCCTCGTGCCCGCGGTAGGTCGGGTGGCGGCTCGCCGGCACGCGCTCGCGGCGGCGCCCGAGCACCACGAGGTGGTGGCCGACGGCGAGGACGCGCTCGGTGTACTCGCGGCGACGCACGAACTCCCCGTCGTCCGGCGGCTTGCGCCCCCGCGCGGTGAGGAACTCGGCCAGCGCCGCCGAGGGCTTCACGACGGGCCCCGTGCAGGTGTCGGGCAGCCCCTCGAGATCGGCGCCGAGCGGGATCTCGACCGAGACGCAGCGGCGGTCGGCGAGCGACAGCTGGAACGGCACCGACGCCTTCTCGGTGAACACGCGCTCGAACGAGGCCTCGCTGTTCGAGCTGCGCTCCTCGGTGGCCTCGATCTCGACGAACACCGCCTTCTGCTTGTGGATCGGCGCGACGATCCCGGTGTCCTCGCTCTCGACGATCACGCCGTCGAGGAGCACCTCGTCGTCCACCTCGGCCTGGGCGAACGTGCGCGCCGCGAGGAGGCGCCGCATCGTCTCCACCGCGCGAGGTGGCGGCGCCGCGAGCCAGCGCGCGATCCAGACGAGCGCGAGGCCCGTGACCGCACCCGACACCGCGATGAGCACGAGCCCCGCCATCGGGGCAGATCGTACTCCCACACCGGTCTCAGCGGCGGGACAACAGACCGTGCTTGCGAGCGAGCTCGGCGAGGTACTTGCGATCGAGCTCGGCCTCGCGCGCGGCCGCGGAGGCGTTGTTGCCGTGGCGCTCGAGGAGCCAGCTCAGGTAGCGCCGCTCGAGCAGCGCATCGACCCGCGCCTTGGCCTCGCGCCAGGTGGTGCCCGAGCGGAAGCGGAACACGTCTTCCGGGTCGAGGTCGGGGCTCGCGGCGTCGGAGAGGGCCTCGTAGAGCCGGATCTCCGGGTCGCCCGAGGCGCGCGCCATCACCGCGGCGCGCTCGATCACGTTGCGCAGCTCGCGCACGTTGCCGGGCCAGTCGTGGGCGCGGAGGGCGGCGATGGTGGCCTCGGACACCACGAGGTCGGGCTCGTTCTCGAGCATCCGGGCGATGAGCAGCGGCAGGTCGTCGAGGCGCTCGCGGAGCGGCGGCACGTGGATCGGCACGACGGCGAGGCGGAACCACAGGTCTTCGCGGAACTCGCCCTTGCGCACCGCGCGGGGCAGATCGCGGGTGGTCGCGGCGACGACGCGCACGTCGACGGAGATCGTCTTGCTGCCACCGACGCGGCGCACCTCGCGGCTCTCGAGCGCGCGCAGGAGCTTGGGCTGCAGGTCGAGGGGCAGCTCGCCGAGCTCGTCGAGGAACAGGGTGCCGTTGTGGGCGCGCTCGAACGCGCCAGCGCGCGCCGCGACCGCGCCCGTGAACGCGCCGCGCTCGTGGCCGAACAGCTCGCTCTCGATGAGGTTGGGGCTCACCGCGCCGCAGTCGACCACCTCGAACGGCCCCCGGGCCCGCGGGCCCTGCTCGTGGAGCGCGTGGGCGAGCACGTCCTTGCCCGTGCCGGTCTCGCCGGTGAGGAGCACCGTGGCGGAGCTCCGCGCCACGCGCTCGAGCAGGCCGAAGATTCGCCGCATGGCGAGGCTCGTGCCGAGCGCGCGACCGAACCGGCTCGACTCCGAGACCGGCACCTGCACGCCCGCGAGCTCGACGCGGACGAGGAGCTCGATGTCGCCGGCGCGGACGATGGTGCCCGGCGAGACGAGGGCCACCTGGACGCGCGCGCCGCCGATCTTGAGGCCGTTGGTGGAGCCGAGGTCGCGCACCTCGATGCCGCCCTCGACGCGCTTGAACGCGAGGTGCCGGCGCGAGACGGTGTCGTCGGGGACGACGAGGCCGCAGTCCTCGGCCTTGCCGACCACGAGCTCGGCGCCGAGATCACCCGGGATGCGCGCCGAGGTGCCCTTGGCCTTGCCGGCGAGGACGGTGACGATCGCGCCGTCGGGCGAGAACGCGGGGTCGACCGTGGAGACCGTCTCTTCGATGCTCAAGGCCCCATTCTACTTCAGATACGCGACCGGCGCGCACCACGTGCGATCGTCGCACGCCGGGTCGGCGGCCTTGCCGAGGGCCGAGCAGGTCGGTGAGCTCGTCACGGTCTCGAAGGCCATGATCGCGCGCACCTCGCGGGCGGAGAGCGCAGGGTCGTCCTTCACGTCGACCGCGACGTCGAACCCGATCTTGTCGCCGGGGGCGGGCTCGTTCTTGATCGTCGTCCAGGGGAGCACCACCTCCACCTCGTACCCACCCGCGACGAGGCGCCCGGCGAACGCCGCCCCGGGCAGGCCCGCGCCCTTCTTGCCGCCGACGTAGAACGCCGCGTTGGGGCCGCTCGTGGCGGTGGGGGGCGTGACGACCACGTGCACGGCCTGATCGGCGACGAGGTCGCCGGTGGCGGGCTTCGCGCCGCGCAGGAACAGCTCGACCGCGTCGCCCTGCGTGTAGTCGCTCGTGTCGACGACGATGCGCGGGTCGTCGAGCACCGCGACGTGGACGTGGTAGCCGAACGAGGACAGCAGCGCGCGCACGACGACGCGCTCGGTGATCTTCGCCGGCACGGGCGAAGGCGTGGTGCGCATCGCCGCCTTGACCTCGAAGCCGCGCGACCACACGCCGCTCGCGCAGTACTCGGTGCCGAGCCCGTCGACCGCGTAGGCGCCGACCAGCCCCACGATCGGCGCGCAGAAGGAGGTCATCGAGGGGTCGGTGCAGCTCGTGGGCGCAGGCGCGTCGGAGCCCGCGTCCACCACGCTGTCGGTCGCGGCGTCGGTCGCGTCGACGCCGCTGTCCAGGACGCTGTCGCTCACGCCATCGGTCGCCACGGTGTCGACCACGACGTCGGTGGGGGCGTCGACCGACTCGTCGCGGAACTGATGCTCGGGGAACGTGCACCCGACGACCACGACCGAGACCGAGGCGAACAGACGGTGCACCCGCCGAGCATGCCAAGCGCGGCGGGTCCGGTCCACCCCTCGGCCGAGGCTAGCCAGCCTTGCGGGCGAACTCGTCCATGAAGGCCACCAGCGCCTCGACGGAGGCGTGGGGCACGGCGTTGTAGGTGGAGGCGCGCACGCCGCCGACCGAGCGATGGCCCTTGAGGCCGACCATGCCGGCCTTCTCGGCCTCGGCGCAGAACTTCGTGTCGAGCTCCTCGGTCGGGAGGCGGAAGACGACGTTCATCCGCGAGCGGCTCGCCTTGTCGACCGGTGCCCGGTAGAAGTCGGGGCGCGCGTCGATCGCGGCGTAGAGCAGGTCGGTCTTCTTGCGGTTCTTGTCGGCCATCGCGGCCACGCCGCCCTCGGCGTCGAGCCAGCGGAGCACGTTGCGCGCGAGGTAGATCGAGAAGGTGGGCGGCGTGTTGTACAGCGACCGCTCCTTGGCGTGGGTCGAGTAGCGGAAGTACTTGGGGATGTCGGTGCGGCCCGCGGCGATCGCGTCCTTCTTGATGACCACCACCGTGATGCCCGAGGGGCCGATGTTCTTCTGCGCGCCGGCGTAGATCAGCGCGAACTTGGACACGTCGACGGGGCGGGAGAGGATGTCGCTCGACATGTCGGCGACCAGCGGGGCCGCGGTCTCGGGGAACTCGTGCCACTGGGTGCCCGACAGCGTGCCGTTCGAGGTGACGTGTACGTAGGCCGCGTCGGCGTGGAGCGAGAGCTCGTCGGCGCGCGGGATGCGGCCGTAACCCTCGATCTTGCCGGCGACACGGGCGGCGCCGACGTTCTTGCACTCCTCGTAGGCGCGATCGCTCCAGCCGTCGGTGAGCACGTAGTCGGCGCTCTTGCCCGCGGGGAGCAGGTTCATCGGGATCATGGCGAACTGCGCGTGCGCGCCGCCCTGCAGCAGGAGCACGTCGTGGGTGTCGGGGACGCCCATGAGCTTCTTGATCAGGCCGAGCGTCTCGTCGTGCACCTTCTCGAACGCCTTGCCGCGGTGCGAGTGCTCGAGGATCGACATGCCCGTGCCCTCGAACTCGAGGAGCTCGCGCTGCGCCTGCTCGAGCGCGACGAGGGGGATCGCCGAGGGGCCGGCGTTGAAGTTGTGGACGCGGGTCATGTCGCCTCTCAGTGGTGATGGCCGTGGCCGCCGTGGT
>JAEUKC010000148.1:0-30459 GCA_016794445.1 Myxococcales bacterium
TCACATGTCGTCGCCGCCGCCGCCCTTGCCGAGGGTGCCGCCCGCTGCTGCGAGCAGGTAGGCCTCGATGAAGCCGTCGAGGCCGCCGTCGAGCACCGCGTCGGGGTTGCCCGTCTCGTGGCCCGTGCGGTGGTCCTTCACCATGCGGTAGGGCGCGAGCACGTAGCTGCGGATCTGGCTGCCCCAGGCGATCTGGCTCTTGGTGGCGTTGTACGCCGCGGTCTCGGCCTCGCGCCGCTGGAGCTCCTGCTCGTAGAGGCGCGCGGCGAGCATCTTCTTGGCCATGAGCCGGTTCTGGAGCTGCGAGCGCTCGGCGCGGCACACGACCACGGTGCCGGTCGGCAGGTGCTTCATGCGGACCGCGGTCTCGACCTTGTTCACGTTCTGGCCACCCTTGCCGCCGGCGCGCATGGTGGTGACCTCGAGGTCGTCGTCCTTGATCTCGATGTTGATGTCGTCGTCGATGTCGGGCAGCACCTCGACCGCGGCGAACGCGGTCTGCCGGCGCGCCTGCGCGTCGAACGGGCTGATGCGCACGAGGCGGTGCACGCCGTGCTCGGGTCGCAGGTAGCCGTAGGCCCAGGGGCCCTGCACGGTGAACGCGGCGCTGTCGATGCCCGCGTCGTCCGCGTCCTGGTAGTCGATGACCTCGGTCTTCCAGCCGCGCTTCTCGCAGTAGCGGAGCATCATGCGCAGCACCATCTGCGCCCAGTCCTTGGCGTCGGTGCCGCCCGTGCCGGGGTGGATCTCGACGATGGCGTTGTTGCGATCGGCCTTGCCGGAGAGCATGCGCCCGAGCTCGATCTGCCGGAGCCGCTGCTCGAGGGGGCCGAGCGTCTTCACGACCTCGGCCTCGGTCTCGTCGGCGGCCTCGCCGCCCTCCATCGCCGCGATCTCGAGCAGCTCGGACTGATCGACGAGCTGCTTGTCGAGGGCCTCGACGGACTGGATCCGCTCCTCGGCCTCGGCGCGCTCGCGGAGCAGGCTCTGCGCGCGCTTCGGGTCGTCCCAGAACCCCGGGGCCCCGGCGCGCTCGTTGAGCTGCTCCAGCTTTCGCTTCAGGGTCGGGACGTCAAAGATGCCCCCTTAGCGTCGTGAGGCGCTGTTGGAGGGCCTGGACCTTCTCGCGGGTTTCACCCAGCATCCGCGCTCGATAGCACGCTACGATGGCCCTGTGCAGATGCGCCCGCCCGTCGCCGCCGCCGCCTTGGTCTTCGCCTCGATCGCCGTCGCTCCGGGTGCCACCGCCGCGCCGGGCTCGGTGAGCTCGTCCGACGTAGAGTTCGCGACGGCGCAGAAGGCGCCCGAGTGCCTGTCGTTCACGGGCAAGGGCTCGACGGGTCCCAAGAGCTCGCTGTGGGCGGGCGCCAAGCAGCCGTCGCTCAAGGAGCACTGCCTCGAGCTGCAGCAGGGCATCCGCCGCTTCCGCAACGGCGAGTTCCTCCAGGCCGTGGCGCAGGCCGACCGCGCCGAGCTCCTGAGCCCCGGGCTCGCCGGCCCCCACGTGGTGCGCGGCGAGGCGCTCGCGCGGTGGGGCAAGTACAAGGAGGCCCACGAGGCGTTCGAGAAGGCCCGCACCCTGCACGCCCGCGCGCTCGACGACGCCGAGGCCCTCGACGACCTCGGCTTCGTGCAGGTCCGCCTCGGCAAGCTCGACGAGGCCCGCAAGACCTACCGTGCGCTCCTGCCGCGCGTCGCCGGGCCGCTCGGCCTCTGCGCCGTCGGCGGCGAGTGCGAGGCGGCCGGCGCGGCCTACCTCACCGCGGGCATGCTCGCCCTCGAGCAGGGCAAGGCGGGCATCGACGAGGCCGTCGCCGTCCTCCGCGAGGCGCGTAGCAAGAGCCCCGCGTCGAGCAGCGTGCGGCGCGTCGGCACCCTCGCGCTCGCCCTCGCCCTCGATCGCCGCGGCGACACGACGCAGGCCCGCGAGCTCACGAGCGAGCTCTCGAAGACCGCAGGAATCCCGGGGGATCTGCCCACCGAGCTGTCGAGCCGGTTCCCGGCCATGGAGGAGGGGCTCGCGCTCCGCGCCATCGGGCTCGAGGCCACCGAGCCGACCGTGGCCCTCGAGGTCTGGCGCAAGTACCTCACCGCCGGTGGCGACAAGCGCGCGTGGGCCGACCACGCCAAGCAGCACGTCGCGGCCCTCGACAAGCCCACCCCGAAGAAGAAGGGCGGATGAAGTCGACGCTCGCCGCGCTGGTTCTCGGGGCGGCGCTGGTCGTGCCCGGGCCGGCACTCGCCGATCTCTGGGTCGGGGCGAAGGACGCCGCGGCGGGCAAGGTGCACAAGGGCCCGCTCCCGGCCGACGTGGTGCACCGGCGGGCGATCGAGGCGCTCTCCTCCGACAGCGTCGACGCCTACCTGCGCCTGCGGGCCGCCACGGCCCTCGTCCGCGTGCACGGGGGCAGCACCTCCGTCGATCCGCGCCTCCGCTACGACCTCGGCTTCCTCCTGGTCGCGCTCCACGACTACGAGGACGCGATCCCCGCGCTGCACCACGCGCTCGCCTACGCGCCGAAGCACGCCCAGGCCGGCCGCGCGTGGTTCTCGCTCGGCATCAGCCACGCCCACCGCGGCGAGGCCGAAGACGAGGAGACCGCGTGGCACATGGCCCTCGCGCTCGCCGACGACCCGAGCGAGCGCCACGTGGTCCTCGCCAACCTCGCCGAGACCGAGATGCGCCTCGGTCGCCTCGACGACGCCCTCACCGCGATCGAGCAGGCCATCGAGCTCGTCCCCCAGCACGCCGTCACCCACTGGACCCGGGCCCTCCTGCTCGACCGCCTCGACGATCGGCCGCGCGCCCTCGCGGCGGCCGCGGTGGCCCTCTCGCTCGACCCCGACGGCAAGAGCCTCGAGGGCGACAGCGTGTTCTACGTGCCGCCCTACGACGTGTACTGGTACCAGGCGCTCGTGGCCCTCGCGCAGGCCGACGCCACCCCCGAGATCGCCGGCCTCGAGCGCATCAAGGCGCTGAGCCTCTACACGAAGTGGCTCGAGAGCGCCGCGCCCGACGACCCGTTCCGCGGAGTCGCCGGCGCACGGATCGCCCAGACCAAGGCGCTCCTCAAGCTGAAGTGATCCTCCTAGAGCAGGAAGCAGTGGGTGACGTTGACCTGGTGGGTCTCGGGGCCCAGCGTGCCGACGATCTTCACCTTCGCGCCCGGCGCCGAGAGGTCGACGAGCCGTCCGCCCGCGCCCTGCAGCACGCGCACGACCGGCGAGGAGCGCTGGGTCGCGTCGGTCGGCGCCTGCACGACGACCCCCACCGTCCCGTCGGACAGCTGCACCGTGCTGCCGACCGGGTAGAGCCCGAGCACCTCGGAGAGCAGCGCGACGACGTCCTCGTCGAGCCCCGCGCCGCGCGGCGGAGGCCCGGCCTGCGCCACGACGCGCCGGAGGGCCTCGTCGGGCAGGGCGTCCTGCTGACCGAGATCGTAGCGCGCGGCCACCTCGATCACCCGCGAGAACAGGTGGGGCTTCATGCCGAGGCGGTAGGCGCGCCCCTCGATGCTCGCGCCGCTCTCGTGGACGATCGCGCTGCGCACGAGGGCCGGGCGGGCCACGGCGCCGTAGCGGCGCATCATGCCGACGGCGGCCGAGACCCGCGTGCCCGCGTCGTCGCGACCGGCCTGCGCGCCGGGCGTGGCCGCGACGGCCTTGTCGGCGCTCGTCGCGACGCCGAGCGGCGAGAGCATGGCGTTGAGGGCGAGCTCGCCGTAGCTGCGCCGCGGCAGCCCGAGCTTGCGGGAGAGGAGCAGCGCGTAGGCCGACGTGTTGACCATGTGCCCCGCGGCCGTGCCCCGCAGGCGCGGCAGCTGGGTGAGCCCGACGAGCAGGTCGGGGTGGCGGAGGGCGGTGCTGACGAGCTCCTGGCCAGCCCGCTTGAGCCGCACGAGGCTCGGGTTGCCGCCGGAGAGGAACAGGCCGCGGAACTCCGCGCAGGCGGCCGCCGCGTGAGCGAACGAGGTGACCGCGGCCACGCGGGGGTCGATCTTGTCGCCGTCCCCGGCCTCCTCGTCGCGCTTGGTGATCGCGCGGAAGCGCACGCCCGCGACCATGGCCGAGAGCAGCGGCTCGCCGCTCCGGCTGCGGATCGCCTCGCGGAAGAGGGAGACGAGCGGGAGCAGGTCGGCCGGCGCGAGCGCGCCCTGGAAGCTGACCTCCTCGATGCCCATCTGCTCGAAGGCGCGCGCCACGAACCGCATGGCGCCGAACGATCCGGCGTCGAGCCGGACCAGCGTCCCGTTCAGGAACAGCGCCTTCTCGATCGACGCGAGCGCGAGCGGCCGCCCCACGCCCTCGCCGAAGTGCCAGTGCAGCACCTCGGCGATCGAGCCGAGGGGGCGGTCCCAGAACCGGTTGTTGACGTCGTAGAGCAGCGCCGACTTGAGCGCGACGTAGACCCCGAGCGCGAGCTTGCGCCCGTTCTGCGCGAGCTCCTCGTTCTTGCTCGAGGCGTCGGCGATGCCCAGCTGGTTCACGCACGCCTCCTTTCGGCCGGTCGCTCGGAGCCAGCGCGTTCGTCCTCCCAGATGGGCTTCGGCAAGTGCGCGGTCGGCAGCGCCGCGTGGTCGGCCACCGCGAGCCCCGTGGCCGCGAGCTTGTCGGCGGCCGCGTCCTCGAGCGGTCGCTTGAACTTGAGCAGCGCGATGGCCGACTCGCACGCCTCCTTCATGCGCTTGCCGCCGAACATGCGCTTGGCCTCGGCCTCGAGGGTGGCCATGGCCGCGTCGTCGCCCAGCGAGGCGAGGCCGAACGCCGCGGCGCAGCGGCGATCGTCGAGGGCGTCGCTCGAGAACACCGCGCGGGTCGTCACGACCTCCTGCAGCTCCTTCGTGGCGCGCTTGCCAGCCGCCGCCGCGTAGGCGAGGAACGCGCGCCGTTTGTCGGAGTAGTCCCAGGTGTCGAACACGTCGCGGCCGATGATGGTGCGCAGGCGCCGCGCGATCTCGACGTCGAGCCGCCGCGGGAGGGAGAGCAGCGCGAGCTGGCGCAGCTCCGGGTCGACGTCCTCGAGGCTGAGCAGCGCGGCGCCCACCAGGGTGGCGTCGTTGCCCGCGCCGGCCTTGCGGATGGCGTCGAAGGCGGCCCGCCGCACCAGCGCCGAGGGGTGATCGAGGGCGACCAGGAGCTCGACGCGGCCCCGCTCGGAGGGGGTTTGTCGGAGGAGGAAGACGAGGTCGAGCGCCAGGCTCTCCTCGGCGTCGCGCACGTGCTCGCCGATCGCGCTGAGGTCGTCGCCGAGGCGCTCGGAGAGGAGCTGGCACACGGCGCGGCGCCGCGGGACGGTGGTGACCGTGCCGAGCAGCGGCACCATCGCGCGCGCCTCCTTGGGCGGGATCAGCGCGAGGAACGTGAGGAGCGGCTCGGTGCCCGCCTCGTCGGCGAGCTCGAGCTGGTGCATGAGCTCGGCGAGGAGCTCGGGGGTCGCGATCGCGCCGAGGATCTGCTGGGCGACCTTGCGACCCTCGTCACCGGCCATGCGGGCGAGGTCGCCGAGCGCCTTGAGCACCCCGATCGCCTCGGCGAGCCGGTCGCGCCGCGCGGCCTCGATGGCGAAGTCGCGCACCAGCGACACGAGCTCGCGGCGCAGCTTCTCGTCCTTCTGCTCGAGGATCTCCACGAAGACGATCTCGAGGAACTTGCGGAGCAGGACGTCGTCGGTGTCGACCTGCGCCGCGAGGGTGGCGCGCGCCTCCTCGTCGTGGGCGATGGCGTTGCCGCGCTCCCACGCCTTGGCCGCGGCGAGGTCGCGCTCGGCGCGGGCCTTCTCCTCGGGCTTGGGCGGCCGCACGAAGCGCGCGGCGAGCCCCTCCTCGAGCGCCGCGGAGAAGGCGTCGGTTTGGAGCTGTTCGATCAGGCGCTTTCGCTGGGCCTCGCGCTCGGTGTCGCCCTCTTCGTCCTGCTTGAACGACTCGCTCACCACGTAGCGGACGTGCGCGAGATCGGCGTCCCAGAGCAGCGTGACGAGGTCGTCCTCCATCTGCACGTGCGCGCCGAGCACCGACTGGTCGCGCAGGAGCTGGCAGAACACCCGGACCTCGTCGATCTCGATCCCGGGCTCGAACACCAGGCGCTGGATGCCGTCGCGGAACAGGAGGAACGGGTACGAGGTGCGCAGCTCCGGGTCGGAGTAGACGCTCTGACCCTCGTAGATCAGGTCGCTGCCGACGACGCCGAGCCGCAGCTCGCCTTGCCCCGCGTGGAACGCGCCGAGCCTCTTGTGGGCCTCGGCCAGGAACCCCTGCGAGGTCTTGTGGCGCACGCCGAACTGGCGGAACGACTTGAGCACGCGCTCGAGGCCGATGGCGACGTCGCTCGCGAGGCGCCCACGCGCCTCGGCTTCCTTGCGGCTCGCGTCGTCCTCTTCGACGAGCCACTCGGCCTCGCTCTTGCGATCGCGGGCGTCGGTCATCCGGCCGCGAACAGCGTACACCAAGCCGGATTTGCTGTGTCGCCCCCAGAACCCCGCGTTCTCGGTCAGCCGCCGCGCGAAGCTTTTTCGGCATGCCCGCTGGTCCCGCGCCGCGCCGCGAGGACGGCGAGCACCGCCGAGAGCGGGACGTCCCGCGACGCGAGGCCGACCATCAGGTGGTAGAGCACGTCGGCGGCCTCGGACGCCACCCGATCGCTCGACTCTCCGGCGATGGCCCGCGCGAGCTCGTCGGCCTCCTCGCGCAGCTTGCCGCCGATCTTCTCGGCGCCGCCGTCGAGCAGCGACTTGGTGTAGCTCTTGCCGGCGTCGCTCGCCTTGCGCGAGAGGACCTCGGCCTCGAGGTCGTCGAGGAGCGGCCTCCCGACCGCGCCCTCCACGGCCTCGCCCTGGAAGAAGCAGGTCGGCGAGCCGGTGTGGCACGTGGGACCGGCCGGTGTCGCGAGGACGAGCAGCGTGTCGCCGTCGCAGTCGAGGCGGACGTCGTGGACCTCGAGCGTGTGCCCGCTGGTCTCGCCCTTGACCCACTGCCGGCCACGCGAGCGAGAGAAGAACGTGGCCTTGCGCGTCTCGAGGGTGGCGAGCAGCGCGGCGCGATCCATCCACGCGACCATCAGCACCCGACCCCCGAGTCGGTCTTGCACGACGGCGGGGAGCAACCCGCGATCGTCCCAGCGCACCGCGTCGACGAGGCTCATCGCACCTCTTTGCGGACGGCGAGCCAGGCGTCGGCCGCGCGGTCGATCTCGGCGTCGGTGAGGCCCGCGCCGCTCGGCAGGCAGACGCCGCGCACGGCGAGCCGCTCGGAACGCGGCAGATCGCCGACCTTGCCGCCGAAATAGGGGAACAGGTGGTTCGGCTCGAAGAACGGCCGCGCCTCGATCCCGCGCTCGGAGAGCCTGGCGAGGGCCGCGTCCCGCGCCTCTTCCGAGGTGAGCCCCTCGTCGACGAAGGCGTTGAGCCACGGCACGGCGCTCTGATCGGCGGGCACCTCGGCGAAGCGGATCTCGGCGACGTCGGCGAAGTGGGCGCGGTAGCGCGCGTGACCGTGCCGCTTGCGCGCGCAGAGAGCCTCGATCTCCTCGAGCTGCGCGCACCCGACGGCGGCCTGCAGGTTGGTCATGCGATAGTTGAACCCCATCTCGGGGTGGTGGTACCGCCGCTTCGGGTCCATTCCGTGGTTCTTGAGGAACTTCATGCGCGCGCCGAGCGCCACGTCGTCGGTGGTGATCGCGCCACCTTCGCCGGTGGTGACGGTCTTGTTGCCGAAGAACGAGAACACGCCGGCGTGCGCGAGCGAGCCCGCGGGCCGGCCGCGGCTGGTCGAGCCGATGGCCTCGGCGGCGTCCTCGAGCAGCACCACGTCGTCGCGCTTCAGCGTGGCGAGGCCGGCGCGCAGCGCGTCGTAGTCCGCGAGCACGCCGAACAGATCGACGCCGATGATGGCCTTGGTCTTCGCCGTGACGCGGCCCAGGGCGTCGGCCGGGTCGATGACCCACGAGCGCTCGTCGACCTCGCAGAACACCGGCGTGGCGCCCGTGTAGCGGACGGCGTTGGCGGTCGCGACGAACGTCTCGCTCGGGACGATGACCTCGTGCCCGGGCCCGACCCCGAGGGCGTGGAGCAACAGGTGGAGGGCGACCGTGCCGTTGGCGCACGCCTCGGCGTGGCGGACCTTGCACACCCCGGCGAGGGCGGTCTCGAAGCGGGCGATGAAGGGCCCGGCCGAGGAGATCCACCCCGTGTCGATGGCCTCGAGGAGATACGCGCGCTCCTTGCCCGAGAAGACGGGGGCGCACACCGGAATGCGGTCCGACATGGCGACCGAGGTAGCACGTCCCACGCCAGGGCTCTCGGCGGTCGCGCTGCCGGCGAGCCGCTCGCCGGTCGCGCGCGGGCCAGGGCCAACGCGCGGGTCATGGCGGTACCATCGCGGGATGTCCTATCGCCCTTGCGTCGCCTGTCGACGGCACGTCGTCGTCGGCCAGGTCGGCTGTCCGTTCTGTGGCGCCGCGCTCGCGGCCACCGCGTCGGTCCCCCGGATCGTCGGACGGATGTCGCGCGGGGCGCTGTTCACCGTGGGGACTTCGCTCGCCCTCCACGGCTGCGGCGGGACCGATGCGCCGCCTCAGGACACCGGACCCGACTATGGCGACGTCTCCATAGATGCCGCCTACGGCGCCCCGGACGACACCCGGACACCACCACCGCCTCGGTCGGTGGAGTTCGTCGACGATGCAACGGCCGCCGAGGTGGCGGATAACCTCGATGGTGCCGCCGAAGACGTCGCCGACTGAGCTCTGCCTTCCTCGACCTGGCGTCCAACGCCCATCACGGCGGCTTGCGGGTGACGGCGAAGTCGAGGATGTCCTCGTCGAGGGTCATGGTGACGCGCTCGAAGGTCATCCCCGAATCCAGGGTCGTCAGGCGCAACGGTGGGCCCACCTCCACCCGAGGCTCGTCCTGGGTCACACCGACGAAGCAGCCGCGCACGGGGGCGCTCGCCCGGACGCCGAGCGCGTCGACGCGCAGCACGTAGTAGCCGTAGGCGCCGCACTCGGGGCTGCCACGGAACACCGCCGCGATCACCAGGTCGATCCGATCGGCCGTCGCGCGGACGCGGACGACGTCGGCCATGCTGCCGTGCTCGTCACGCATCGCCTCGTGCGCGGGCGTGCAGAGCGGACCCGGGGTGGAGCAGTCGGTCGGGAACACGACGACCCCGTCGACCGTGAGCGACTCGACGAGGGTCGCCGGCCCGATGGGCTTCGGCGGCGCCCACGTCACGACGAGGTGCCGGTCTCCGCCCAGCAAGGAGAGCGGCTCGCGGCCGCTCGGTCGAAAGGCCCAGGGCGCCTCTTCGACGGTCGGCGCGGCGGCGGGTGGCTCGATGGAGTGCCGAGCGGGTGGAGTCGCGCACCCCACGGACAGGACCACCATCGTGAGGAGCCACCGCATGGTCGTCTGTCGTCGGGACCCGGGGAATCGTGACGACTCAGTCGCCGGTCTCGGCGTCGGTCGTCGCGTCGCTGGCGCCATCCGCCGCGGCATCGCCGACGTCGAGGCCGGCGTCGTGCGCGCACTCGAGGACCAGGACCTCCGTCGACGCCGTCTCGCCGCCCTGCAGCGCCGTCAGGGTGACCCAGCCGTAGCCGCGCACCAGCCCCATGTTCCCCTCGAACGCGATGACTTCGGGATCGCTGGTCGCGAACACGGTGCTGGACGTCACGTCGATGTCGTCCCCACAGTGGTCGACGCGAAGCGCGCCGGCGCTGAAGCGCTCGCCCATGCAGAAGTCGAACCCCATGTACGTTCGGCCCGGGACCGAGATCTCGAGCTTGCGCACCGAGGCATCGTCGCAGTGCTCGACGTACTTCAAGCAAGGCGAGCAGGCCGGCGTCGGCGTCGCCGCGAAGGCTCCGATCGCCGCCGCGACGAAGCGCGCGCGGCGGGCGAGGATGGTCGCGCGGTCGGTCATCTCCTCGAGAACAGCCTACAGCGCGCGCAGCGCGACGGCGACCTCGCACGAGGGCAACCCCACCACCGCGCCGTAGCTGCCGTCGATGCGCGCGACGAACGCCGCGCCGTGCCCCTGGATCCCGTAGCCCCCCGCCTTGTCGCGGCCCTCGCCGGTGCCGACGTACCAGGCGATCTCGTCCTCTTCGAGCGCGCGGAACACCACCTTGGTGCGCACGCTCTCCGCGTGCAGCCGCCCGTCGCGCGCGAGGACCGCGAAGCGCGTGGTCACCGCGTGCGCGCGCCCCGCGAGGCTCCGCAGCATGGCCGCGCCGTCGGCGTCGTCCGCCGGCTTCTGCAGGATGCGCCCGTCCACCACCACGATCGTGTCCGCCACCAGGATCGCGTCCCACGCCGCGTCGCTCCCCCGCGCGCGGGCCGCCGCGAGCTTCGCCGCGACCACGCGCTCGACGTAGCCGTCCGGCGTCTCGCCGCCGATCTCGGCCTCGTCGACGTCGACCGGCGCGACCGTGACGGCGTGGCCGAGGGCCTCGACCAGGGCTTTTCTGCGGGGGGAAGCCGAGGCGAGCAGGATGTGGAGCGACCGCATGGCAGCGCCGTCTAGCAGGCCCGTGACCCGGCAGGTTTACGCCGGTCCGGACATTTGCCACGTTCACCCGATGCGTCGTGGGTGGACCGCGCAGGGGAGGAGGCGGGGCGTCGATCGCACGGTCGCCGCGACCGTCGTGCTCGTCTACGGCGGCCTCGCCCTGCTCGGCTGGTTCATCGGCTGGCTGCGCGGCGCGCCCGACGTCCTCTCGTGCACGCCGATGGGGCTCGGCGGGCGTCCGCAGCCCCTGATGAGCCTCGTCGGGGGCCTCGGCCTCGCCCTGGCCGTCATCGCGGCCACCCGGGCGCTCGTGCGCACCGCGGGCTGGGCCCGGGAGCTCCACGCCGATCTGCGACCGGTGGCGCGCGCGCTCGGCGAGTCGGCCATCCTGCCCGTCGCGCTCGCCTCCGCCATCGGCGAGGAGGTGCTCTTCCGTGGCGCGCTGCTGCCGGCGCTCGGGCTCGTCGGCTCGAGCCTGCTCTTCGGGGTGGTGCACCAGCTCCGTGGTCGGTCGCGCGGCGCGTGGATCGCCTTCGCCGCGCTGGTCGGCCTCGCGCTCGGAGGGCTGTTCGCGGCCACGGGCTCGCTCCTCGGGCCCATCGTCGCCCACGCGCTCATCAACGCCGTCAACCTGCGCTTCCTCATCGAGCACGATCCGGGCGTCGCGCACTCCACGTGAGTTGCGCGCCATGGTCTGCTAGAGGTCGGCCCCCATGTCCGAAGCCCCCGCGTCCGCCGACCGTGCCGTCCGCGCGATCGAGCGCGCGGTGCGGGCCGCCGAGGGCGGCGCGGCGGGCGAGGTCGTCGTGGCGCACCCGGCCGATCTCGGCGTCCTGCCGGTCGAGGGCGTGCGTGCGGGCCTCGATCGCGTGCTGATGGGCGAGAACCCCGAGGCGGGGCTCGACGCGCTGCTCGAGGGCGGCGTGCTCTCGGTGCTCTTGCCCGAGGTCGACGCGCTGGTCGGCTTCGGCGACGGCGAGTTCCGCCACAAGGACGTGTGGAAGCACACCAAGCAGGTGGTCTCGCAGGCCGTCCCACGCCTCGAGGTGCGCTGGGGCTCGCTGCTCCACGACATCGGCAAGGTGCGAACGCGCTCCATCACGCCCGACGGCGAGGTGCACTTCTTCGGGCACGCCGAGGTCGGGGCGCGCATGTTCGACAAGATGAACCGGCGCATCGCGCTGTTCGCGACCGAGGAGGCGCTGCGCGAGGAGGTCCGCTTCCTCATCCTGCACCACCTCCGCGCGGCCCAGTACGACGCGTCGTGGACCGACTCCGCCGTGCGCCGCTTCGCCAAGGAGCTCGGCGAGCACCTCGAGGATCTGCTCTGCCTCTCCCGCGCCGACATCACCACCAAGCGCCCCGAGAAGAAGCGCCGCGGCCTCCGGCAGATCGACGAGCTCGCCGAGCGCATCCGCAGCATCCGCGAGGAAGACGCCAAGGTCCCGCCGCTCCCCAAGGGCCTCGGCACGGCCGTCACCGCGCGCTTCGGGGTGCCCCCGAGCCCCGCGCTCGGCGCGATCCTGCGCGGCCTGACCGCGGCGATCGAGGCGGGAGAGCTGCCCGCGCGGCAGCCGTTCGACGTCTACCTCGATTTCCTCGCCGAACACCGCGATCGCTTCGGGGTGTGAGGGGCGCACAAAGCGCGGCGGGCGCAAGAACCGCGGCGCTCAGCGTCAGATTGTCCCACGTTTCGCCGGAGGGCACGCAGGTTGCTCGGGGGCAAGCTCATGCCACCAATCGCGCGCAGGCGCCTGCGTATCGCCGTCTCGGTCGTCGCCGTCCTCGGTCTGGTCACGGCCGTCTTCTTCGCCGTCAGCGCGCGCGCCCGCTTCATCGTGGGTGGAGCCATGGTGAACCTCGGCTATCGGATGCAGGACCCGATCTCCGACTACGACTTCGTCCACCACCACGACCTGACCCCGGATCAGATCTGGAACGAGCTCGTGTCCCAGAACCACCTCGCGGCGGCCGTGCGCAAGAAGTTCCCCCGCACCTCGCGTCACCCCGTGGTCGCGATGGTGGTGTGCATGGACGCGCGGGTGGACACGTCGGAGCTCACCGGCGACACGCGGAAGTACTACTACGTGGTCCGCACCGCGGGCTCGGTGCTCGCCGATCAAGAGGAGGAGATGCTGGAGCTCGCCGTCGCCAACGGCGTGAAGGTCATCGTCCTCACCCGGCACACCGACTGCGCCGCGGAGAAGGTGGCGGCAGACCCCGTCGCGCGCAAGAAATACCCCAACCTGTCCGCGGCCGTCGACGAGCGCGAGCAACGGATCGCCGAGCTCCTGGCCCGACCGGCCATCGCCGCGAAGATCAAGAGCGGGGAGCTCCTGGTCAAGCGCATGAACATCGACACGATGACCGAGGAGCTCTTGCCTCTGCCCGTCGCGGCCTCGGCCTCGACCGCCCCCGCGACCTCGACCGCGGTCGCCCCCAAGGACTCGCCGACGGTGGTCCCCGCGGTCGCCCCCGCCCACTGACCCGTCAGGCCGCGCGCCAGTCCGACTCGAGCTGACGGAGCGCGACGAGGAGCTCCCGGGCGCCCGAGCGATGCGCGGTGGCGATGGCTTCCTTGAGCAAGGCCTCCGCCTCGGAGCTGCGCTCGCGTGACCTCGCGACCCGCGCCAGCCCCTCGAGCACCTTGGCCCGATCGGTGTCGGCGGGCCCCGCGAGATCGAGCGCCTCGCGGAGGATGCCCTCGGCGTCGGTGAGGTACCCCGCGCGGGCGAGGGCCTCGCCGAGCTTGCGGCTGAAGATCACCACGGCGCGCTCCGGGTCGTCGATGTCGCCGCGGAACAGCGCGCGGCGGGCCAGCTCGAGGCTGCGCCGCAGCGCGAGGATCGCCCCCTCGTCGTCGCCCCGCCGCGTGCAGCGGTCCGCGACCTGCTCGAGCAGCATGAGCGCCTCGAGCGCGCTCTGGCCGAAGAAGGCGTGGAGCGCGCGCACCTCGAGCGGCGCGTCGTCCTGCGCGGCGAGGTCGAACGTGCGCGCGTGCAGGTCGCGGCGCGCGCCGGCGGGCAGCGAGGCGGCGGCGACGTCGCGGAACAGCGGGTGCGCGAAGCGCTCGCCCGCGGGCTGCTCCTCGAGCAACCCTCCTCGGCGGCACTGCTCGATGGCCTGGTGCACGCGGGGCCGCGCGATCTGGCCGCCGAGCACCGCGCCGATCGCCTCTTCGGTGACGTCGTCGCCGAGCACCGCCGCCGCCTGCAGCACGCGCCGCGCGTCCGCGCCGAGGCGCTCGATGCGGGCCGCGACGAGGTCGGCGATGCGGGGCGGGGCGGGGCCGCCCGCCTCCTGCGCGAAGCGCACCAGCTGGTCGAGGTAGAGCGGGGCGATGCCGCGCGCGTCGGAGTCCTTGAGGCGCTCGGCGGCGCTCGCCATGCCGTGCGGACCGAGCCCGCGGAAGGCCGTCGAGGCGATCGCCGGCGACAGGCCGGTGATCACGCGCGCCAGCGACCGGCCCGCCGGCCAGCCCGCGTCGAAGCCCGAGGGGTGCGTGGCGACGATGAGGATGGGCCCCACGGGCGGCTCGCCGAGCACGTCGGAGAAGGCGTGCCGCGTGGCGCCGTCGTAGCGAGGGAGGTCGTCGAGCGCGAGCACGAGCGTGCGACCGTCGGCGTCCTGGGCCGCGCGAGCGAGGGCCCAGCGGAGGGCAGCGGCGGCGGCGAAGCGGCGTACGTCGGCGGACATCGTGGTGCCGAGCGGCTTGACCACCACCTCGTGCAGCCCGCGCAGCACCTGCTCCCGGTCGCGCGCGTCGATCTTCACCCGGGAGAGATCGGTCGAGGCGCTGATGCCGGCGAGCTTCTCGATCGCATCCGCGAGCCCGTGGTAGCCGACCTCGGCCCACGCCGGATCGGGCTGGATCTCGACCACGCGGTGCCGGGCGTGGCGCGCCTTGGCGAGGAACTCCCCGAGCAAGCGGGTCTTGCCGACGCCGATCTCCCCGACGAGCCGTGCGCCGCGCAGGCCCGCGTGGGCCTCCCGCAGGCGATCGTCGAGCCAGGAGAGATCGTCCTCGCGCCCGAGGAGCGGCAAGGGCAGGGGCAGGCGCGGCGTGTCGAGCCGCTGCGGCCGCTCGGGCTGCGTGGGCGGCTGCGCCGAGGACACGGGGGCCGAGGGCTCGGGCGTGTTCAGGGTGATGGGCGGCTCGACGATCGGCGCCGGCGCCGAGGCCGGCGGCGGAACGCTGCGGCCACGGCTCGTCGACTCGGGGCGGGGCGGACGCTCGGAGGGCCGCTGGGGCGCGGCGGGCACCGGCGAGCTCGGCGAGATGCGAAGCCCGCACTCGCCGCAGAACTTCTGCGTGGCGGGCACCGGTGCGCTGCACGAAGGGCAGGCCACCGACGTGACCGTGCGCGGCTTCGGCTGCGGGGTGATCGCCGCCATGGCCGCGTCGAGCGCGCGCACGAACGCCGGCGCGTCGGCGTACCGCTGCCGACGATCTTTGGCGAGCGCCAGCAGGCACACCTCGGCGAGCGGGTCGGGGATGCGGCGCTCGGGCACGAGCTTGCGCGGATCGGGCGGCGGCTGCTGCAGGTGCATGAGCACGACCTGCGTGGGTGACGCGGCCTCGAACGGCAGCTGCCCGGTGAGCAGCTGGAACATGATGACGCCGAGCGCGTAGAGATCGCTGCGGGCGTCGAGCGGGTCGCCGCGGCCCTGCTCCGGGCTCATGTAGTCGGGCGTGCCGCAGACGATGCCGGGGCTCGTGATCCCGGTGCCGCCGGAGACGATCCCGGACATCATGTCGGGGCGGAGCTTGGCGAGGCCGAAGTCGACCACCTTCACGAAGTCGCCGCCGCCGCGGGTGGGCTCGAGCACGATGTTCTCGGGCTTGACGTCGCGGTGGATGATGCCGAGGTGGTGCGCCTCGTCGAGCGCGGCCAGCGTCTGCTTGAGGATGTCGACGATGCGCGCGAAGGAGAGGGGGCCCTCCTCGTAGGCGACGCGCGAGAGATCGCGCCCGCGCAGGTACTCCATCACGAGGTAGAGCAGGTTCCCCTCGTTGGGGCCGCTCCGGCCGAAGTCGATGACCGAGACGACGTTCGGGTGGTTGAGCCGGCTCGCCGCGCGCGCCTCGGTGATGAAGCGCGCGGCCGCGCCCTCCTCGCCGTGGAGGTGGGCGTGGATGACCTTGACGGCGACGGTGCGCCCGAGGGCCTTCTGCTCGGCGCGGTAGACCCGGCCCATGCCGCCGATGCCGATGAGATCCAGCAGGACGTACCCGCCGGGGAAGGTCTTCCCGATCAGCGGATCGTCGGGCCGGATCGAAACTTCGGCGACCGGAAACCCGCACGAAGGGCAGAACCTGTGGTTCTCCGGATCGTACGGGCTCTGGCACTGCGGGCACGAAGCGGCCGCCATCGAACTCTCAGGGTTACGCGCACCCCGCCCCCGACGCAACGCCTAAGCCGGGCTGGGTCGCGACGCCCCCCATGGCCCCCATGCCCGACCGAACCATGCGCGACCTCAAGCTCGGCCCCGTCGGGGGTCCGAGAGCCAGGCCTCCATGTCCTGCTCCTTCTTGAGCAGGACGCCGAGGAACGGCAGATCGCGGCGCAGGCGCTCCACGCCGATGCCCTCGCGGGACAGGACGGTGATCCAGTCGACCAGCTCGCTCGTGCTCGGCCGCTTGCGCAGGCGGGGCGACTCGCGCACGCCGTAGAACGCGGTGATGGCCTGGTCGACGAGCGCGTCGTCGATGCTCGGGTGGTGCACCCGGACGATGGCCTTCATGCGCTCCTTGTCCGGGAACGTGATGAAGTGGAACACGCAGCGGCGCAGGAAGGCGTCCGGCAGCTCCTTCTCGTTGTTCGACGTGATCACGACGACCGGGCGCGCGTGCGCGACGACCTCGTCGCCGGTCTCGGCCACCACGAAGCGCATGCGATCGAGCTCGTGGAGCAGGTCGTTCGGGAACTCGAGGTCGGCCTTGTCCACCTCGTCGATGAGGAGCACGCGGGGCGCCGACGCCGTGGACTCGAGGAACGCGCGACCGAGCGGCCCGAGCTTGATGTAGCGGCGGATGTCCTTGGGGTCGCCGTCGCCGAAGCGCGCGTCGTAGAGCCGCGCGACCGTGTCGTAGACGTAGAGGCCGTCCTGGGCCTTGGTGGTCGACTTGACCGGCCAGTGGATCAGCTCGGCGCCGACCGTCTCGGCGATCGCCGTGGCGAGCAGCGTCTTGCCAGTGCCGGGCTCCCCCTTGACGAGGAGTGGACGCTCGAGGGCGAGGGCGCAGCGCACGGCCGACTCGAGGCCCTGATCGGTGAGGTAGCTCTGGGTGCCTGAGAAGCTGGGGAGGGGCATCGCGCCTCTCCCTGTAGGATCGAAATTCGAAAGCCGAAAGCCCGACGGCTAGGCTGGGGAGAAACATGGCCTCTCCGCTCCGGGCAGCCTCCTCCGCGGCGCTCGTCACGCTCCTCCTCGCCACGACCGCGCACGCCGACAAGGTCGCCAACGTCCACGCGCGTGGCCCAGCCACGCTCGAGGAGCGGACGACGATCACCAAGGCGGGTGACACCGCCGCGGCGAAGCTCGGCCACACCACCATCCCCGAGTCCGAGGTGTTGCAGGGCGAGGCCGCCGCGGGCGCGCTCATCGGCTCGAGCGAGGGCCTCGTCGCCGTCGGCAAGACCACGGGCGCCGACTGGGTCGTCGAGGCCAACGTCAGCTACGGCACCGGCGGCGTGATGCACGTCGAGCTCAAGGCCTGCCAGACCTCGAGCGGGCGCGTCGAGACCCTGGTGCGCGACCTCGATCCCAAGGCCGACACGGCACTCCAGATCAGCGAGATGCTCGCGCTGCTGCTCCGGCCGCAGGGCGTCGGCGACGACCCGATCCCTTGGCTCGCCGCCAAGCCCAAGCCGCCCGCGGCCAAGGTCGAGCAGAAGGTGGAGCCGCCGCCGAAGCCCGCGCCGCCGCCTCCTCGCTATGGCGAGGGCGGCAACGTCGCGATCGGGGCCGGGGGCGGCTTCTCGTACGTCCTCGCCCGCCCCGACACGGCGGTCGGGAGCAAGCTGCTCGGCGCCTGGTCGCTGCACGGGAGGTTCGCGGTGCCGGTCCCGCGGCTCGAGGTCGGCGCCACCTTCGCGGGGCTGTTCGGCAAGGCCAACGCGCTCCGCATCGAGGCCATCGGGCGCTATCGGCTGGTCGAGGCCGGCCGCTTCGCGCTCTCGGCGGAGGCCGCGATCGGCGTGCTCGCGCTCCTGGGTGGGGAGCAAACCGCGCGGTTCCTCGTCGGTGTGTCGCCGATCGCGACGGTCGTCCTCACCAAGGCCTTCCAGCTCGACGTGGATCTCGGCGCCCTGCGCGTGGCGCCCGGCGGCACGGGCACGCTCGCCTTCGCCGGCGTGACCGCGAGCGTGATGCTGCGGTTCTGAGGCATGATCGCGCTCCCGAACCGCCGGGCCACCCTCGCGCTCGCCCGCCGCCTCGCCCAGGCCCTCGTCCCTTCGGATCTGGTGGTGCTCGTGGGCGGGCTCGGCGCCGGCAAGACCTTCCTCGCGCGGGGGCTCCTGCGCGCGCTCGGCGTGCCCGAGGAGATCGCCGTCCCGAGCCCCACGTTCACCCTCGAGAACGAGTACGGCCCCGAGGAGGGCGCCCGGCTGCCCGTCATCCACGCCGACCTGTACCGGCTGCTCGGCGGCGATCTCGAGGCCGAGCTCGCGGGTCTCGGCCTGCGCGACCGACGTTCTGCCGGCGCGGCGCTCCTCGTCGAGTGGGGCGAGGACGCCTTCTCCCCGCTGGGCGGCGACGGCCTCCTGGTCCACCTCGAGCTCGAGCCCCGGCGCGCCACCCTCCGGGCCGACGGCCCTCGTGGCGAAGCGCTCCGAATCGCGGCCGAGATCGAATAGCATCGGCCCCCGTGCGAACGGCGCCCCTCCTCCTCGCGCTCACCCTGCTCACCTCGCTGCCCGTGGTCGCGTGCGGCCCGGGCAAGCCCCCCGAGGGCCCCACGGGCCCGCGGACCCGCTTCCGCGAGGGTGACTTCGTCGTCTACCGCTATACGGGCACGTATACCAAGGAGCCGGTCGTCCTGCGCGAGCAGATCCTCGCGCAGAAGGGCCTCGAGCTGCGCATCGGCGTGTCCGTCCGGCGCGGCATCGACGAGCGCAAATGGGTGCAGGTGGTCACCGACCTGCCCGAGAACCGCAAGAACGAGGTCGTCGACGCGCTGTTCCTCGAGGACCACGGCAACCTGCGCCGGCTCGAGAACAAGAAGAACCACGACCTCTACGCGCTCTACGAGTGGACCTTCCTCCTGCCCGACGGCAAGCCGCTGACGGTCGCGAACGAGAAGCGCGAGCTCACCATCCAGGGCACGCACTTCGACTGCGACGTGCGCGTCGGCAAGACCAAGGTGCAGGGGCGCGTGCTCTCCTTCGAGGAGGTCGAGTGCCCCGAGTTCCTGTGGACCCACGCCGGCGGGCGGTTCTGGGACGAAGCCACCTCGGAGGAGGTCTACCGCGCCGAGGTCGTCGCCTTCGGGCAGAAGTGAACGGAGCGACCATGAGCGGAGTGAACAGCGGCCGCCTCCACGGGCGGCCGCAACAGCCAACAGTGACCTCGAGCGAGTAGGGCCTCGAGCGTGCGTTCCCCCTCCGCCGCCGTCTGCGTCGTGTTCGCCTCCCTGGCGGTCGCCGGGCCGGCGCGCGCGTACGACGCCGAGGTCGACGCCACGGTCACCGGACAGGCCTACCAGCTGCGCGGCCTGAGCGGCGACCCGGTGCTCTCGCGCCGCAGGGTCACCTCGACGCTGCAGCTCGGCGTCTACGACCTCGGGGGCGGAGGCCGCAAGGACGGCCCGCAGCTCGTGTTCCGCACGCGCATGCGGCTCGACACCGACTTCGGCTACCAGCGCGAGGAGTACGCGCTCGGTTCCGACCTCGTCACCTCGCGCTTCGTGCCGCAGCTGCAGCCGGCGCCCGTCGAGATGATGTACGGCTACCTCGAGGGCCGGCGCTGGCTCGGGGGCTTCGTCAACTTCAAGCTCGGCCGGCAGTACCTGGTCGATCCGCTCGGCTGGTACGGCTTCGACGGCGCGCTCGTGCGCGTCACCACGCCCTTCTTCGTCGCGCTCGAGGCCTACGCCGGCTTCGAGTCGCGCGCCGGCCTCCCGTTCACCACGCGCGTGCAGATCGGCCGCTTCGAATCGCCCGGCGTCGTGCGCTTCGACCGCAGCCAGTACCCGACCTCGGGCTACCCGTCGGTGCAGCCCGCGGGCCTCGCGCCGGTCTACGGCGTGTCCCTCGAGACCGCGGGGCCCACCTGGATCCACGGCCGGCTCACCTACCGCAAGGCCTGGAACACCGGCACCTCGTACATCGGCGGCAACGGCGTGCTCTACGGCCCCGACGCGATGGGCATCTACGACGCGCGGCGCGTCTCCACCGAGCGCCTCGGCTACGGCGTGAACCTCTCGGCCTCCGAGTGGTTCGGCGCGCGCGGCAACCTCGTCTACGACCTCGTCTCCCGGCGCTTCGCCGACGTCGAGGCCGGCCTCGATCTGTTCGCTGGCAAGCGCGTCGAGGCGAGCGTCGACTACACGTATTTCCGCCCGATCTTCGACGCCGACTCCATCTTCAGCGTGTTCGGCTTCGAGCCGATGGACGACCTCGCCGCCCGGGTCGACGTGCAGGCGACCGAACGCTTGACCATGGGGGTCGACGGCAAGGTGCGGCGTTACCGGAGCGACGACCTCACCCCGGAAGGCGTGCGCGTGGGCAGCGCCTCGAGCTTTGCACCAGGGTTCGGCGGCAACGCGCGCTACCGCTTCGCGAGCGCGATGGTCCGCGCCAAGACCTACGGCCTGTTCGGCGACCAGGGGCGGCGCGTCGGGGGCGATCTCCTGTTCACGCAGCGCATCGGTCCGCGCTTCACCTTCGACGCCCAGCTCTCGCTCTGGAACTTCCTCGACAAGCTGCGCACCGACGCCAGGGGGGCACCGCGCGAGGCGACCAGCGTGGGCTACGTGCTCGCCGCCGGCTACCGGCTGAGCCCCGACAGCGACGCGATGTTGCAGTGGGAGCACGACGAGAACCGCCTCGTCGGGTCGCGGTTCCGCCTGCTCGCGGTCCTCCACGTGAAGGTGTGGCTGTGAGCGCGCGGGCCGTCTCCACCTGGCTCGTCGCGCTCGCGGTGCTGCTCGGCGCCGTGCTCGCCCTGGCCGAGGAGGGCAAGCCCTCCATCAAGCCCTCGGCTTCGGCCTCGGTCTCGGCGTCGGCGTCGGTCGCGCCGCCGTGGGCGCCCACCGGCGGTCTCGCGCCGATGCCGGGCGGCGTGTTCGTGCCCAAGACCGCGCTGCCTCCGGGGGCGGATTTCCCGGACCCGGGCCCGTCCCGCGCCATCTATCCGGCACAGAAGCTCCCGCTGCGGTTCTTCCACGTCAAGCACGTGAAGGACCAGAAGATCGCCTGCAAGTACTGCCACCCGCTCGCCGAGAAGAGCACCTCGTCGGCCGACGACCTGCTCCCGAAGAAGCACGAGCCCTGCATCGAGTGCCACGCGATCGACGAGAAGAAGCCGGAGAAGAGCGAGACGCCGCCCGCGCGCTGCGACGCGTGCCACCAGAACGTCGTCGTCACCAACGGCGTGGCGGTCGTGCCCAAGGTGGTCATGCCCAAGCCGAACCTCAAGATGAACCACGCGGCGCACGCCAAGAAGGGCATCGCCTGCGCGGAGTGCCACGGCGACGTGGGCTCGCTCGAGCTCGGCACGCGCGACCAGCTGCCGCGCATGAAGGGCTGCTTCGGCTGCCACCAGAACCCCGAGCCCGGCGGCCCGTCCACGCTCAAGACCGCCGGGGCCAAGTCGGCGTGCTCCACCTGCCACGTCACCCGCAAGGACGGCGTGCTCGAGACCATGTTCGCGAGCGGGGTGCTCATGCCCCCGAAATGGCTCAAGAACGCGCAGCACGGCAGCGACTTCCTCACCCGCCACAAGAAGGTCGCGGGCGCGGACTCCGCCTTCTGCGGCAACTGCCACAAGGAGCAGGAGTGCGTCGACTGCCACGACGGCAAGACCAAGCCCAAGCTCGTCCACCCGAACGACTGGCTCTCCTCGCACGCCATCGCGGCGCGCTTCGACGACCCGAAGTGCAGCTCCTGCCACGCGCAGCAGAACTTCTGCCTGCCGTGCCACACCCGGGTCGGCATCACGCCCTCGTCGCCGAGCGGGGTCGCGTCGAGCCTGCGCTTCCATCCCGCGGCCTCGGTGTGGTCCGGCAACAAGAAAGGCCCGATGCACCACGCGATCGAGGCCCAGAAGAACCTGATGGCCTGCATAAGCTGCCACGTCGAGCGCGACTGTGTGGTCTGCCACGGCACCACCGGCGTCGGAGGGAAGGGGGCGAGCCCCCACGGCACCTCGTTCGCGACCAGCTGCGCCGTGCAGTTCTCGAAGAATCCGCGGCCCTGTTTCGTGTGCCACACGCTGGGCGACAAGGCCCTCGGGGTGTGCAAGTGACCCGCCAGCGCACCGTCGAGATCGACGTCCCGGCCGCAAAAGACTTGCCCGGCTCGCCAGCAGAGGGCTATAGCCCACCTGGTCCGTTCCCATCTGCCCCATCTGCCCTGCCCGCCACCTCGAAGGAGGCCGTCCGTGAACGAGCTCGTCCGCTACCTACTCGAGAACATGTACCTGGACTTCCAGGGGGAGATTTCGTTCGAGCAGGTGCGCGCGATGCTGCGGGACGACGGCAGCCGCGAGGCGCGTGCGCTGCTCGAGAAGCTGACGCAGGAGAGCGGCGTGAACGACATGCTCATCGCGCTGGCCGACACCCTGAAGGACTACATCCAGACGGGCATCAACAACGAGACGATCCGCGAGCAGCTCAAGGAGTACGCCGAGTCCTGAGTCGCGCGCCCCTCCGTGGGCGCCCGCTCGGTGGGCTGGCGCCAGCGCTGCTGCTGCTGCTCGGGGGCTGTGATCGCGGGGGCGACTACCCGCGTCGCGCAGGTCCGCCACCGCGTGTCCTCGGGACCTCGCTGACCCTCCTCGGAGTTCCCTGCCCGACCAGCGCGGCGGCAGGGGCAGGGCGGGTCTGCGAGGTCAAGCTGCGTCCGCTGGTCGTGATCCGCTTCGACCGTGTCCTCGCCAACTCGGCGAGCGCGCGGGTGAACTACCGGATCTCGAGCGGCTCGGTCGTCGACGTCGTCTTCAAGAAGGTGCGGGTCGATCCGGTGGAGCGCACCGTCACCCTCGCGCTCGACGCGCCGCTGCAGCGCAACACCCTCTACCGCCTCCGCGTGAAGGCCGCCGACAACCCGGGCGACCGGCTCGCATCGTTCGACGGCACCCCGTTCGAGGGCGAATACATCCAGGACTTCGTGACCAAGGCCGAGAAGGACCCGGCCGACAGCGAGGACGTCGATCTCGACCCGGTCCCCGCCGATCCGTGCGCGGTCCAGGCCCTCTTCCGGAGGCACTGCACGGGCGCCGATTGCCACGGCTCCTCGACCGCCGGGGTCACCACGGCGCGCGCCATGGGGCTCTCGCTCGACACCGACCTCGGCGTGCAGGAGACCGCGATCGGGCACGCGTCGGTGCTCGTCCAGCGTGCCGCCAATCCGGGCAGCGGAGGCGCAGCCCCCCTCGCCGGCCTCGGGTTCCCGAGGGGTCTGCCCATCGTCGATCGGCGGGAAGGGGGCTCGACGTCGAGCTTCCTCCTCTACAAGCTCCTGCTCGCCGGCCCCGCCGAGCTCGGGCAGTTCGGGGAGGACGCGGTGCTCGGCGCGCCGCTGCCCAAGGGGCTCGCCGCGCCCGACGGTCGCGTCGCCGACTTGTGGCGGCGCACGATCGCGGACCTCTCTGTCCTCGTGCCGGGCTCGGGCATGCCGCCCTCCGGCCCGCTGCGCCTGGAGGAGATCCGCGCGGTGCGCCGGTGGATCGACGGCGCGGGGGCCGTGCAGCCGGCCGAGGCTTGCACGGGTGACGCAGGGACCGACGCAACCGAGGCCGGAGCCTCCGACGGCTCGGTCGATTCTCTCGTCGACGGAGGCTGACGAGGCTCGGCACCTTTGTCTAGACTGTGCCCATGGAGGCACCGACGCTCGCCCGAACGTCCGTCCCCAAGCTCACGCCCTGGATCGACCCGCGCAGCCTCGTGCTCGACGCGCGCGAGGGCTTCTTCCTGTCCCGCATCGACGGCTACACGAGCCTCGGCGACCTCGCGGTGATGACCAACACCGGCCTCGAGGGCGCGATCGCGATCGCCGAGAAGCTCAGGAAGGTGCTCGCGATCTACTTCGGCGACCGCCCCCCGGAGAAGCCGGCGCCCCCCGAAGAAAGGCCTGTCGTCGTGGCCGCCGAGGCCGCGCCCCTGGTCCGCAAGAAGCGCCCGCGGCGGTTCACCGACGAGGAGCTCGCGCAGCCGAGCGATCTCGACGAGGAGTTCCGCATCGACGTGCTCGACCTGCACAGCTGGCTCGACGAGTACGACCACTACGAGCTCCTGAACGTGCCCCGCGAGGCCGATCGCAAGGCGATCAAGACCGCCTACTACGGGCTCGCCGCCCGCTTCCACACCGACCGCTACTACGGCAAGAACCTCGGCCCCTTCAAGGCCAAGATGGAGCAGGTGTTCGCGCGCATCACCACGGCGCACGACACGCTGGCTTCGAAGCAGCGTCGCGCCGACTACGACGCGTACCTCGCCGACCTCGATCGCACGCGCGCCTTCGAGCGCTACCTCAACGACGAGCCCGACGAGGCCGCGGCCGAGGTCCCGCCGCTCGACGCGCCGACCGTGCCCGTCGCGGTCGAGACCCCGAAGGTCGAGGTCCCCGTTCCGGCCACGCCCGAGCCGCCCAAGGTCGGCCTCGACGAGCGCGCGCGTCGGGAGGCGCTCGCGCGCAAGCTCAGTGGTCGCAGCTCCATGAACCTGCGCTCGGCGCGCCCGTTCGCGGGCCCACCTGGCTCCAACCGACCCTCGGCGCCGCCCCAGTCCACGGCGCCTCCGCCCCCACGCCCGCTCGCGCCCTCGACCCCGCCGACCGCCGAGCAGTCCCAGGCCGCCGCGGCCGCCCTCAAGCGCCGCTACGAGGACGGGGTCGAGTTCGCCCGACGCACCCAGGCCCGCCGCCTCATCGACGAGGCGATGGCCGCTTCGGACCGGGGCGACGTGCTGGGCGCGGCCAACAACTACCGCCTCGCCGTGCGTTACACGGACGACCCCGCCATCCTCGAGGCGGCCGAGATCGCGAGCCAGCGGGCCAAGGACCTGATGGCCGACACCTACCTCAAGCAGGCCAAATACGAGGAGCAGTCCCACAAGTTCGGGGCCGCGGCCCTGTCCTACGCCAAGGCCGCCGAGGGGCGCCCCGAGGACGCCCAGCTCTGCGCCGACGCGGCCCGCTGCCTCAAGACCGAGGGCCGCGATCTACACAAGGCCGCCCACTACGCCCAGCTCGCCGTGCAGAAGAATCCGTCTCACGCCCCCTTTCGCGTTACCCTGGGGGCGATCTACCTGGACGCGGGGCTCTTCCTCCGCGCCCGATCCGAGCTCGAGCAAGCGACCAAGTTGGACCCGAACCACCGTGAAGCGAAGGAGTTGCTCGCGCGCGCACGGAGGCTGGCTTCGTGATGACCTCTGAGAAAGGCAATCGATGGAACGCGTGATTGGGATCGACCTCGGCACCACCAACAGCTGCGTCGCCGTCGTCGAGAACGGAGCCCCCGTCGTCATCCCGAACCGCGGCGGGTACAAGACCACGCCGTCGATGGTCGCCATCACCGAGGCGGGCAAGAAGCTCGTCGGGCACATCGCCAAGCGGCAAGCCATCACCAACGCGGAGAACACGGTCTTCGCGGCCAAGCGCCTGATCGGCCGCAAGTTCAGCTCGCCGCAGGTCAAGAACGCCATCGCGACCAGCGCCTACAAGATCGTCGAGGGCCCGCACGGCGACGTGCGCATCATGCTCCGCGGCAAGAGCTTCAGCTGCCCGGAGATCGGCGCCATGATCCTGCAGGAGATGAAGCTGATCGCCGAGGACTACCTCGGCGGCAAGGTCGAGAAGGCGGTCATCACCGTCCCCGCCTACTTCAACGACAACCAGCGTCAGGCCACCAAGGACGCCGGATCCATCGCCGGCCTCGACGTCATCCGCATCATCAACGAGCCCACCGCCGCCGCGCTCGCCTACGGGTTCGGCAAGGACATGGAGAAGACCATCGCGGTCTACGACCTCGGTGGCGGCACGTTCGACATCTCCATCCTCGAGATCGGCGCCCACGGCGTGTTCCGCGTGGTCGCCACCGCCGGCGACACGTTCCTCGGCGGCGAGGACTTCGACGCCCGCGTGATCGACTGGCTCGTCGAGGGGTTCCAGCAGGAGCACGGCATCGACCTGCGCCAGGACCGCATGGCCCTCCAGCGCCTCAAGGACGCCGCCGAGAAGGCCAAGTGCGAGCTCAGCTCCACGCGCGAGACCGAGATCAACCTGCCCTTCATCATCTCGAGCGGCCGCAACGAGGCGCTCCACCTCCAGCGCGTCATCAGCCGCGAGACCCTCGAGTCGCTGTGTCAGGATCTCATCGATCGCACGATCGACATCTGCCAGCAGACCCTGGAGGACGCGCAGCTCGGCAAGGAGGACATCGAGGACGTGGTCCTCGTCGGCGGCATGACCCGCATGCCGCGCATCCAGGAGGCGGTCAGCGGGTTCCTCGGTCGCGAGGCCAACCGCGGCGTGCACCCCGACGAGGTCGTCGCGCTCGGCGCCGCCATCCAGGGCCACGCGCTCCTCGACAACAAGACCGAGATGGTGCTGCTCGACGTCACGCCGCACACCCTCGGCATCCTCACCCACGGCGGCACGTTCCGCGGGCTCATCCCGCAGAACACCACCGTGCCCACCTCGCGCGGCGAGATCTTCACCACGAGCCGTGACGACCAGACGGCCGTCAAGATCCTCGTCATGCAGGGCGAGCACGAGAAGGGCGACCAGAACGAGCTCCTCGGCGAGTTCGTGCTGACCGGCCTGCGCAAGGCGCCCAAGGGTCAGGTCGAGATCGAGGTCACCTTCGAGATCAACGCCGACGGCATCGTCAGCGTCTCGGCCAAGGACCTCGAGACCGGCAAGGAGCAGCAGATCCAGGTCACTGCCTCGAGCGGCCTCACCCAGCAGGAGCTCAAGCAGATGATCGACGCGGCGAAGGACGAGATGCTCGACCGCCGCACGAGCGAGGACGAGGAGGCCGCCAAGCAAGAGGCGCAGCGCCTCATCGCCGAGATCGAGCGCCTGTTCCCGCAGGTCGAGCAGATCGTCGTCTCGAGCGACTTCGGCCGCGACGCAACGGAGAAGGCCCGCGGCATCCTGCAGAAGGCCAAGGCCGCCATGCAGCGCGGCGACGTCCAGGAGATCAAGGACCAGATCGAAGCGCTCGGCCGTACCGCCCGCATGTTCCGTGGGGTGGTGCAGAAGACGAGCTGATCTTGGTCCCGAAGTCTCCGCCCCCGCCGCCGGGACCGCGCAAGCGGCTCCTCGGCAGCACCGTCGACTGGGAGCCGCCGAAGCCGGCCGCGACGGCCTTGCCTGCGACCGAGGCGCCGCGACCCTCGCGCGACGTGCCCACGCTGCCGCAACCAGCATCGGATCCTGGGGCCGACGATCCTGACATCGACTGGGACTTCATGCAGGAGGCGCCGGCCCTGCAGCACCAGGAGACGCGTCGAGGGCTGGTCGACGAGCGCGAGACGCTGCCCTTCCCCGACGGAGCCGTTCCGCCGGACCAAGGGCGCCCGAACCCAGGCCTCGGAGGGGACACCGACTGGGAGCGCGGACGAGGTAGCGGGGGGCACTCGCTCGACCTGTCCTTCGACGCGCATCGCGCCTCCGACCCAGGCTTCTCGCTCGAGCTCCCCGACGCCGACTCCTCGTCCGAGGCGCTCGATCTGGTGGTGAGCCGCATCCCCGCCTCGAGCATCGCGCCGGCCGAGCCTTCGCGCGCGCCCGATCCGCTGGCCGAGCTGCGCGAGCGCTACGCCCTCGGGGACTTCTCCGGCGCCCTCACCATCGCGGAGGGCATCCTCGAGGACGACACCGACAACGCCGACGTCCAGCGCTACGCCGAGAGCTGCCGCGACGTGCTGATGCAGATGTACGCCGCGCGCCTCGGCTCGATGGACCAGATCCCCACGGTGTCGGTGCCGCAGGAGCAGCTCCGCTGGCTCACGCTCGACCACCGCGCCGGGTTCTTGCTCTCGCACGTGGACGGCGTGTCGTCGCTCGAGGAGATCCTCGACATCTCCGGCATGCCCCACCTCGAGGCCATGCGCATCATCTACGATCTGCTGCAGCAACGCGTGATCGTGCTGCAATAGCGGGAGCGGAGGGCCGCAACTGAGTTCGGCCCGTCAGCGACCCGGGGGTGGGAAGACGAACGAGGGCGACCGCGTGAACGGTCGCCTCGACGTTTCTCCAATGGGTGATCAGGTCCAGGGCGCGGCGCGCGACACGACGCCGGGCGTCGGCACGTACAGCATCTCGAACGGACGATCGCCCCAGCGGAGCTCGATGCCGGCGATCGACTGCTTGGGCTCGCTCACCACGAGGAAGCGGGCCTGGGTCTTGTCGATGCTGGGGAAGCCCTGCCGGCGCGCTGCGTCGATGCCCGCCTGGTCCACGCCGACGCCGAACGCATCGGCGGCCTCGATGAACGCCTGCTGCGACTGCGAATCCTTGCCGAGGTCGGGGAAGACGCCGGGCAGCACGTAGGTGAGGACCCAGGGGATCATCAGCTCGGGCGGCGCCTTGTTGCCGATGGTCGCGGCGAGCAGCTTGTCGCGATCGGCGAAGTCACGCGACGGCCAGAGCGGCTGCGCGAACTGGCCACCGGCGCAGAGCACGTGCATCGAGCGGCCGTAGCGGATGGCGACGGCGGCGACGCCCGGGATCGGGCTCGGGAGGATCTGCGTGGACAGGATCGTCTTGGAGGCGGAGATGCCGCGCAGCTCGATGGCGATGATGCGCAGGCCATCGATCATGTGCTGCAGCTCGGCGCCCGTGGTGCCACCCGAAGGGGGCGCCGCGGCGGGGGCTGCGGCTGGCGGCGGGCCGAACCCACCCGGGGCCGGCGCCGGTGGGCCGGGGGGCGGACCGAACCCACCCGCTGCGGGCGGCGGTGGGCCGGGCGGCGGACCGAAACCGCCCGGCGCGGGCGGCGGACCCGGAGGCGGACCGAAGCCACCCGGCGCGGGCGGCGGCGGGCCAGGGGGCGGACCGAACCCACCGGGCGCGGGCGGAGGACCCGGCGGCGGACCGAAGCCACCCGGGGCGGGCGGAGGCGGACCGAAGCCACCGGGCGCGGGCGGCGGGGGACCGAAGCCCCCCGGCGCGGCCGGCGGCGGACCGAAGCCCCCCGGCGCAGGCGGCGGGGGACCGAAGCCCCCCGGCGCGGGCGGCGGACCCGGCGGTGGCCCGAACCCACCCGGCGCGGGCGGCGGGGGACCGAACCCACCCGGGGCAGGCGGCGGTGGCCCGAACCCACCCGGCGCCGGCGGGGGTGGCCCGCCAGCGGGACGGAGGTCGTTCCCGCAGCTCAGACAGAACTTGGAATGGTCGGCATTCTGGGCACCGCAACGTTGGCAGAGGACGGGCATGAGCGTGACGACAAGAGACGCGACCACGGTCACGCGGTCAAGAGGTTGTGTGCTCTCGCAGCCGTCTCCTGGCCTTTTCGGCGGGGGTCAACGGGCGAGCACGGCGCCGAGCCGGGCCGAGACCTTCTCCCGATCCTCCCCATGCTTGATCAGCACGCCCAGCGTGTCACGGGCGGTCGCCTCGTCCAGCGAGGACGCGCCCAGCACGACGAGGGCCCGGGCCCAGTCGATCGACTCGGCGATGCTCGGCGGCTTGCGCAGCTCGAGGCCGCGAAGCCTGCGCACCACCTCGACCAGCCGGGCGGCCAGCGCCGCGGCGATGCCCGGGACGCGCGCCTCCACGATCGCGAGCTCGCGGGACGGCTCCGGGTAGTCGAGGAGGGCGTGCAGGCACCGCCGACGCAGCGCCTCGGTGAGCTCTCGCGTGCCGTTCGTCGTGAGCACCACGAGAGGCGGCGCGGTCGCCCGGAACGTCCCGAGCTCGGGGATCGTGACGGCATAGTCTGCGAGCACCTCGAGCAAGAGCGCCTCGAACTCGGGATCGCCGCGGTCGACCTCGTCGATCAGCAGCACCACCGGCTCCTTCGCGCGCACGGCGGCGAGCAGCGGACGCGCGAGCAGGAAGCGCTCGGAGAAGAAGGCGGTCTCGAGCTCGGCGACGCGCTCCACCGCGGAGGCCAGATCGGGCGCGCCGATGGCTCGCTCGACGGCGTCGCGCAGCAGCTGGGTGTAGAGGATCTGCTTCGCGTAGTCCCACTCGTAGAGCGCGCGCGACTCGTCGAGGCCCTCGTAGCAGGAGAGCCGCAGGAACGGCCTCCCGAGCGCGGTGGCCGTGGCGCGCGCGAGCTCGGTCTTGCCGACGCCGGCGGGCCCCTCGAGCAGGAGCGGTCGATCGAGCGCGATCGCGAGGCGCAGCGCGGTGGCGGTGTCCGCGCTCGGGTGGTAGCCGACGGCGCGCAGCCGTTCGTCGAGGGGACCAGGATCGCTCACCCGCGCAGGCTAGCGGTTCACATCGGGGTCGGCACGGGCGTGGGCTGCGTCGCCGGTTGCGGCGCCTGCGCGGGCTCGACGCTCGGCACGGCCGAGGCGCTGGCGGTCGGTGCGGGCGGGGCGGCGGGCTCCGCGCGGTAGCCGTACGGCGAGTGCTGCACGGGCGCCGCGCCGCCACAGGCCGCGACGCTGCCGGCGAGCGCGCCGAGGGGCGCGACGACCGCGGCCGCGAGGCCGAGCGCGCGGAGCTTGGCCACGGTCCACGCGGCGTACCCCTGCGGAGCGATCGCGACGCTCGGAGCGAGCGGCGTCGGCCGGGCAGGACGGGGCAGGGCGGGGACCTCTTTGCGGCGCATG
>JAEUKC010000172.1:0-22426 GCA_016794445.1 Myxococcales bacterium
GGTCAGAACAGACCGACCTTGGGCGCCGTGTAGCCGGCGAACACCGCGCTCGGATCCGTGTGCCCGAGGTGCACCTTCAGGATCTCGCTGAACACGGCGCGGTGGTCGGTCGTCACGGGGAGATCGCGGCCCTCGTGGAGATCGCCGAGTCCCTTCCACTTGCCGAGCACGCGCTTGCCGCGCACGCCGCCACCCATCACCAGCATCACCGATCCATGGCCGTGGTCGGTGCCCGCGGATCCGTTCTCCTTCACGGTGCGCCCGAACTCGGTCGCGGTCACGACGCAGACGTCCGCCATGCGGTTGCCGAGGTCGGTCGCGAAAGCGGCGAGCGCGTCCCCGAGCTCGGACAGGCGCTTGTCGAGCTGCGGCTTCTGGTTGACGTGGGTGTCCCAACCGCCGCAGTCGGTGACGGCCACCTCGACCCCCACCTCGCCGCGGATCAGCTGCGCGATCTGCCGGAGGCGCTTGCCGAGCGGGCCGTCGGGGTACTTGGCGCCGTTCGCCGGGGCGATGGCGCCCACCTTGGCCGCCTGCAGCGAGTGCATCGCGGCGAAGGCCTCCTTGCCCGCGCCCCGGAGCGCCTCGTCGAGCGCACCGTCGTACATCGACTCGAACGTCCCGGCACCCTTGCCGGCGACCGCGAACGAGTCGAGCGCGGCGAAGGCCACGGCGTCCTTGTCGCCACGGAGGATGCGCGGCAGCGTCGGCGAGAGCGCGACGGCGCGGAGAGAGCCCTTGTCCTTCTTCCCAGCGAGCGCCCGGGCGAGCCACCCGTCGTCGGTCGACTTGGTGCCGGGGGTTCCGGTCTCGAGGTAGTCCTGCGCGTCGAAGTGCGAGCGCGTCGGGTCGGGTGAACCGACCGCGTGCACGATCGCGAGCGACTTGTTCGCCCAGAGCGGCAGGAGCCCCGCGAGGCCCGGGTGGAGCGCGAACGGACCGTCGAGCGGCTTGCTCTGCTTCTTGTCCACCGCGATGGAGGGACGCAGATCGAAGTAGGCCTTCTCGCCCACGGCCGGGACCATCGACAGACCGTCGACGGCGCCGCGCTGCAGGATCACCACGAGGGTCTTCTTCTTGGCGGCCCCCGACAGCGCGAGGCGCGGGAGCAACAGGGCGGGGGCGACGAGGCCGAGGGAGGCGAGGAAGCTACGGCGTTGCATGACAGGCTCCTTCACTGGCGCTGGAAGTCGGGGGAACCGAGGACGAGGCCGATCGCGCGGGTGAGGCGGCGGCGCTGGCTGTCCTCGTCGGGCTCGTCGGGCATCGCGTCGAGCTCCTTCTGGATGGCGGTGCGGGTGGCGGGCGCGAGCGGCGCGTGCAGGAGGGCGCGCGCCACGCGATCGACGAGCGGGTCCTTGCCGTCGGGCACCACCGCGTGCGGATCCCAGACCACGCCCGCGCCGCCCACGCGGAAGCGGTCCTCCGACAGCGCGACGGCGAAGCGGATCCGCGACACGAGGGCGCCGGTGCCGACCCACGCGGTGGCGCGCTCGGGGAAGCCCGTCGGCGGCGCGCAGTGGTAGATGGGCTCGCCGAGCCCCTCGAGCGTGCGGAGCAGCGGCTCGACGGGGCCGGCGAGGCCCTTCTTGGCGCCGGCCTCGCCGAAGGCGAACGTCCCGCCCACGGCGCGGATCGAGGACACGACGGTCTCGAAGGGATCCTTCACCTTGGACTTCTTGGCGGCGTCGCTCCAGGCCTCGGGGGCGAAGAACAGCGCCTCGTAGGTCTTGCGGAGGTCGCCACCCGAGGCGAGGAACACCTTCGCGACCCCGTCGACCAGCGCCGACGGCGGGTCGTCGCTGACGAAGCGCCGGGCCAGCGCGAGGCTCAGGTGGTGGGCGGTCGAGGCGTGGTTCGCGACCAGATCGAGCACCGCTTCGCCGTCGCCGATGCCGCCGGCGTCGATGGTCTTGCCGAGGACCTTCTTCGCACCGGCGTCGTGCATGGCGGGCCGGAACACGAACGCGCCGACCTCCTTGGGCCTCTCGATCGTCCACCCGGTGAACGCGCGCGCGACCTCCTTCACGTCGTCCTGCGTGTACCCACCGTCGACGCCCAGCGTGTGGAGCTCGAGGAGCTCGCGCGCGTAGTTCTCGTTGAGCCCGCTCGGCTTCTTGCCCTTGGGCTTGCCGGAGGCCGCGGCCGAGCGCCAGTTGTCCAGGTAGAACAGCATCGCGGGGTGCTTGGCCGTGGCGCCGAGCAGATCGCGGAACTTACCGAACACGTGGGCGCGGATGGCCTCCCGCTCGTACGGCGCGACCAGCCACTTCACCGCGCCCTTCTTGGCGTCGACGTTGAAGTGGTTGAACCAGAAGTCGACGAGCACCTCCTCGAGCTGCCGCTCGCTCTCGACCGCGCGGACGACCTTCGCCGTCGCGAGCTCCCGCTCGAGATCCGCGGGGGTGCCGTCGCCGCCCTTGCCCTTGGGGTACGCGTCGAGGAGCTCCTTGGTCGAGAGCTTCGTCGCCCGCAGCCGCGCGACCTTGGCGTCGACGGCGGGATCGGTGCCGGGCGCCAGCTGCGCGCGGAGCCACGCGTCGACGCCGATCTTCGCGACCCGCTCGACGTCGGAAGGACGGGGGCCGAAGGCGAACCGAGAGAGAGCGTGGACGGCGCGGGCCTCCTCGACGGGATCGACGGGGGACGACGCAGCGCCGATCTTCGCTGGCGACGAGGCGACGACCGCCGGCTTGGTGCCGGTGAACGACGCGGCGAGCGGGGTGGAGCGCGGAGCCGCGCATCCGAGGCAGAGGGCGACGAGGGGGAGGATGGAGCGCACGAAGGCCCCAGCAGCACGGCACGTGCCGAGCGAAATCGCGCGAAACCAGGGCGATCGCGCCACCCGGGGCGTCGCGTTCGCAGACGGGTGTCACCGATCCGGACACCCGAAACGAAACAAGGCCCGATCCCTCTCGGGACCGGACCTCGCTCTCGTTCACGCAGCGATCAGCGACCGCTGCGACGAGCGACTACCAGCGACCACCGCCGCCGCCGCCGCGACCACCGCCGCCGCCGCCGCCGCCACCGCCACCGCGGTTCTGACGCTCCTCGGCCTCGTTGACCTTGAGCGCGCGGCCGTCGAGCAGCGTGCCGTTCATGCCCTGGATGGCCTTCTGGGCCGCCTCGGGGGTGCCCATCGTCACGAAGCCGAAGCCGCGCGACTGCCCGGTCTCACGATCGGCGACGAGGTGCACGTCGGTGATCTCGCCGAACGCCGAGAAGGCGTTGCGGAGGGAGTCCTGGTTGGCGTTGAAGGAGAGGTTTCCGACGTAAAGACGATTGCCCATGGGGAACTCGATTCAGAGACGGCTCGAGAAAGCCTGCCTACCAATCAGCCGGGGGATCGGAAGGAGGGTTACGGAATTTCCGTAACCTCGCGTCGTTGCCTTTTGCAGCGATGCCGCGACCTCGGCCGTGAAGCGAGAGAGAGCGTCGTCGTAGTAAACGGGAAACGGTGAGTGAGGTGCGCCCACTGTGGGGCCAAAACCCGAGGGGCGCCAGGACTCTTTTCACCGACGGCGAAGAAACCCGCGTTTCAACCCGATTATCGGCTGAATCTAACGCTCATTTGGTGACGGTGCGCGTGAACTCGACCTTGCCGGTGGCGTCGAGGAACTCGATCCGCACGGACTTGGCGGTGATCTCGAACCAGACGAAGCCCGGTGTGGCGGCCTGGAACCAGGTGGGGTTCTTGCCCTTGAGGTCGGTGGTGGCCGCCCCGGCGCCCGAGATCACGAGCTGCGTGCCCTTGCAGGTCGTCTGGATGTACTGCCGGCTGTGGTCGTGACCACAGACGTAGAAGTCGACCTTGCCGCAGATCTCCGCGTCCATGAAGTCCTTCACGCCCTGGCCGCTCGTGATGGGGATGAACGGGATACCCTCGTAGGTGCCCGCGTTGCCGTGTGGACCGTTGGAGAGGATCGGGTGGTGGCCGAACGCGAACTTCCAGGGGGTCTTGGCGGCGGCCACCCAGGCGGCGACGTCCTTCTTCTGCTCGGTCGCCATCGAGAACATCATCATGTTCGTGTCGAGGCCGAAGAAGCTGACGCCGGGCACGGTCCGCGGGTAGTACTTGGCCGGCATCTTCCACTTGGTGGACTTCGCGGTGTAGTCCACCTGGAACTGCCCCTTGCCGAACTCCGTGCCCGCGCCGTTGCCGCCGTAGTCGTGGTTGCCGAGCACCGCGTAGAACGGGAGCGCCACGCCGCCGTACGGCGTCTCGAACTTGGTCGTCCACTGGGGGTCGGTCACGGACGAGACCCCGCTGTCGTAGATGTTGTCGCCGAGGAGCTGGACGAAGTCGCAGCCGTCCTTCGCGCACTTGGCGGCGACGGCCTTGCCGATGTCGGTCTGGGTCGTGTTGCCCTTGCCCGTGTCGCCGATCGCGACGAAGCGGACCGGCACGAAGCCGGCATCCGCCGGGCCGACGGCGTCGGTCGCGTCGGTGGGCAGCGCGTCGCTCGGCAACGCGTCGCTCGGCGACGTGTCGGCGGGCTCATCGGTGTCGGCCCCGGTGTCGACCACGCTGTCGTTCTGTGGGTCGGTGTCGCTCGCACCGCCTTCCGGGACCTCGACGGAGCCGTCCGTGGCTCCGCTGCAGCCCATCAGACCGCCGAGGAGGACGAACGTTGCGACCAAGGCCTGGGAGTTCTTCACGTCGGAGAGACTACCAGGCGTCCGCGACCCCGTCAGCGACCGCGAAAGCTTGGCCCACCGTGGGCCCCCGGCGTACGGCCGTCGACAGGAGGACTCTCCATGCCCGATCCCCGTCGCCTCGTGGACACGATCGCTGCGCTCGAGCGCGAGCAGGCGCGCATCGCCGCGCAGCTCGCCACCCTCCGCCACCTGCTGACGCGCATCGCCGAGCGCCCCGAGCAGCCCGCCGCCTTCCGCTGACGCAGGGTTCCCAGAGGGGACTCGAACGAGCGGGCCTGTCCCGAACGAAGGCTCAGAAGCGGCGGGCGCGCTCGGCGATCACGTACGGCAGCATGCGGCGCCACCAGGGCCAGTCGTGGTTGACGTCCTTGCCCCAGACGTCGAGGTCGTGCCAGATGCCCTTGTCCCAGAGCACCTGCGAGAACCGGCGCGCCTCGTGCGGCGCCTCGTAGGCCCCCTCGCCGGTCAGGATGTGGATGTCGGTGTCGTGCTGCAGCCGGCGCAGCTGGTCGCTGTCGTGCATCTCGCGCACGAACCACATCGGGTTGTTGAAGAAGATCTCGTCGTTCGAGTGCCCCTCGAGGTAGTCGCCCTCGAGGTCGTAGAACCCGCTCATCGCGATCAGCGTGTCGAAGAGATCGGGGCGGCGGAAGAACTGGTTCGCCGCGTGGAACGCGCCGAACGACGCGCCGCTCGTGGCGATGCGCGCGTACGGGTCGCCGAGGCAACGGCGGATGTGCGGGGCGACCTCCTCCTCGACGTACCCCGAGTAGAGCGCCTGCCGACGCGCCTGCTCCAGCACCGGCACGTGACGGTTCATCCAGGCGTGGCGGTTGATCGAGTCGATCGAGAACACCTGTACCCGGCCGGCGAAGATCAGCGGCTCGATCGCCTTGATGAGGAAGAACCGCTCGTTCTCGAGGAAATCCGCCTGCGCCGTCGGGTACAGCAAGAGCGCGTGCCCGTGGTAGCCGTAGCGGACGATCGGCATGTCCATGCCGAGGCGCGGCGAGCGCCAACCGAAGATTTCGCGGGGGAGATAGGGATCGACGTATTGCACGGCCCGGCATCCTAGAAGACCCGGGCCCCGAAGACCATCACCGTCCACCGTCTATCCACACTGCTCGCCTGACGATCCGCACAAGCGAGCGAGCGGGTTGCGAGCTACTTCGAGAAGCTGCGGGGGAAGAGCTTCACGAGCTCCGTCAACCCCTCGGCGCGCTGGCCGATGGGCCCCGAGAGAACGTCGATGATGCCCTTGATCCCGTCGTAGACGCCCTTGCCGTGCGGGTGCCACCACATGTTCTTCTTCACCGCGGGCATGTAGTCGTGCACCACGCACTGCGGCTGGGTCATCTCGTCGAAGCCGATCTGCCCGTGGGTGCGGCCGATGCCCGACTCCTTGAACCCGCCCCACGGCGTCTCGGGCAGCCCGTGGCTCATGAGGTGGTCGTTGATCATCACGACGCCCGCGCGGATCCGACGGCCGATGGCCTCGGCGGCCTTGCGGTCGCGCGACCACACCGAGCTCGTGAGCCCGAGGTTCGAGTCGTTCGCGAGGGCCACCGCCTGGTCCATGTCGTCGACCGGCATCACGCCGACCACCGGGCCGAAGGTCTCGTCGCGCATCACCTCCATCGAGTGGTCGACCTCGGTGAGCACCGTGGCCGCGTGGAACGTGCCCCCTCCCGCGGGACACCCCGACTGCGCGTAGATCTTCGCGCCCTTGGCCAGCGCGTCGGCCACGTGGCGGCGCACGAGATCGAGCTGCCCCTGCGTGGTCATCGCGCCCATGTCGACCTCGAAGTCGACGTCGACGCCCACCCGCAGCGCGCGCACCCGCTCGCCGAGGCGCTCGAGGAACGGCTGGTAGACGGCGCGGTGCACGTAGATCCGCTCGACGCCTCCGCACGACTGCCCCGCGTTCTGCATCCCGGCCCAGCACGCGCCCGCGCTCGCGCGGTCGAGGTCGGCGTCCGCGCACACCAGCATCGCGTCGTTGCCCCCGAGCTCGAGCACGAGCGGCGTCAGCGAGTCGGCGGCCTTCTTCATCAGCTGCTTGCCGACGGGAACCGACCCGGTGAAGAACAGCTTGTCGACCCCGGCCTCCAGGATCGCGTCGCCGGCCAGGCGGCCCGGCAGGTTGAGGTAGGTGAACACCCCGGCCGGCAGATCGGCGGCAAGCACCGCCTTCTCGAGCGCGCGCCCGACGAGCTGCGTCTGGGTGGCGGCCTTGAGGATGACCGCGTTGCCCGCGAGCAGCCCCATCACGACCTCGGAGAACGGGATCGCGAACGGGTAGTTCCACGGCGAGACGATCGCGACGACGCCGTACGGCACGCGCACGATCTTGCTGATCTTGTTGGCGAGCAGCGGGCTGCCCGGCTTGAGCATGCGGTCCGCGAGGAACTCCTCGGCGTGGCTCGCGTAGTAGTCCGCGGAGAGGATCGCCGGCAGCACCTCGGTCGCGAGCGCGTCGACCCGCGTCTTGCCGTTGTCGCGCGAGATGATCGCCGCGAGCTCGTCGGCGTTGGCGGCGAGGTGGTCGCGGATGCGCCGGACGGCGGCCACCCGCCCCGCGATGGGCACCTCCGCCCAGCGGGCCTGCGCGCCGCGCCCGCGGATGACCGCGCTCTTCACGTCGCCGAGCTCGTCCAGGGGAGAGGTTCCGATCACCTCTCCGGTCGCGGGGTTCGTACAGATCGTCTCGGCCATGGGCGTCTCCTCTACCGGACGGGCACCGGCACGACCTTCCAGATCTCGTCCGCGTACTCCTGGATCGTGCGGTCGCTCGAGAACTTCCCGCTGCGCGCGACGTTGAGGATGCACATGCGGGCCCACGCCTCCTCGTCGAGGTAGGCCTTGGCGACGCGGTCCTGGCACGCCACGTAGGCGTCGAAATCCGCGCAGAGCAGGTAGGTGTCGTTCTTGGTGAGCGTGTCGACGATCGGCTTGTACAGATCGTGCTGCTCGGGCGAGAAGAACCCCGAGGCGATGAGGTCGATCACGCCCTTCAAATCCCCGCTGCGCTCGATGTACTCCATCGGATTGTACGAGCCGCGCACCGCGGCCACCTCGGGCGCGGTGAGCCCGAACAGGAAGAAGTTCTCGTCGCCCACCTCCTCGCGGATCTCGACGTTGGCGCCGTCGAGCGTGCCGATGGTGAGCGCGCCGTTCATCTGGAACTTCATGTTCCCGGTGCCCGAGGCCTCCTTGCCCGCCGTGCTGATCTGCTCCGAGAGGTCGGAGGCCGGGAACAGCCGCTCGGCCATCGACACCCGGTAGTTCGGCACGAAGTAGACCTTGAGGCGGTCGCCGACCTCGGGGTCGTTGTTGATCACCTCGGCGATGTCGTTGATCAGCTTGATGTGCAGCTTGGCCATCGCGTAGCCGGGCGCCGCCTTGCCGCCGAAGATCACGGTGCGGGGCACGAGCGGCGCCTGCGGGTCGCGCTTGAGGCGCTGGTAGAGCGCGATGATGTGCATCGCCTTGAGCAGCTGCCGTTTGTACTCGTGCAGGCGCTTGATCTGGACGTCGAAGATCGAGTCCACGTTGAAGCGCACCTTGGCCGCGCCGAGGGGGAACGTGCTCTCGAGGTGCCGCACGAGGGCCACCTTGTTCTCGCGCTTGATACGGCGGAACAGGGCGCGGAACTCGATGTCGTCCGCGAGCGGCACGAGCTTGTCGAGCTGCGCGAGGTCGGTGATCCAGCCCGGGCCGATGCGGTCGGTGATGGCGCGGGCGAGCCGCGGGTTCGACTGCAGGAGCCAGCGCCGCGGGGTGACGCCGTTGGTCTTGTTGGTGAACCGCTCGGGCCAGAGCTCGGCGAAGTCCTTGAGGAGCTCGGTGCGCACGAGCTCCGAGTGCAGCGCGGCCACGCCGTTGACCTTGTGCGAGGCCACGACCGCCAGGTTCGCCATGCGGACCTGCTTCTCCTTGCCCTCCTCGATGAGCGACATGCGGCGCTGGCGGTCCGCGTTGTCGTTCGGCCAGCGCATGATCACCTGGCGCAGGAACCGCCGGTTGATCTCGTACATGATCGACAGGTGGCGCGGGAGGAACGTCTCGAACATCGAGACCGGCCAGCGCTCGAGCGCCTCGGTGAGCAGCGTGTGGTTGGTGTAGCCGAACGTGCGGTGGACGATGTCCCACGCGCGGTCCCAGGCCATGCCGTGGTCGTCGAGGAACACGCGCATCAGCTCGACCACCGCGATGACCGGGTGGGTGTCGTTGAGCTGGATCGCGACCTTGTCCGGGAACTCGTCGAAGGTGACGTTGTTGCGCAGGTAGCGCAGCACGATGTCGTGGATCGCGCAGCGGCAGAAGAAGTACTGCTGCTTGAGGCGCAGCACCTTGCCCTCGTAGGAGTGGTCGTTCGGGTAGAGCACCTTGCTGATGCTCTCGCTGATCGCCTTCTCCTCGACCGCCTTGCGGTAGTCGCCGTCGTTGAAGACGGCGAGGTCGAACTCCTCGCTGGCGCGCGCGCGCCAGAGCCGCAGCGTGTTCACCGTGTCGTTGCCGTAGCCGACGATCGGCGTGTCGTAGGGCACGCCCACCACCTGGTGGCTCGGGGTCCACCGCGCGATGAGGCGTCCGTTCTTGTCGGGCCGCTCCTCGATGGTGCCCCCGAACCCGACGGTGACCGCGTCCTCGATGCGGGCGATCTCCCACGGATTTCCGAACTGCAGCCACTCGTCGGGCTGCTCGATCTGCCGGCCGTCGCGGATCTCCTGGTGGAAGATGCCGAACTCGTAGCGGATGCCCTGCCCCATGGCCGGCATCGCCAGCGTGGCGAGCGAGTCGAGGAAGCACGCGGCGAGGCGCCCGAGGCCGCCGTTGCCGAGCCCCGGGTCCTTCTCCTGCTCGAGGAGGTCGGCGAGCTCGAGGCTCATGTCCTCGAGCACCTGCCGCACGGGCTCGTAGAGGCCGAGGTTGATGAGGTTGTTGGCGAGGAACCGCCCCGGGAGGAACTCGGCCGACAGGTAGTAGACGCGCTTGGCGTCGGTCCGCGCGTAGGCCTCCTCGGTCTTGATCCAGCGGTCGACCAGGCGGTCGCGGACCATGTGCGCGATCGCCACGTACCAGTCGAAGCGGTGCGCCGAGCGCTCGCTCTTGGACTGGGTGAAGCGCAGGTGATCCGTGATCGCGCGCTTGAGGGTGACCGGGTCCATGCCGGTGCGGTCGTCTTCGACTCGAATCTCCACGTTGGCCATCGGGCGCGGAGCGTATTACTCGGGAGGCGCACACACCATGGACTTCTTCGCGACCGCCGCCCACGGCACCGAGCCCGCCCTCCGTGACGAGCTACGCGAGCTCGGCTTCCGTGCCGTACGCGCTGATCGTGGCGGCGTGCACTTCAGCGGCCGCGATCGCCTCGACGGCGCGCGCGCCTGCCTACTGTCGCGCATCGCCGTGCGCATCCACCTGCCCCTCGGCAGCTTCGACGCACCGAACGAGAAGGCCCTCTACGCTGGCGTCCGCGGCCTCGATCTCGCGCCCTACCTCACGCCGCGTCACACGCTCGCCATCTCGGCCGTCACGCAGCGCAGCAACCTCACCCACACCCAGTACCTCGCGCAGCTGGTCAAGGACGCCATCGTCGACGCCCAGCGCGATCGCACGGGCGCGCGGTCCAGCGTCGACGCGCGCTCGCCCGACGTGCGCCTGTTCCTGCACCTGCGCAAGGACGTCGGCACGCTCTACCTCGACCTCGCGGGCGAGCCGCTCCACCTGCGCGGCTACCGCACGCTGGTCGGCGAGGCGCCGCTCAAGGAGACCCTGGCGGCCGCCATCGTGCGCTTCTCGGGCTGGGACCGCGTCTCGCCGCTCGTCGACCCCATGTGTGGCTCGGGCACGCTCGCCATCGAGGCCGATCTGCTCGCGCGCCAGGTGCCCCCGGGCCTCCTGCGGCGCAACCTCGGCTTCACCCGCTGGGCCTCGCACGACGCCACCGAGGCCGAGGGCCTGCGCGCGCTCCACGAGTCGCTGCCCGGTCGCGTGCGCGCGGAGGGCCCCGACGTGCGCGGCAGCGACCGCGACCCGACCATCATCGACGCCGCGCAGAAGAACGCGCGCGCCGCCACCGCGAAGGTCGCCTTCTCGGTGGCCGACGTGCGTGACCTCCGCCCGAGCTCGCCGCCCGGCACCGTTCTGATCAACCCCCCGTACGGCGGCCGGCTCGAGACCACGCTCGACGCCTGGCGCGACCTCGGCCGCGTCCTTCGCACCCTGCACGGCCACCGCGTCGCGGTGCTCTGCCCCGGCCCCGACTACGAGCGCGCGCTCGACCTGCCGCGGGGAGACCACGACCCGGAGCTCCGGAACGGCGACCTCACCTGCCGGCTCCTCGTGCGCGCCATCCCCTGATCAGCTGCAGCCCGCGGCCTTGAAGATCGCGTCGTAGCAGGCGCGGACCTCGGCGCACGGCTTGTCGAAGCACGCCGAGGCCTGGGCCAGGTACGCGGGCTTGAGCGCGGCGTGGAACAGGGTGCACAGGTCGTCGGGGTAGGCCCCGGTGCACGCCCCGCGCTTGTCGAGGCACTTCTTGGCGTAGGCCTGCGCGGTCGGGTCGGAGGCGTACTTGGTCGTCGGCGCGAGCAGGCAGCTGTCCTCGCTGACCGAGCAGTCGGAGCGGCTCAGGCAACCGAGGATGCCCTCGAGATCTTCGGCCTTGATCACCGTCGGGTAGCACACGGCCTGCTTGGCGCACTTCGCGGCGTCGAACGACTTTCCGCACTTCGCCGCGCGCGCCGCGAGATCGGTGCAGAAGTTCCCGGCGTCGACGAGCGGGCCCAGATCGGCGCTGGAGTCCGATGCGCTCGAATCCGTGGCGCTCGAGTCCGACGATGCGTCGCTCCCCGGGGGGTCCGGGGTCGTCGCACCACCACAACCCGTAACGCAAGCGAGGAGAAGGACGACCCAGCGCATGGCAGAGAGCGTGCACGCATCCCCGCTCCCGAGCAACCTCTCCCGGGCCTTGCGGTGCGGGCCCGGCCCCGACATTCTTTCGTCCGACCCAGGAACGGCCCCCTTCCCCGTGCGGATGGTGGCCTCGAACAAGGAGTCCCCTTCATGAGTGGCTGGGAGTACACGATCAACACGGGCAACCCCGAGCACGACCGGATGACGGTCGACATGTACCGCCAGCAGGTGGCGGCGCAGGGGATGACCCTCCAGGTGACCCCGCTGCCGCAGGGCGGCATCCACGTGCGCGCCGTGCCGGCCGGGCAGGCCGCGCCCGAGGCCGCGCCCGCCTACGCCCAGCAGGGCGGGTACGGCGGTGGAGGCTACGCGGGCGCCGCGCCCGTCGCCGCGCCGCAGGAGCAGGCCGCGGCCACCCCGCTCTCCAACGAGCGCGTGAAGTACCTCCGCAAGGTCTACGCCTGGCTCGGCTCCGCCGTCCTCGTGGCGGTCGTCGCGGGCTTCGCGATCCTCGAGCTCGCGCCGCAGGAGAAGTTCAAGGCTCCCGCCCTCGGGCTCAAGAAGGGAATCATGATGTCGACCGTCGTCGTCACCATGATCAACAACCCCGTCATCATGTACGCCGCGTTCGGCGCGCTGGTGCTGGCCACCTTCATCGCGAGCTGGGTCTCCAAGGTCCCGGTGCTCAACGCGATCATGCTGTTCCTGGTCGCGGCCCTGATGGGCGCCGAACTCGCCCCCATGATCCTCGTCGCACAGATCAAGGCAGGGGTCGGCGGGACGATCAGCGCGGCCCCCGTCAGAGACGCCGGCCTCATGACCCTCGGCATCTTCGCCGGCCTCACCGGCTACGTCTTCATCACCCGCAAGGACTTCTCCTACCTCGGCGCGATAGCGTCGATGGGCGTCGTCGTCGTGTTCATAGGGTGCATCCTGGCGTTCGTCTTCCAGAGCGAGATCTTCACCCTCGCGCTCTGCTGCCTCGGCTCCCTCGTCGCCGGGCTCCTGATCCTCTGGCAGACCAGCTACATCCTCAACCACAGCGACATGGACGACCCGCTCGACGACGCGCTGGTCTTCCTCGTGCAGCTCCGGAACCTGTTCATGTTCCTGCTGCGCATCTTCATGTCGCGCGACTGAGCACCGCTCGCGCGGTTCGACGAGGCCTCCGCGAGGGGGCCTCGCTCGTTTTGTGCGTTCACTTGCGCGGCCGCCGCCCCTCGACGAGGTCGCGCTGCGCGGCCAGCGAGGCGCCGAGGCTGGCCATGACCGCCCTCACCCGCGCGGTGCCCTTGAGATCGGCGTGCGTCAGCAGCCACAGCTCCGTCGCGAGCTCCGGCTCGAGCCCCCGGATGCGCGTGAGCCCCGGGGCGCCGTCGGCGAGGTAACAGGGCAGCGCCGCGACCCCGAGCCCCGCGACGGCGAGCGCCCGCAGCGCCACGAGCGAGTCGACCACCGCCACGGGCTTCACCTCGCGCAGCGACCGCGCCATCCAGCGCGCGATGGTGGTCCCCGCGAGGCTCGCGTCGAGCCCGACCCACGCGTGCCGGGCGAGCTCGCGCCGCGCGGGGTGCCGCTCGAGGTACGAGGGCGCGGCGTAGATCGAGAAGGCGATCTCCGCGCAGCGCACCCCGAACAGCGACCCCTGGGGCGAGCGCGTGGGGCGGAGCGCCACGTCGGCGTCGCGCCGCGTGAGGCTCACCATGGTGTTGGTGGTGGTGACCTCCAGCGCGACCCCGGGGTGCTGCGCCCCGAGCGCGGCGAGCGCCGGTCCGAGCAGCGTGACCGCCAGCGTGTCCGTGGTGGCGAGGCGCACCGAGCCCGTGAGGCGCAGGTCCTTGCCGGCGAGTCGCCGCTCGAGGTCGGTGGCGGTCTCGTCCATCGTGCGCACCGCCGTCACGAGCTCTTCGCCCGTCGCGGTCAGCGCATACCCGGCCGGCGTCCGATCGAAGAGCAGAACACCGAGCCGCTGCTCGAACGCCGCGATGCGCCGCAACACCGTCGCGTGGTGGACGCCGAGCGCACGCCCCGCCGCCGCCACCGAGCCTCCCTCCGCCACGGCGAGGACGTGCTGCAGATCGCTCCAATCGAGGATGTGCGCCATTGCACATACAGTCTGCATCTGGACACAGAACCTGCGCAATAGCGCACGTCATCGGAGTGAGAGGGCGCTCGTGCCCGACCTCGAAAGGAACCTCCCATGTCTCCCTCCGCCCTCGGCCCGACCGTTCTCCGCGTCGGTCTCGGCACCGTGTTCGTCGCCCACGCGATCGCCAAGGCCACGGTCTTCACCTTCGCCGGCACCGCTCGCTACTTCGAGTCGGTCGGCTTCCCGAGCTTCACGGTCTACCCCGTGTTCGCCCTCGAGCTCCTCGGCGGCCTCGCGCTCGTCGCGGGCTTCCGCACCCGCATCGCCGCCCTCGCCCTCGTGCCCGTGATGCTCGGCGCCCTCCGCCCGCACCTCGGCAACGGCTGGATGTTCACCGGCGCCGGCGGTGGCTGGGAGTATCCCGCGTTCCTCCTGCTCGCGCTCGTCGCGCAGGCTCTGGTCGGCGGCGGCGCCTACGCGCTCGATCGGCTCTCGGTCCGCACCCCTGCCCCGGTGGAGGCCTGACATCCCTCCCGGCCGCGCGCATCACGCCGCCGCGCCCGAGGCGTGATCAGCGCCGGGCGAGGCGGCCCACCACCGCGTGCACCTCGTCGATCGACACGTCGAGGTGCTCGCGGACGCGCCCATAGAGCTGCACGATGGGCACCCCCTTCCCCGGTCGCTCGCGCTCCAGGCGGGCGAGCTCGACGATCACCACCCGCTCGAGGCGAGTGAGCCCGTCGCGCACGTCCGGCGGCTCCATCGTGATCGAGCACACCGCGCCGAGCACGCGGCGACAACCCCACGAAAACCGCGATTCCGCGCGCGAGCACAGAACGGCTTGACACACTCGTCACCGTCACGTAGACAGTCGCCCCGCTCGACGCTGTGACCGCGCAAACGGTCAGGGCTTCGGTGGGTCTCTGACGGAGCGTCGTCGTTCGCGGCTCTCCATCTCGGAATCCTCGGTCGAGTCGGGCGCTCGTAGCTCAGCTGGATAGAGCGTCGGACTTCGAATCCGTTGGTCGCCCGTTCGAATCGGGCCGAGCGCGCGGAGAGCAGTCAGCAGTAGCAGTGCAGTGCAGATGGGCCAGTAGCTCAATTGGTAGAGCAGCGGACTCTTAATCCGTTGGCTCGGGGTTCAAGTCCCCGCTGGCCCACAGCTTCAAGCCTCTCGAAAAGCGGATCGCCACCTTCGAATTTTTCGACGTGCGCGGTCCGTTTTTTTTCGTATAGTGGGTGTAGGTGGAAGTGCCGTGATGTCGTTAGCTACCCCGAAACCTGCGCGCCCTGTTCCCTCCACGGGTCCTGCTTCGCAGCGGACGCGGATCCGGCCGTCGGCGCTCCGCGTCCTCGAGCAGGCCGAGCGTGAGCGCGAGAGCGAGCGTCAGCTCGAGCTGCCTCCCGTCGAGGAGCTCGCGGCGATCTTCGAAGACGACGAGGACATGGCGACCATCCGTCGCGATCTCCCGCTGATGCAGCCGCGTCGCCTCGAGGTCGAGGTCGACGACGCCGACGCCACCCTCAAGCGGCCCGTCCGCACGCAGTTCACCTCCGAGGTCAACGGCGCGTTCGTCGGCCTCGCGATCCCCACCGTCGACGACGAGCACGCCGTCGAGTGGGACCGCTCCGAGGTCGAGCCCACCGTGCGCCGTCCGCTCTCCGAGATGGCGGGTGAGGTCGGGGTCGGGCCGGCCTCCGATCCGCAGCCGCTCCTGCTCGTTCGTCGCAGCAACCGACCGCCGCCCGCTCCGGCGCGTCCGGTCAACGGCGCGCTCGCGATGGCCAAGCGCAACGACCGTCGGCGCCTCCTGCAGGGCATCCTCCTGTTCGCGCTGGTGTTCGTCGCCGTCACGCTGCTCACCGCCGTCATCGTGCGGCTCGTCAGCCACTGACTGCGGCGCGCTTCGCGACGACTACTTCGCGACCACCGTCTGGCACTGCATGCGGCCGGCGGAGGTGCACCGGCAGCTGCGCTGGAGGCCCACCGAGCACGACCAGCCACCGCTGCACGGCGCGCCCTCGGCGCACGCGACCGTGTCGAGCGGCAGCTCCTCGATCGGGCGCGTGGAGCGCGGATTGCGCGCGGAGAAGCACGACCAGTGGCCGTCGACCGCGCACGTGCACCAGCGGTCGTGGAACACGTCGTCGACGTGGTAGTTGCAGAATCCGGTCTTGAGGGCGCAGGCCGCGCCCGCCACGGGCTCGTCGAGCGGACACGAGTCGAGCGTGACGCCGGGCGGCAGCACCCGCGACAGCGACTTGTCGGCCGTCGAGGGATCGGGCGAGCCGAGGTCCTGGGTCTGGGTGCACCCGACCGCGCCGACGACGACGGCGAGCAGCAGCGCCCTCACTGGCAGACCACCTTGCCGTCGCTCGAGCACTCGCACCGGATGACGCACGAGGTGCTGCCGCGACACAGCGCGCACTCGTCGCCGACGCAGGTGCGCGCGGCCATGAAGCTCCCCACGCAGCGCGTGCCCCGACGGTTGGTGTCGAGCGGTCGAACGGCCGCGGCCACGCAGGTCCAGCGCCCCGCGGCAGCGCCCGTGACGTCGAGGAGATCGCCGGCGAACACGCACGCGCAGATCGCCGAGAGGTTCAACTTGATCGGGTAGACGCAAGGGGCCGAGGCCTGGGAGGGCGAGCACGTGCTCCACGCCTCTGGCTCCGAGAGGGGACACGCCTGTTCCCTCGGCATGACGTTGTCGGGGTCGAGCTCGAGGACGTTGCCGGCCTCGCCCCCGGTCTCGGACGCGCCGATGGACCAAGTGCTCCCCGTGTCCGGCCGCTCGGCGCCCAGATCCTGAGCGACCAGACACCCGGAGGTGGCGGCGGCGAAGGCCAGGGAGGCGACGAGGCGAGGGACCATCAGGGGGGGAGCGACGCGATCGATGCATTCACCGCGCCAAGGTAGATGCTACCTGGAAACGACTTGCGGAACCTCTCGGCGCGGGCCTTGGCGTCGTCGGCCCGGCCGGCCTTCACGAGCGCCTGGACCGCCAGCGCCTCGCGCTCCTCGGCGCGCTCCCCGTTCGGATGACGGGCGGCGTGGAGGTCGAGCGCGGCGAGGGCGTCGCTGGCGCTGCCGCGAACGAGGGCCGTACGGGCCATCTCCACGAGCTTGGCCTCGTCCGCGGCGGGGTTCGCGACGCTCGCCGAGACGGAGACACTGGGCTTGGCGGGCACGACCGCCGGCTTGACCGACGCCGAGGCGCTCGCCGCGACCGGTGCTTCCGGCGGCACGGTGGACCCCGACACCGGCAGCGCAGATGCCGACGGCGCCAACGTCGGTGGCACATCCTTGCCGACCGGCACGTAGACCGACGGGCTAGGGGCGACGATCCCCCGCAGCGCGAAGCCGACGAGGCCCCCCGCGAAGAACGTGAGCAGCACGAACCACTTGGCCGAGAGCCAGGCCTTGATCGCCGACCCCTTGGCCGCGCCCATCGTGATCGCCGCGGCGCCGACGCCGAGGCCGACGCCCAGGCCGACCCGCGCCCGCAGCCGGGCCTGCATGGCCTCGTCGACCGGCGGGCGCGCCCGCTCGGCGTCGAGCAGGGCTTCGATGTCCGGATGCGACTCGTCCATGACTCAACGACCTCCGCGCAGGCGCCGGGCCTGCGCGTCCGATTGCCCTCGCGCCTGCAGCCGACGGGCGGCCTGCGCGAACTGCTCGCGGGCGAGCCGCAAGCGAGAATACGCGGTGTTCAGCGGGATGCCGAGCGCCGTCGCGACCTCGGGGATGGGGACCCCGTCGATCTCGTGCATGACCATGACCGCGCGCTTGTCGAGATCGAGCGCGTCGAGCGCCTGGATCACGAGGGCGCGGGCGCGGGCCGCGTCGATGCGCGCCTCGGGGCCCTCGGCCTCGTCGACCTCTTCGCCGACGGTGTCCTCGATGCGCTCACGGCGGTGCCGCGCGAGCCTGCGGTAGTCGGAGGCGAAGCGATAGGCGAAGGCGAAGATCCACGGACGGAGCGGCCGCGCGGGATCGTACTTGTCGAGCTGGCGGTGGATGGCGACGAAGACCTCGTGCGCCACGTCCTCGAGGTCGCGCTCCTGGACGCCGAGGCGGCGGAGCGAGGCCACGACGTAGGAGCACTCGCGCTCGAAGAGGACCCGGAAGTCGAGGGACTCGGAATCGCTCCGCGAGAGCGTGTCGGGCAGGTCGTTCGACGTAGCCACGTGCTCCACACCCGGCTCTTGGGGGGGCGACGAACGGTCCGTCACGGAAAGAACCACCCGACGAGGCCACCGCCGAGGGTGCCCGTGACCGGGGAGGAGACCCAGACCTCTTCGCCGTGCAGCACGAGGCGGGTGTGCGTGAGCGACGCGAGCACGTCGAGGCCGAGCCGGAGCGCGAGGGCCGACCCGACGAGGGGCACCTCGACGCCGAGCCGGACGCCGGCGGCGAGGTAGAGGGTGGACATGCGCTGCGGGTCGTCGATCCCGGCCGAGGCGCCGAGGAACGCGCCGAGCTGGCCGACGGCGCACGCGAGGAACGGGCCCTCGTGCAGGCACGGCACGAGGTGTCCGACGAGCAATTGGCCGCGGACCTCGCCGCCGAAGCGGGAGCCGAGGGCGCCCTCGAGGTCGTAGCGGCCCTCGAGCCCGACCGACCACCGCTTCGTGGGGCGGACGCCGAGCCCGAGCGCGAAACCGCCCCCGAGGCCGGCGGGAGAGCTGCCCGCGGTGACGAAGCTCGCGCCGGTGACGAACACGCGGGTCGGCTCGGTGGGTGCCGGCGCTGGCGGCTCGGGCGCCTCCGGCACGTCGACGGTCGCAGGGGGCGCGGCGCTGCTCGAGGCCGAGACCGAGGCCGACACGGACGCGCTCGGTGGTGGCGGCGGGTTGAGGTAGAGCGGGTCGACCACGATCGCGATGGCCTGCGCCACGTCCTCGGCGAGCGGTCCGCACGTGGTCGCCGTCGATTTGAGCTTGCGCGCGCCGGTCACGGCGCCGCCGTCGTCGCGCAGCTCGATCTGCGCGCGCAGCTCGGGGCCACTCTTGCCGAACGAGACCGCGAGCGTGCGCGTGGCGTCGTCGGTGAACGGGTCGTAGCCGAGCTTGGCGGCGACCGCGGCGCGCAGGCCCGCGGCGTCGGGGCACGAGGCCGCGGCGGGATCGCGCGTGAAGGCGAGGCGATAGCGTGGCTTGTCCTCGGCCGCCGCGACGAGCGGGACGACCAGCGAGAGGGCCAGGAAGAGCCGCGTGGGGATGCGTCGCACGCGAAACCAAGATACGGAATCGGGCGCCCATGTCCCAGGTCCTAACATCCGCTTCGCCGATCGAGCCGCCTCTCGGGGCCGATCCGGTCGCCCTGACGGTGTGGCTCTGTCAGGTCCCCTCGCCCATCGGGGAGGAGCACGCCCTCTGCGAGGCCTTGCTCGCGCGCAGCCAGGCCTGGGGCGTCGTCGCGCCCACGGTGCGGGTCGCGGAGTCGTTCGCGGTCGCGCTGTCGCGCGGCACCGGCGGTCCGCGGATCACGCTCGCCGGTCACCTCGACGTGGTCCGCACCGCGCACGACGGGCCGCCGCGCATCGAGGGCGACAAGCTGTACGGCGCCGGCTCCGCCGACATGAAGAGCGGCCTCGCGCTGATGATCGCCGCCGCCGAGGACCGCGCGCTCCGTGAGCGCTGCGATCTCACCTTGATCTTCTACTCGCGCGAGGAGGGCCCGTTCGCCGAGAACGAGCTCGGCCCGTTGCTCGCCCAGCACCCCGAGCTCGCCGCCACCGACCTCGCCGTGTGCCTCGAGCCTTCGTACTCCAAGCTGCAGCTCGGGTGCGTGGGCTCGCTGCACGCGAAGGTGACCGTGCGCGGGCGCACCGCCCACAGCGCGCGGCCGTGGGAGGGAGAGAACGCGATCCACCGCGCGTGGCCGCTCCTGCGCGATCTCGACGCGCGCAAGCCCATCGAGGCCACCATCGACGGCATGCTCTACCGCGCGGTGATGAGCGCCACGCTGGCGACCGGCGGGCGCGGCCGCAACATCGTGCCCGACGCGTTCGAGCTCAACGTCAACCACCGCTTCCTCCCGGGCGTGACCGTGGAGCAGGCCGAGGCCGATCTGCGCGCGCTGGTCGACGGCCGCGCCGAGGTCGAGGTGTTCGATCGCTCGCCGAGCGCGCTGCCGTTCCGCACGCACCCGCTCGTCGGCAAGCTGGTCGAGGCCGGCGTGCCCACGGTGGAGCCGAAGCAGGCGTGGACCGACGTCGCGCGGTTCGCGACCCTCGGCGTGCCCGCCGTCAACTGGGGCCCGGGCGACCAGGCGCAGGCCCACCAGCGCAACGAGTTCACCTCGGTGAGCGGCCTCCACGAGGGCCTCGCGATCCTGCAGCGCTTCCTGCGGAGCGTGTGATGGCCGCGCGCAAGAAGGCCGCCAAGGAGGACGTCGTCGCCGCGACCGAGGTGCTCGATCCGCACGCGCTCGAGGCCGAGGACCGGCTCGATCGGGCGCTGCGCCCCACGAGCCTGGACGAGTACGTCGGCCAGCGCGTCCACGTCGACAACCTCAAGGTGTTCGTGCAGGCCGCGCGCGGCCGCGGCGAGCCGCTCGACCACGTGCTGCTCTCGGGCCCCCCGGGCCTCGGCAAGACGACCCTCGCGCACATCCTCGCGCACGAGATGGGCGTGAACCTGCACACGACGAGCGGCCCCGCGATCGAGCACAAGGGCACGCTCGCCGCGCTGGTCACGCGCCTGTCGCCGAACGACGTGCTCTTCATCGACGAGATCCACCGCCTCAACGCCGTGGTCGAGGAGAACCTCTACCCGGCGATGGAGGACTTCAAGATCGACGTCGTCACCGGCGAGGGCGCGTACGCGCAGAGCCTCACGCTGCCGGTGCAGCCGTTCACCGTGGTCGGCGCGACCACCCGCACGGGCCTGCTCACGAGCCCGCTCCTCTCGCGCTTCGGGCACGTCATCCGGCTCGACTTCTACGGCATCGAGGAGCTCGCCGCGATCGTGCGCCGCTCGGCCGGCCTGCTCTCCATCGACGTCGACGAGCCCGGCGCGATCGCCATCGCCGAGCGCGCGCGCGGCACGCCGCGCATCGCCAACCGGCTGCTCCGCAACGTGCGCGACTTCGCGCAGGTGCTCGGGCGCGGCGTCGTCGATCGCGCCATCGCAGTGTCGACCTGCGAGCGGCTCGGCATCGACGGGCTCGGGCTCGATCCGATGGACCGCAAGCTGCTGCGCACGATCGTCGACGTCTACGACGGCGGCCCGGTGGGCGTCGAAGCGCTCGCGGCCACGCTCGCCGAGCCGCGCGACACGCTCGAGGACGTCTACGAGCCGTTCCTCCTGCAGCGCGGGTTGCTCTCGCGCACCCCCCGGGGGCGCATGATCACCCGGAAGGGTTACGAGCACCTCGGCATGGAGCCCCCGCGCCGGGGTGGAGGCCCGATCCAGGGGAGTCTTCTGTAACGATTTCAAGCGCTTGCCGAATTCTTGGCCACAACGTGCGATTCTGTATTGCGCACACCTACATTGTGGGGCAACATCCCTCCCCACGATGCGCACCCCGGCCGCCCTCCTCCTCGCCCTCGTCGCCACCGTCGGTTGCTCCGCCGCCGCCACCACCGAGCCCGGTGATGGCGTGAAGCAGAAGGACCCGACGGAGGACACGGGGCCTGCGCAGCCCGAGGAGGACACCGCGCCGCCGAGCGACGACACCGGCGCGCCCTCGACCGACACCGGCACGAAGCCGCCGCCCCCCGTGTGCGCCGAGGCCACGTCGGTGATGACGGCCACGCCCGCCGCGCACGACGTCCTCTTCCTCCTCGACCGCTCGGGCAGCATGCACTCGAAGGTCGCGAGCGGCACGACCCGCTGGCTCGCCGCGCAGAAGGCGCTCTCGTCGCTCCTCGACGTCATCGGCTCGACCAGCGTGCGCGCCGGCCTCGACGTGTTCCCGCGCGGCGACAAGCCGATCACCTGCTGCTGGATCGACCCCAAGACCAACTACACGGACTGCTCCTGCAAGACGGGCGAGCTGCCCACGCCCGCCGCGCGCTGCGCCGCGACCTCGTACGCCCCCGCCATCGTCCCCGTCGCGACCCTGGGCGACGCGCAGAAGGCGGCCATCCGCAGCGGCATCAAGGCGTTCGACGGCGACTTCTACTGGGGCACCCCGATGAAGGCCGGCCTCCAGGGCGCGATCGCCAAGCAGGCCTCGCTCGACCTCGACGGCGTCCGCTCGGTCGTCCTCATCACCGACGGCGAGCCCACCTCGTGCAACGCGACCGACGACAAGATCGACAGCGTGGTCGCCGTCGCCGACGCGGGCACCAAGCTGGTCAAGCCGGTCACCACCTACGTGGTCGGCGTGGTCGACGGCTCGCTCGCCGCCAACGCCGCGAACCTCTCCAAGCTGGCGGTCGCCGGCGGCACCAAGCGCGCCGACGGCTGCGAGAAGACCAACAGCTGCTTCTACGCGGTCGACGCCAAGAGCTTCGAGACCGACATCAGCAAGGCGTTCGCCGACATCGAGATGAAGGCGTTCTCCTGCACGTTCGACGTGCCGATGCCGAGCGGCGGCATCCCCGACTACGACCTGATGAACGTCACGCTCAAGGGCACCGACGGCAAGGTGGTCACCCTCGCGCACGACGCGACCAAGACCAACGGCTGGGAGCTGACCGCCGGCAAGACCAAGGTGCAGCTCTACGGCGCGGCGTGCACCGCGGTGAAGGCCGAGCCCAAGACCGAGGTCCAGGTGGTGGTCGGCTGCAAGACGGTCGAAGCCGC
>JAEUKC010000189.1:0-18708 GCA_016794445.1 Myxococcales bacterium
GCCGGCCTCGGTGGCTTCGCGCTGATCAAGAGCGGGGTGCTCGACGAGCAGACTTCGACGACCGCGAGCAGCAAGCCGAGCCCGAAGCCGAGCGCCACCAAGGACACCGTCGCGGAGGTCACGTCTCCATCCGGCCCGACCACGAAGTCGGTTCCCACCGCGGCGACCACGGCGACCGTCTCCGCGACGGTCTCGGCGATACCTTCGGCCTCGGCACCGCCTCCGACGCCCTCCACGTCCACCACTGCGTCCACCCCGTCGCCCGTCGTGGCCCCGGCCGGCGAGCTGCCCGCGGGCCACGCGTGGGTCACGCTCAAGGGCGCCGACGGTACCGTCGTGGTCAACGGCAAGAAGGCCGGCAAGTCCAACCAGCGGGTGGCCATCGAGTGCGGGTGGCCCTGGATCGTCATCGCCGAATACGACGACAAGGATCGCCTCGTGCGCACGCTCAGCAAGAGCCAGCAGTACACGGTCAAGTGCGGCGTCGAGAACGTCCACGACGCGCCCGCGAAGTGAACGGACCGAGCGCGCAGGGACCGGCGACCTCGTGGTAGAGTGGCCGGCATGGTCCTCGACGCACGGCTCCGCAAGCTGGCCCAGGGTGTGAGCGCCAAGGAGGCCGCGCAGGCCTACGCCAGGTCGCTCGGTGGTGAGGCGCTCGAGCCCGCGCAGCAGGCGCGCGCCGACGAGTTCCTCGCGATCGTCGAGGCGATGTTCCTGATGGCGGCCGTCGACGGCGACGTGGCGCAGGACGAGGTCGAGCGGCTCGCGGCCAGCATCCAGGCCCTCGGCGACATGCACGTCACCCACATGAACGTGCAGGCCAAGCTCGAGGAGCTCAACGAGCTGCTCTCCAAGGAGGGCTGGCACAAGCGCATCGACGCCGTCGCCGCGCGCCTGCCCAGCGAGGAGTCCCGCGCGTTCGCCTTCCGCATGGCCGCGGGCGTGGCGTTCGTCGACGACCACGTCGCGCACGCCGAGGCCGCCGCGATCGACGCGCTCGCCGCCAAGCTCCAGCTCTCGTCGGAGGACACCAACGAGATCCTCCGCGAAGTGCACGAAGAGCTGTTCGGCTAGCCCTTCGCGACCCTCTCGCGGACGAACTTGCCGGGCGCGTCCGCTCTCACCACACGGTGCCGAGGCGACGGCGCAGGCCGGGGGCCTCCGTGCCGAGCGCGTAGCGCAGCAGATCGCCGCCGACCGAGGCCTCGGCACCGAGGTCGTCCATCGCGGTCGGGTCCCAGCGGCGCACGTGGTCGAGCGCGGAGGTGAGGTCGCCGGTGAGCAGGAAGCCCACGCGGCTCGCGCCCTGGTCGATGGCGCGAACGACGCGCGCGATGTCGAAGCCGGCCACGTGCGGCGCGGTCTCCTCGATCTGGCGGCGGGCCTTGCGCGAGATGGCCTTCTGCACCTTCTTGGCGAGGTCTTCGACGTCGGGGCGCAGGCGGCCGACGTTGCCGCCGAAGCCGCTCGCGGCGGCGAGGATGAGCTCCTCGAGCTCGCGCGGCGGGAGCTTGTCGACGAGGTACGTGCGGGTCGCGACCTTGGCGACGAGCCGGGTGATCGCAAAAGCCACCTCGAGCTCGGGCAGCGTGCGCAGCGCCGCCGGCACCACGAGGGCCGGGACGTCGAAGTTCTCGACCAGCACGCGCTGCTCGCGCGACTCGTGCACGTAGAGGTCGATCTCGGGGACGCCGAGCGCGAGGGCCGCGCGGTCGACGAACGCGCGGAGCACGTGGCCCGACCGCGGGCCGATCTTGTCGCGCGGGCCGAGCCCGAGGGAGGTGAGGTCGGGCGGGAAGATCTTGCCCACCTGGTCGGCGATGGCGTCGAGCACCTCGACCGCGGGGATGCGCGCCGCGGCGGGGAACACGTGGCCGAAGATGGCCGCGTCGTCGAGCACCTGCGGGCGCGGCGAGGTCGGCAGGAGCCGGCGCGCCCGGAGCCCGGAGACGCCGTCGAGGTAGCCGACGTAGGTGCGGACCTCGTCGACGATCCCCGCCTCGTCCTTGCGCGCGAGCGCCGTCAACGCGCGCGACCCCGCGTCGAGCGCGCCGGCGTGCACCGGGTCCACGACGAGGACCTCGCGCACGACGCGCACCGCGTCCTCGAGCGCGCCCACGCCGAGCAAGGCCTCCGCGAAGCCGTGCTGGGAGAGCAGCCAGCTCGCGCGATCGCCGCTCGCCGCCGAGGCCTGCACCGCGCGGCGCAGCTCGGCGAGGCCGTCGGTCGGGCGGCCGAGGCGATGGACGAGGACCTGCCCGAGCCGCAGGTGCCAGCGCGGATCGGCCCCCGGCTCGGCGCAGAGCTCGGTGAGGGCCTGCGCGAAGGCCGCGTCGCTGCCGTGGTGCGCCTCGAGCAGCCCGAACGGCTCCTCGGCCGGGTCGGGCGTGAGCCGCACCGCAGCGAGGAGGGCCTGCTCGGCGCCCCGCCGATCGCCCGCGGCCGTGCGCAGCTCGGCGAGCTGCTGCAGGGTCGCGACGTGGGTCCTGGGATCGAGCTTGGTCGGGTCGGCGAGCATCGCCTCCACCGCGCGCACTGCGCCGGCGAGGTCGCCGTGCGTGCGCAGCAGCTTCGCGAGCTTGAGGTGGGCGCCGACGTCGCCCGGCTCGAGGCGCACGACCTCCGTCCAGTGGGTCTTGGCGCGCAGCGTGTCCTCGATCGCCCCTTCGTGCAGGGTCGCGAGCGCGCGGTGGGCGTGGACCCGCTCCGCGTCGCTCGTGGCGCACCCGATCGCGGCCTCGAACGCGCCCGAGGCCTCGGCCCACGCGCGATGCGCGACGTAGAGGTCGCCGAGATCGAGGAGCAGCGGCGCGTCGGGCGGCGCCGCCTCGCGCGCCTGCGAGAGGAGGGCGACCGCGACGGGCACGTTCTCGAGCTTGCGCGCCGCGATGTGTGCACCCTCGCGGGCGAGGGCCACCACGCGCGGGGGCGACTTGGCGGACGAGGCCGCCTCCATCAGGCGATCGACGAGCCCGCGCGGATCGCCGGCCGAGAGCGCCGAGACCGTGGTGGCCGCGCGATCGGAGTCGGGATCGGCCCGCAGCGCGCGCGCCGCGAGGTCGAGGGCCGTCGGCTCGCGCCCGCGACGACGCGCGATGTCCGACGCGGCGAGCAGGTGCTCGACCACCTCGTCGACGTGGTCGGCGATGCCGGCCGCGAGCTCGTGGGCGGCGACGAGGGCGTCGTTGTCACCGAGCGCGTGCGCGAGGCGGAGGGCCCCGTCGATGGCGGTGGTCGAGCGCTCGTCGAAGGCGAGGATGGCGCGGTAGAGCGTGAGGGCCTCGGCGAGCTCCTTGCGATCGACCGAGTCCTCGAGGAGATCGGCGAGGCGCAGGCGCAGCGAGGTCGCGAGCCCCTGGTCCTTGGTGCGCAGGATGCGCTGCCGCAGGCCGAACGCGAGGAGGCCGCGCACGTTGGGCATCCCGTCGTCACTGCGCTCGGCACCCTCGTTGAGGCGCGCCGAGGCGAGCCGCACGATGCCGGCGATCGCCGCGTCGTCGGTGGGGTCGAGCTCGTAGAGCAGCACGTACGCCGCGATGGGCGGGGCGCTCGACGCGCGCCGCTCCTGCAGCCGGACGAGCTCCCAGAGGGCGCCGCGCTTTCCGAGGGGGGATTTGCAGGCGTGGGCCTGCATGGTGAGCGTGCGTGCGAGGGCGCCGTCGTCGTGGGTGCGGCGGTTCACGTACTCCGCGAGCCGGAGCGCGTGGGCGTGGGTGGGCGCCTCGGCGAGCACCTCGTCGAGGGCGACGGCGGCCGCCGGCAGATCGTCGCCGCGCCGCACGAGGAGCTCGGCCAGCGCGAACCGCAGCGAGAGGACGTTGGTGCCCCGCGTCACCTCGCGCTCGATGCGCAGACGGTACGCCGCCTCGAGCTCGCGCAGCGCGCCGCGCCGCTCGGCGATGCGCGCGAGGCCGTCCCACGAGGCGAGGTCGAGCGGGCTGACCGCGAGGGCCTGCGCGTAGGCCTGCTGGGCGTGCTCGTCGTCGCCGAGGCGTCCCTCCCAGACCTCGGCGGCCCGGACGAAGGCGACGCTCGCGGCGGCCGGATCGACCTCGGCGGCGCCGATCTTCTCGAAGAGCTGGGCGACCTCCTGGTGCTTGCCCTCCTCGGCGAGCAGCTCGGTGAGCTCCTGGCGAGCGACCGCGTTCTGGGGGTCGATCGCGAGCGCGGCGCGGTACGAGGCGATCGCGGCGGCCTTCTTGCCGAGCCGCGAGCGACGGAGCTCGGCGAGCTCGAGGTGCACTGCGATCGGATCGTTCGCGGCGTGCTTGCTCGCGAGGATCGCCTCGAGCGTCTGCTCCATCTGGGCGACGCGCCCCTCGGCTTCCTGCGCCTGGAGCAGCGCGCGGAGTGCCGGCGGGTTGCCGGGGTGGTCCGCGAGCACGCGCTGGACGAGCGCGACGGCGCGCGCGGCGTCGCCCACCCGCGCGCGGTAGGTCTCGGCGGCGCGCAGGCGCAGCTGCGCCGCGTGATCGCGGTCGGTCGCCTGATCGGCCTCGGTCTCGATCGCCTCGGCGAGCCCGCGAAAATCACCGGAGCGCTCGCACGCGCGCTGCAAGGCGAGCAGGGCGAAGCGCCGCGTGGGCTCGAGCACGAGCACCTTGCGGTAGACCTCCGCGGACTTGACGGGGTTGCCGAGCGCGTCCTCGTGGAGCGCGGCGACCTTCTCGAGGAAGGCGATCTTGCGGGCGGGCTCGCGGGTGGTCTGCGCCGCGTGCTCGAACAGCTCGATCAGCGACCGCGCGCTGCGACCCTCGCCGCCACCGATGCCGTGCCGCATCTCGTTCGGCGGCAGGAGCAGTCGCGTGAGCTCGTCGAGCGCGTCGAGGTTGCTCGTGTCGGTGACCCACGCCGCGCGCAGGTACTCGAGGGCCTCGTCGGGGCGGGCCAGCGCGTCCTCGGCCACGTGGGCCGCGCGCACGTAGGCCGCGGCGCGGCGGGCGGGCTCGCGGGCCTTGGCCGCCTCGTCGAGCCAGAGGGCGACGCGCGCGTCGTGGTGGCCCCGCTTCTCGTAGAGGCGGTCGAGGGCGATCTGCGTCGGCAGGTGGAGCGGCTCGAGGGCCTGCGCCTCGGCGAGCGCGGTGATCGCCGAGTCCCACGCCTCGACCTTCTCGAAGCTCGTGGCGAGGCGACGCAGGCCCATCGCCCGCAGCTCGGGGTTCTGTTCGTGGGCGAGGAACGCGCGCTGCGCGTCGGCGGCGGCGCGCGCGTCTCCCCGCGCGGTGAGCTTGCGGGCGAGCTCGTCGAGCACCCGCGCGTCCACCGCCGAGTCCGTCGGCGCGCGCGCAGCCGCGTGGTTCAGGAGCTCGATCGCCTGCCCCGCGTCGTCGAGTCGATCGCTCGAGACCCGCGCCGCCTCGAGCAGCAGGCGCACGCTGCGCGGCCGATCGGCCTCGCGACCGGCCTCCTCGGCGAGCACGTCGCGGAGCTTGTTCCAGGCGCCCCTCCGCGCGAGCAAGCGCTTGTAGGCCTCGCGCACCGGGCCGACGCGGCCGTCCGCGACCAGCGCCGCCGCGTACGCTTCTTCGGCGCCCACGAGGTCGTCGGCGAGCTCGAGGACGCGGGCCCGGCTGGCGTGGCACGACGCCGACAATTCGGCGTCGGCGCTCCACGCATCGGCGAGCCGCGCGTAGTGCGCCGCGAGCTCCTTGACCGACGAAGCGCCGGCGCGGCCCAGCGCGGCCTCGTACCCCTTCAACGCCTCGGCGTGCTGCGGCACGAGCGCGATGGCGTCGCGGTAGGCGGCAAGCACCGACTCGGTGTGCTTGGCGTCGGGCGGCTTGTCGTCGTAGGCCGCCTCGAGCGCGCGCGCCCGCTCCACGAGCAGATCGGCGCGCGTGCGCTCGTCGCGCGCGAGCTTCTGCTCGTGGTCGAGCAGCGCGAGCCGCTGCGACAAGGTGGCGAGCGCGAAGAGGCGGCGCGCGCCCTGCACCGCGGGCAGCAACGACTCGTCCGCCGCCATCGCCTCCTGGAACGCCTCGAGCGCGCGCTTGCGCTCGCCCGCACGCTCGCACGCGAGGCCCAGCTCCACGAGGAGCCTCGCCCGCTGCGGTGCCTCGCTCGTCCGCTCCTTCTTGCGCTGGGTGACGAGGCGCTTCTCGAGCTGGGCGACGAGGCCCCGCGCGCGCTGCACCTGCAGCGAAGCGACGCCGGGCTGGGTCGCGAGGGGACGCTCCGCCGCCTCGACGATGGCCGGGCTCGGGGCGAGATCGGGCGTGACCGTGCGGGTCGAGCGCTGCGGCTTGGGCGGCGTGCCCGCGCGCTCGAGCGCTGGGGTCGTTGGTTTGGCCAGCGGGGTGGTCGAGCGGGTCAGTGCGGGCTTCGCGGGGACGGCCTCGGAGGGCGCGCGACCGGGTGGGTTGGGCGCCGGCGGGAGCGGTGTCGCGACGGGTCGCGGCGCGCGGGCACCCCGTGGCGGAGGTGCAGCGACGTTCGCGCGCGGCACGATGGGGCGCACCTCCATCTTCTCGGTCTTGGCGCTGTCTGGCGCTGGCTTCTCCACCTCGATGGCGGCCAGGCTCGGGACCTCGAGATCCTCCCAGAGGTCGTCATCGGCGACCTCGTTCGTGGTGCTCCCGCCGTCCGTGGGTGACGGCATCGGCTTGCCCGGGTCCGACATCCGATCGAGCCTAACACCATTGTCTTGCCCGGCGCTCCATGCGCTCGCGCAATGTTCAGGCGACGACCAGGAGGGTGACCCCGGCGAGGACGAGGCCTCCGAGCGCGAGCCAGGTGCCGAAGCCGACAGGGTCGACGGGAACCTCGTACCCCCGGCGCGCGCGGCGGCGGGCGCCAGCGTAGTAGGCGGGGGCGCCGACGATGAAGAACATCGCCGCGAACACCGCCCAGCCCCCCGGGGAGAGGTTGCGGATCGAGGGCCCCTCGCCGCGCACGCTCCGCACGCCGACCAGCACCGCGTCGAGCCCGAGCGCCGCGCACGAGAGGTAGAACACGCCCATCACCGTCCACGGGCTGTCGAACACCGGGACGAGCTGGAGCACGAACCCTCCGATCACGCTCGCCGTACACAGGTACGTGGCGGGATGGACGGGCCTCTTCGCGCTCACCTGCGCATGCTGGCAAGGACGTCGGCGAGCGTCGAGTGCACGCTCACGGTGGGCTCGGGGCGGCGCGACGCGCCTCGACGACGAACACCGCCATCGAGGCCCAGATGAAGGCGAACGCGAGCAGGTGGGTGCGCGTCGCGGTCTCGCCGAACACCGCGACCGCGATCAAGAACTGACTCGTCGGCGAGAGGAACTGGAAGAAGCCGACCATCGACAGCGGCAGTCGACGCGCCGCGCCCGTGTAGAAGAGGAGCGGGATCGCGGTGACCGGGCCGGCGAGCGCGAGGGCGGCGAGCGCCGCGGGGGTCGCGCCCGCGAGGTGGACGCCCGCGCGCGCGCGCACGAACAGGTACCCGACCGCGAGCGGCGCGAGCAGCAGCGTCTCGAGGTACAGGCCGACGAGCGCGTCGACCGGCGCGACCTTCCGCAGGAGCCCGTAGAGCGCGAAGCTCACGGCGAGGGCCACGGCGATCCACGGGAGCACGCGCGCCGCCAGCACGAGCACGAGCACGCCCACGACCGCGAGCGACACGGCGACCTTCTGGCCGGGGCGCAGGCGCTCGCCCAGGAACCCGAGCCCGAACACCACGCTCACGAGCGGGCTGATGTAATACCCGAGGCTCGCGTGGAGGAGCCGCCCGGTCTGCACCGCGAGGATGAACACGACCCAGTTCGCGCCGATGAGCAGCGTGGAGGCTGCGAGGGTGATCGCCGTGCGACGGGTCGCGAGGGGCCGGAGCGCGGTCGACAGGCGCCCCTGGACCAGCAGCGCGGCGACCGCGAGCACCAGCGACCACAGGACGCGGTGCGCGAGCAGCTCGAACGGCGGCACGGGCCCGAGCGCGCGCCAGTACAGCGGCACGAGCCCCCACGAGAGGTACGCGCCGAGGGCGAACAGCATCCCCGTCCGGCGATCGGCCGCGGTGGTCATCTAGGGCTCATGGCAGAGCAAAAAGGCGGAAGCCCGAACGCTCTTGGCGATCGGGCTCCTACCTTTCCGTTTGCGGGGCGGACGGGACTCGAACCCGCGGCCTCCGGCGTGACAGGCCGGCGTTATAACCGACTTAACTACCGCCCCAGGAACACTGCACTGCCGCTGATCTCACTACTGGTAGGCGGGACAGGATTCGAACCTGCGGCCACCAGCGTGTAAGGCCAGCGCTCTACCACTGAGCTACCCGCCCGTTGGTAGGGCGCGTGTTGTATGAGCCAGGCGTGCCTCTGTCAAGGCGAAATCGTCACCCGCCACGACGCCGTCGGAGGGTGGTGAGCGCGAGGCCCAGCAGGCCGAGCGCGGCCGCTCCACCCGGTGTGGTGCCGCTCGGCGTGCGACAGCCGCAACCTCCCGCGTCGTCGACCGGCGCAGCGGGATCGGTGCCGCCGTCTCCGATCGCGCCGTCGTCGATCGGCGCACCGTCCGCGACCGAACCCGTGTCCGCGCCGAGGCCCGTGTCGGCTGCCGGACCGGTGTCGCTCGTGGCGCCGTCGGGCACGCCGGTGTCGGGCGGAGCCACGCCGTACTCGAACGCCCCGATGTCGATCGCGCCGATGGTGGGTCGCGGCTCGGCGCTCCCCGGCGCGAGCGCCTTGCGACGGGGCGGGTGGAACAGCGGCTTCGGCAACGGCGAGGGGAACGCGTGGCCCGCGGCGCCCGTGGTCGTGGTCGTACCCTTGTCGACCAGCGGACTGGTCGCCGTCGGCGTGAAGTCGCGCGCGGCGGCGTTGGTGAAGCCCGGGTCGGCGCCCGTGACCGTGCCGGTCCACGCGCTCGGCGCCGTCATCCCGGTCAGGATCCAGTTGTTCTGCCCCGCGATCTGCTCGCCCGCGACCCACTTGGCCTCGACGGTGCGCGTGAGGTTGAAGGTGCCGCCCGCGCGGAAGAACACGTTGTCGTGCATCTCGATGGCGTCGATGCCGTCGAAGATGCGGAACGCGGTCGAGCTGGGCCCGGCGCCGATGAACGTGTTGTTCATGAAGCGGTAGCGACCCTTCGACTGCCCGGTGCCGTCGCCCCCCGTCCGCACGAACGGGAAGTCGGCGACCTTCACGAGCACGTTGCCGACCACGTCGGAGTCCTCGCGCTTGAGCCCCTCGGCCACGCCGCCGCTCGGGTCGGGGCCGATGAGCTCGAGCTCGTGGTAGAGCGCGCCCTCGAGCCAGTTGTAGAAGATCTCGTTGCGCTCGGCGCGCGACTTCACGTTGTTGCCGCCGTTGGCGTCGTGCACGTAGCAGAACTGCATGCGGAACACGGCGCCCGGGTGCGTGCTCTCGTCGGTGGCCATGTAGATCTGGTGATCCCTGTCACCACCGCCGCACTTGTAGACCTCGCAGTACTCGAGGAGCAGCGAGCCCGAGTCGTTGTCGGCGCCGAGGATGCCCTGCTTCGGGCAGTCGTGGACCACCGAGTCGCGCAGCGTGATGTCGTCGGCGTGGTGGTAGAAGCACCGCGAGGTGCCGCCGGTGATCTCGAGCCCCTCGAACACGTAGTGGTCGCCCTGGGCCTCGATGGCGTTGTTCCCGCCGCTGATGACCGGCCGCTTGCCCGCCACGGGGATGCCGCGAATGGTGATCTTCGCCGCCGCGGTGCCCGGCACCGTGAAGTGCACCGACGGATACGTGGCCCCTCCGTCGACCTCGACCACGTCGCCCGGCTTCACCACCGACACGACGGCGCCGAGGTTCTTGTACGTGCGCGTGGGCCCGACCTGCAGCGTGGCCGCCGAGGCCCCCGACGCCAGCACCGACACCCCGACCAAGCCCGAGAGGAAGGCGAATCGCATCCCCCCAGTCTGCCCGACTTCCCCCGCCCGAGAAACGCCCCCGTCACCGCCGACCTTGCCGCAGCGCACGCCCCGGGACCGGGCTCCAACTTTGAGCAAAGCGAAGCGAGGTCGGGTCCACCCCGTGCCAGCTGCCCGCGGCAGCTCCCGCCGCGCAGCGGCGCAGGGGGGCGTCGAGGCTGGTCTGCGACACCGAGCGAAGCGAAGGTGGCGCGGCCACCTCGACCCACGGGGGGCGTGAGCCCCCCGCAGAAATGAGCGGCGCAGGGGGGCGTCGAGGCTGGTCTGCGACACCGAGCGAAGCGAAGGTGGCGCGGCCACCTCGACCCACGAGCCCCCCGCAGAAACTGAGCGGCGCAGGGGGGCGTCGAGGCTGGTCTGCGACACCGAGCGAAGCGAAGGTGGCGCGGCCACCTCGACCCACGGGGGGCGTGAGCCCCCCGCAGAAACTGAGCGGCGCAGGGGGGCGTCGAGGCTGGTCTGCGACACCGAGCGAAGCGAAGGTGGCGCGGCCACCACGTCGCCACCAGAGAACGCGCGGCAGCTCCCGCCGCGCAGCGGCGCAGGGGGGCGTCGAGGCTGGTCTGCGACTCCGAGCGAAGCGAGGTGGCGCGGCCACCGAGACCCACGGGGGGCGTGAGCCCCCCGCAGCAAATTCAGTGCACGGGGCTCGTGGGCTCGTGGAGCTCGCCGCCGCGGTACTCGAGGGTGGAGGGCGCGCCGCCGAACATCGCGTCCGGATCGGGCACGACCAGCGCCTCGCGGAGCACCTGGTCCATGTGCTCGACGAGCACGAGCCGCATGGCCTTGAGCACGCGCCGCGGGACCTCGCGCAGGTCCTTGCGGTTCTCGCCGGGCACGAGGACCGTGGTGATGCCGCCGCGGTGCGCCGCGAGCAGCTTCTCCTTGAGGCCGCCGATCGGCAGCACCCGGCCCCGCAGCGTGATCTCGCCGGTCATGGCCAGGTCTTGCCGCACGGGCACCTTCATCAGCGCGCTCGCGAGCGAAGTGGCCATGGTGATGCCCGCGCTCGGCCCGTCCTTCGGGATCGCGCCCTCGGGGAAGTGCACGTGCACGTCGACCTTCGAGTAGAACTCGGGGTCGAGCCCGAGCGCCGTGGCGCGGGCGCGGATGTACGACATGGCGGCCTGCGCCGACTCCTGCATCACGTCGCCGAGCTTGCCGGTGATGATCAGCTTGCCCTTGCCGGGCGAGACGCTCACCTCGCTCACCAGGAGGTCTCCGCCGTAGGAGGTGACCGCGAGGCCGTTGGTGAGGCCGATCGCGTCGCGCTCCTCCTTGCGACCGATCGTGTACTTGGGGATGCCGAGCAGCTTGGGGATGCTCTGCGAGCTCACCACCACCTTCTGCTCGGGCTCGGGGTTCTCGAGCGCCTGGCGCGCCACCTTGCGGCACACGCTCGCGATCTCGCGCTCGAGCGAGCGGACGCCCGCCTCCTTGGTGTAGTGGTGCAGGATCGTGCGCAGCGCGCCCTCGGTGAGATCGAGGTCGACCTTGCGCGGCGGCGCCGGCGCGTCGGGCGGGCTCTCCGGGTCGGGCGCGAGGCCGCACTCGCGCTTCTGCTTGGGCACGAGGTACTTCACCGCGATGTTCAGCTTCTCGAACTCGGTGTACCCGGCGAGCTGGATGATCTCCATGCGGTCCTGGAGCGGGACCGGGATGCCCGACAGCGAGTTCGCCGTCGTGATGAACATGACGTCGGAGAGGTCGTAGTCGAGGTCGAGGTAGTGATCGACGAAGGCGTTGTTCTGCTCCGGGTCGAGCACCTCGAGCAGCGCCGCCGCCGGGTCGCCCCGGAAGTCGCTCGACATCTTGTCGACCTCGTCGAGCAAGAAGAGCGGGTTGCTCGTGCCGACCTTCTTGAGCGACTGGAGGATCTTGCCGGGCATCGCGCCGATGTAGGTGCGGCGGTGGCCGCGGATCTCGGCCTCGTCGCGCACGCCGCCGAGCGACATGCGCACGTACTTGCGGCCGGTGGCGCGCGCGATCGAGCGGCAGAGCGAGGTCTTGCCCACGCCGGGCGGACCGACGAAGCAGAGGATCGGGCCGCGGAGCCCGTGGCGCACGCCGCGGGTCATGGCCTGCACGGCGAGGTGCTCGAGGATGCGCTCCTTGATGCGCTTCAGACCGTAGTGATCCTCGTCGAGGATGCGCTCGGCGCTCTCGATGTCGAACGATTCATCGCTCTTCTCTCCCCAGGGAAGCCCGAGGATCCAGTCGATGTAGTTGCGGACGACCGTGGCCTCGGCGCTGGTCGGGTGCATGGCCTTGAGCTTCTTGAGCTCCTTCTTGGCCCGGTCGCGCGCCTCGATGGAGAGCGGCTTCTGCTTGATCTTGTCTTCGATCTCGACGATCTCGTTCTTGAGCTCGTCGCGTTCGCCGCCGAGCTCCTTCTGGATCGCCTGCATCTGCTCGTTCAGGTAGTATTCCTTCTGCGACTTCTCCATCTGCTTCTTGACCCTGCTGCGAATCTTCCGCTCGACTTGCAGGATCTCGATCTCGGCTTGCATCAGCTCGAGCAGGCGCTCGAGGCGGGCGGCCGGATCGTCGAGCTCCACGAGCGCCTGGCGGTCGGGGAGCTTGAGGGTGGGCAGGTGGGCGACGATCGTGTCCGAGAGCTTCCCCGGCTCGTCGATCGTCTGGACGGTCATCAGGATCTCGGGCTGGACCTTCTTGTTCAGCTTCACGTAGGTCTCGAAGGCGGTCTGCACCTGGCGCATGAGCGCCTCGACCTCGACGCGCACGTCGCACTGCTCGACGACCGGCTCGACCTCGCAGAGGAAGCACGACTCGTGGGGCACGAACTTGACGATGCGCGCGCGGCGCTTGCCCTCGACCAGCACCTTCACCGTGCCGTCGGGCAGCCGCAGCAGCTGCATGATCGCGCCGACGGTGCCGGACGGGTAGATGTCCTGCTCGGCGGGCTCGTTGGTCTTGGCGTTCTTCTGCGCGCAGAGGAGGATCTCCTTGCCGCGGTTCATGGCCTCCTCGAGGGCGGCGATCGAGCGGTCGCGGCCGACGAACAGCTGGGAGACCATGTGCGGGAACACGACGATGTCCCGCAGGGGGAGCAGCGGCAGCACGCGCGCGGAGGGCTCGCCCGCGCCAGGCTGGCTCTTCTTCCCCGGTTCGTTCTTGAAGAACATCACCCCAGGTTGGCGGGTCGGGGGCGGGCCTTCAAGTCACAAGGTGGTCGCGTCGCGCGCGCAACGAAAGCCGACCCAGCCGCCACGGAAGCTGCCGTCGACCCGATCGCGTCCGGCGAAGGACATCGTCGAGAACACGTTGGTGGCCCACGAGCCCCCGCGCAGCTGTCGGTCGCCGACGGCGACCACGGGCGTGAACGACACGCTGCCGCCGAGGTCGGCCTCGTCCTCGGGATCGACCCACTCGGCGAGGTTCGCGGCGAGGTCGTGCACGCCGTAGGGGCTCTTGTCCCCCGGGAACGAGCCGACGGGCGCGGTCATGGCCCAGCCGTCGTCGAAGCCCTTGTCCGACCACACGGGTTCGTAGTCCACCCCGGTCAGCGCGCGCGCGACGGTGGCGCAGCTGTGATCGCAGCCGTTGCTCGCCCCGAGCACCGGGAGCTCGTTCCCCCAGGGGAACGTGAACAGCGCAGGGCCCCGCTGGGCCACCTCCCACTCGGCGCTCCTCGGCATTCGTTTGTGCGCCCACGCGCAGTACGCGGCGGCCTCGCCGTAGGTGACGCAGTTGACCGGGTGCTGCTCGTGGCCGAGCTTGCCGTAGCTGATCGCCTCGGGGACGTTGCACTCGGCCTTGTCCGGCACCGCGCACGCGCCGGCGCTCACGCACTTCGCGTAGGCGGCCACGGTCACCTCGTAGCGATCGATGGCGAACGCGCCGAGGTCCACGTCGCGAACCGGTGCGTCGAAGCTCAGCCCGCCGGCCGTGCGCGCGCCGCCGAGGGTCGCGTGGGTGGCGGGGATCGTCACCATGTCGGTGACCGCCGGGCCGAGGTTCGGCGGCACGAACGCAGAGGCGTGGCTCGCGGCGAGGGTCACCGCGAGCACCGCCGAGGAGAGGACGCGCCGCACCCTCCGAGCCTACCGAAAGGATCGCCGGTGCGCCGCCCTCGGTTGAGGATGCGGGCTCCCCGACCTACGAGGGGTCGATGCGTCGCGCGCTGCTCCTCTCGCTGTCGTTCGCGCTCGGGTGTGGCGCGCGCACGGCGCTCCTGCCCGGCGAGGGGCCGACCGACGCCGCCGACAGCGGCGCCGACGGGTTCTCGGACACGGGGTCCTCGGACACGGGGTTCTCGGACACGGGGTTCTCGGACAGCGCCTCTTTCGACACCGAACCCGACGTCCCCGTCACCGACACCGGCTGCACCTCCGACCCTGACTGCGACGACGGCCTCGCCTGCACGAGGGACGTGTGCGACCTCTCGCTGGGATTCTGCCGCAACGTCCCCGACGACGCCCGCTGCGACGACGGCGTGTTCTGCAACGGCGCCGAGGCGTGCGTGATCGGCAAGGGGTGCACGACGGTCCCCCGCAGCTGCGCCGACCCGGTGTCCTGCACCGTCGACACCTGCGACGAAGCGAGCAAGAGCTGCAAGCACCGCCCCGACGACAGCCTCTGCCCGATCAGCCACGGCTGCGACCCCGTCCTCGGGTGCCAGGCGCGCGCGCTCGCGCACTCGGCCACCGATCTGTACGAGATCCGCCTGCCATCCGGCGAGGTCAAGAAGATCGGGCCCACCTTCGCCACGCTCACCGACCTCGCGCTGCACCCGACCGGCGTCCTCTACGGCCTCGGTACCACCGGCCTCTGCGTGGTCGACCTGAAGAGCGGCGCGTGCACGGGGACCGTCGCGATCAGCCCCTCGCTGGTGGCGCTCGACGCCGCGCCCGACGGCACCGTCTACGGCGCGGGGGGCAACCGCGTCTACACCATCGACCGCACGACCGGTGCCACCAAGCTGTTCGCGAGCTACCCGGCCGGTCTGGTCGCCTCCGGGGACATCGCGTTCCTGGGCACGCGGCTGCTCGCGACCGCGCGGACCGCCACCGACGACGCCCTCGTCGAGTTCGACGCCACGAGCGGCGCGGCCAAGGTCCTCGGGCGGACCGGCTACCGCTGCATCTGGGGGGTCGCCGCGTTCGGCCCCACGCTGTACGGGCTCACCTGCGAGGGCCGCGTGCTCTCGCTCGATCCCAGCACCGGCAAGGGCGTCGAGCTCACCAAAACGGCTGTCGAGTTCTGGGGAGCGAGCGCGCGGTGACCTTCGGGCAAGACCGGCGACCCGAAACGCCGGCCTCGCCGGGGCGACCCAGGATGGCCCGAGGAGGCTTTGCGGACTATACCAAGACCTCCTCGCTCTTCGTTTCGCTTGTCGTCTTCCGGAGGCACTCCATGCGCGTCTCGACTTCCCTCTTCCTGATTCTCGTCTCGGCCTGGGCCGTGGGCTGCTCCGATCCGGCGCGCGAGCCGGTCGACACCGACGCCTCGACGGACGCCTCGACCGACGACGGAGCCACCGACGGCGGCGCCGACGGCGGCACGTTCGATTGCACGGGCAAGGCCGACGGCACCGACTGTGGCGGCGGGGCGATCTGCCTCAAGGGCGCGTGCGCTGCCTCCAAGTGCGGCGACGGGTACGTCAACACGGCCGCGGGCGAGGACTGCGAGGACGGCAACACGGTGGCCGGCGACGGGTGTACCTCCTGTCACCTCGACTGCAAGGCCGACACCGACTGCGACGACAAGAACGACTGCACGACCGACACCTGCGACAAGACCGACCCGAAGAAGCCCGTGTGCAAGGCCGCGACGGTCACCCCGGACAAGGCCTGCAAGCGCCCCGACGGCAGCAGCGGCACCTGCAAGGGCGACGTCTGCCTCAAGCCGGGTTGCGGCAACAAGATCATCGACTCCGGCGAGGACTGCGACGACGGCAACACCGACGACTCGGACGGCTGCAAGACCGACTGCTCGTTCTCGTGCAAGGCCGACAAGGACTGCGACGACGGTGACCTCTGCAGCGGCGTCGAGAAGTGCGACGTGGCCACCCACAAGTGCGTGGCCGGCACCGCCGTCAAGTGCGACGCGGGTGGCAAGGCGGGCTGCAGCGGCACCTGCGATCCCGGCTCGGGCAAGTGCTCCTACCCGGACGCCGACAAGGACGGCGTCGGGTGCGACCTCGACTGCAACGACGCGGATCCGGCTGCGTTCCCTGGTGCGTTCGAGTGCAAGGACGGCAAGGACAACGACTGCAACACCGCCACCAGCGACACCACGGCGCCGAGCTGCCTCTGCTACGCGGACCCGGACAAGGACGGCTACGCCATCTCGGGCGCGGCCACGCTGACCGCGGTGACCTGCCCGGCCGACTACACCCGCCGCGCGCCGGTCGACGCGGCCACGAGCGACTGCCACGGCTCCAACAGCTCGGTGTTCCCCACGCAGTCGAGCTACTTCGCGTCCTCGTACTGCAGCGGGAGCCTGATCTACAGCCCCATCACCGGCACCTTCAGCTGCAAGGGCACGTACAAGTTCGACTACAACTGCGACGGCGTCGACACCAAGCGCTGGAACTCGCTCGCGTCGACGAGCGGCTGCTCGTACATCTCGTTCAAGGGCTTCCCGTCCTGCCTCGGCAGCGGGTGGACGGACGCGGCCGTGCCTGCGTGCGGCGCCAAGGGCACCTACCGCACGTGCTCGCTCGGCAAGCTCGCCGGCACCTGCGTCGCGGCGAACGTGACGCAGACCCAGGAGTGCCGCTGAACTAGCGGAGCAGCTGGAGGAGCCGCGGCGTGATCTCGTCCGCGGCTCCTTCGCCCTTGATCGAGCCCGCGATCTGCTTGCCGTTGCTGCGGCCGTCGGGGCCGGCGAGCGCGAACAAGGGGATGTACTTGGTCACGTAGCCCGCCTGCGCGAGGCGGGTCTCGTCGAGGTCGAGGTCGAACTCGAGCAGCCGGATGCGCGGGAGCTTCGCGTCGAGCTTCCCGGACTCCACCGCCTCGTGGAAGTGCTTGCAGGGCTCGCACCACGGGGCGCCGACGTAGACCACGAGTCGCTGTCCGGCCGCGGTCGCGTCGGCCTGCGCGCGCTTGACGGCGGCGACGACGTCCCCCTCGGGCGCCTTGACGAACACGAGCTTGGGGCCGGTGGCCTTGTCGGCCCCCACCTCGGCCGGCTTGAGGTCGCTGCGGATGGGCTCGTCCCGGCACGCGCCGACGAGCGACAGACATCCCACGAAGAACAGGCCCAGCCTCATCCCTGGTGCCCGATCTTCTCGCGGAGCCGCGAGAGCTGCCACTCCATCACCTTGGGGGTGAGCTTGTGGAACACGCTCGGCGACAGGCGCTTGATGCGCCACATGGCGCGCCCGTCGGCGTGCGGGGTGATGTAGAGGTCTCCGCGCTCGCAGCCCTGGAGCGCGAGCTCGGCGACCCCCTCGGCCTGGATCTTCCCGCGCTCGAGGAGCGCCTCGAGCACCGGCCCGAGGCTCTTGTCGGTGGTGCGCCCGCTCTTGCCGATGTTGGTCTTGAAGAACGTGGGGCAGAGCACGCTCACGCCCACCGGGCCGCCGGCGAGGTCGCCGTAGAGGGTCTCGGAGAGCGCGACCACGGCGCTCTTGGTGACGTTGTACGGCGCCATGTTGGGCGCGCTGAGCAGGCCGGCCGCGGAGGCCACGTTGAGGATGTGGCCGCGCGCGGTGGCGCGCATGCGCGGCAAGAAGTGGTGGCAGCCGTAGATCACACCCCACAGGTTGATGCCCATGATCCACTGCCAGTCGTCGAGCGAGATGTCGCCGACCTGACCGCTCACCGCGACGCCGGCGTTGTTCACCAGCAGATCGACGGCGCCGAAGCGCTCGTAGGCCTCGTCCGCGAGCCCCGCGACCTCTTCGGGCTTGGAGACGTCGCACCGGCGGAAGTGGGCCTCGGCGCCGCGCAGGCGCGAGATGGTCTCCCGCGCGCCGGCCTCGTCGAGGTCGCCGACCAGGATGCGCGCGCCGCGCCCGGCGAGCGCGATGCAGAGGGCGCGACCGAGACCGCTGGCGCCGCCAGTGACCACTGCCGAGGGACGCGGAGGGAGAGCCATGCCGGGAGAACAGAGCCAAAGGGGCCGGGGTGCAACCAGCACGAGCGCGGGGGCGTCGTCGCCGTGTTAACGTCGCGGGCGATGTCCCAGGAACGGCGCACCCTCTACCCCGCCCTCGAGCCCTTCGACGCTGGACGCCTGCGCGTGAGCGAGCTGCACGAGCTCTACTACGAGCAGTCCGGCAACCCGCAGGGCAAGCCCGTCGTGTTCGTGCACGGGGGACCGGGCGGCGGCACCGAGCCGCGCATGCGGAGGTTCTTCGACCCCGCGGCCTACCGCATCGTCCTCTTCGATCAGCGCGGCTGCGGGCGCTCGACGCCGCACGCCGAGCTCCGCGAGAACACCACCTGGGATCTCGTCGCCGACATGGAGCGCCTGCGCAACCACCTCGCGATCGACCGCTGGCAGGTGTTCGGCGGCTCGTGGGGCAGCACGCTCGCGCTCGCCTACGCCGAGACCCACCCCGAGCGCGTGACCGAGCTCGTGCTCCGCGGCATCTTCCTCGTGCGCAAGCAGGAGATCGACTGGTTCTACCAGCGCGGGGCGAGCGCGCTGTTCCCCGACGCGTGGGAGGGCTACCTCGCGCCGATCCCCGAGGCCGAGCGCGGCGATCTGCTGCACGCCTACTACGAGCGCCTCACCGGCGACGACCCCGCGGTCCGCCAGGAGGCGGCGCGCGCGTGGAGCGTCTGGGAGGGCTCGACGAGCACGCTGTTCACCGACCCCGGGCTCATCGCGAAGACCGCGGGAGACGCCTTCTCGCTCGC